>JALOLF010000090.1 GCA_025456085.1 Acidimicrobiales bacterium
GTCCTGGCGAGGGTCCTTCGGGCGGCCGTTTTGCAGGGCGAATCAAGGGCCGAGAACCGCACCCCGAACGTCGTCGAGTTCGGACGCGGCAAGCACCCGGAGACAGCCCGCCTCTCGCGGACGCGCCGCTCGGTCCCGTCGCCGGGTGTCGGCGTTGTGGTCACTCGAGAGCAGTGGGATAGTCATGCCATGGCACGCATACGGGTGAGCACGACGGTCGACGGGGAGCTCCTCGCAGCCGCTCGCCGGCTGACCCAAACCCCGTCGGACGCCGCACTGTTCGACCGGGCCCTCGATGCGCTCCTGGCCCAGCATCGGCGTGCCGAGATCGACCGTGCCTACGCCGCCTACGACGAGCATCCACTCGACGAGCCCGACGAATGGGGCGACCTCGCCTCGTTCCGGGCCGCTGCCGCCACGTCGTGAACGACCATCCCCGCCGCGCGGAGCTCTGGTGGTGCGAGCTGCCCGAGACCAGCCGCCGACCCGTCGCGGTGCTGAGCCGCGACGCGGCCATCCCTCGCCTCGGGCGGGCCATCGTGGCTCCGTGCACCACGACCATCCGTGGCCTGCCCAGCGAAGCCGTGCTCGAACCGGGTGTCGATCCGATCCCACGGCGGAGTGCCGTCAACCTCGACTCGGTCACGAGCGTGTCGCTCGGCGTCCTCGTCGACCGCCTCGGCCGCCTCAGCGACGACCGGATGCGCGACGTCTGCGCCGCCCTGTCGGTGGCCGTCGACTGCGGCTGAGCAGCGACCGGCCGAAGCGCCACCCCGCCGCTGCGCCAGCCACGGGCACGATGCCGCGCGAGGCGTCCCCGCGGCGGGCCGCTCCGGCTTCGAGGCGCCCCAAAGTCCCGGCGGCGGCTCGACGGCGTGACACTGAGCCGAGCGTAGAACCGAGCGTCGGTTGTGAGCGATCACGGGGCTCAGGCGTGGTGACAGCGGCGTGTCGGTCGGCGTGGCCGACGATGGGCCGCGTCGAGTGACGCGCCCCGCGGGCCTGCGTGGCCCCGAACGCGACGGTCGACGACGCCTCCCCGCCGTTCGATCAGACCGACGCGACGTGAACGTCGGGGCACGCCGCCGCGAGGCGGTGCATGTCGTGCTCGTCCACAATCAGGATGACGCCACCGCCGACTTCGACCGCCGCCGCGACATCAGTCCGTAGCGGCCTCACCAGCCAGTCATCTGACGGGTGAACCGCCCTGGCTCCCGTGGAGACCCTCGGGCTTGAGAGCCGACCCGACCACCTGGAGCCTGCACCGCCTCCACGTCGGCGCAGACCCGTGCCGCGAACGAGTGCAGGCTCTTTGCCTGCATCCCGACCGGCTCACCACCCGGCTGGGCCTGCACAACCGGCACGTCGATCTGCACGCCGATCTGCACACCCGTCCCGACGTGAGCACACCAGCGACGCCGAGGCGCCACCCCTGCTGCTCACCCGGTCGCCGGGAGTGCGGGGCTTCACCGCAGTCCCCTCGAGCTCGGATCGGCAGGCGACCGGCCGCGTCAAGCCGAGAACGAGGCTCGGGGAGAACACCCGGATCTCGTCGAGGACGTCGTCGAGGCGGGCGTCGCGAAACGCACGTCGCCACCGGTCACGACCGAGGCTCCGATGCCGAGAGCCGACATGCGTGCGATCCTCGGCCGTGGTGGGGTGCCGGATCGACGGACAACCACCGATCGAGCCACGGCACCACACCCGCTCTCGGGCCCACCCCGGGGTCGCCTCACCGTGATCGACCCGGCTGGTCGACCGTCGATCTCCCCTGCGTGATGCCCGTCGGCGACCCGTCCGTACGTAGTGCCGAGGGGGGAAGGCGGTGGACGTGTGGGCTCGTGTCGTGCCGACCCGCCCCGTCCGTTCCCGCGCCGATCTGTAACCGGCGTCGTGCCCCGGCGTCCGGTGCACCGGAACCAGGGAAGGAGGAGACGTGACGGAGCACCGGCGGGGCCTCGGCTTCAGCGTCGGCATGCTCGACGGCTCGCTGCCGCTCCCTGCGGACGTGACCTACGTCGAGGCCGGGATGCACGTGGTCGGCGGGCCCCTCCGGTGGAGCGAACCGCTCGCGACCCGAGACGTCTCGCTGCACCTCGCCCGCGCCCCCTGGTTCGAGCCCGACTCGGTGCGGTCGACGTTCTGCGCCGAGGTCCGGGCGGCAGTCGAGCACGGCGACGCGACGAGCGTCGGCATGCACCTGTGCGGCCCGTACCGCGGGGGGCTCGGGGAGTTCGGGTTCGGCAACCCCTTCCCCGCCGCCACGGCCGCTCTCCGAGCCGTGCAGCAACTCGTCGAGGAGCTGCGAGCCGCCGTCGATCGACCGCTGCTGGTCGAGAACGCCAACTACTACGACGGGGCTCCTCGTCTCGTCGTCGAGGCAGTGGACGCGGTGAACGACGTGTGCCGAGCGTCGGGTGTCGGGCAGATCCTCGACCTGGCTCATCTCTACATGAACGCGTCGAACGCCGGCGTCGATCCCTTCGTCCTGCTGGGTCGGGTCGACCTGCGCACCGTCGACGTCGTGCACCTGTCCGGCGTCACCATCGACCGGAGCGGGCTGCTGCACGACGGGCACACCGAACCGGTCGCCGAACCGGTCTGGCGGATGCTCGAGACGGCCCTCCCCCTGCTGGACCACGCGGCGACCGTCGTCGTCGAGCACACCGATGCCGGCTGGTCGAACCGGGTCGACGACTACCACCTGGACCTGGACCGTCTCGAGAAGCTCCTGGACGTGACGCCGACGCTCCGGCGCGAACCGGACTGGGATCGCGTGGCGATCGGGTACCTCGCCGGCGTGGTGCTTCCGCGGCAGGAACCCGAACTGCACCAGCAACTCGGTGTCGATGGCTTCCGCCTCCTCGTGGAGGAGTGGGCCCGCGACTTCCTGCGCCGCGCCGACCAGGCCACCGACCGCTACCCGGTACTCACCAGCCGGGGCGACGGTGTGGACGACGCGCAGGCGCTCGACGTCGTCGTCGACTTCCGCCGCCACGTCGATCGACTGCTGAGACCGGCGGACTGAAGCGGCATGCAGTCCCACACGGTCGTCACGCTCTCGGTGAACAACCCGACCGACTTCCCGATGTACCGAGCGGTCGTCGCCGAGCTGACCGGTGGCGGGCGTCTGCCCCTCGTCGAGGTGTTCCTCGACAACTTCTGGCACCTCGACCCCGCGCTCGTGGCGGAGATGTTCGCCGACCTGGCCGACGACGTTGCACTCCACATCATGTGGTCGCGATTCCTGGAGCGCCCGACACAGGACGTCACCGGGTACCTCGACCGTCTCACCCGTTTCGTGCGCCGGCTGCAGCCCGTCTACGTGTCCGACCATCTCGGCCGCTTCCGGATCGGTCCGGTCCACGCCTACAGCGCGCTCGAGCTCACCTACGACGACACCGCGCCGGCCGCCCAACGGGTGCAGCAGTACCAGGACGCGATCGGACAGCCGCTGCTCGTGGAGAACTACGCATCGACGACGCCCGCGGGCGTGCGCCAGGTGGACTTCGTGGCGGAGCTGATGGCCAGGACCGGCTGCGGGTTGCTCTTCGACGTCTCCAATGCCCGGGCCGCGCAGGAGAACGACGTGGTTCCGGTCACCGCGTGGCACCCGCTGCTGCGCTCGATGACGGCCGTCCGGTGCCACCTGGGCAGCTACGAGTGGGACGAGCGCGACGAGCTCTACTTCGACACCCACGGCTGTTCGCCCTCGGCGTCGGCGCTGCGCGACCTGGCGCGGGTGTCGGCCCTCACCGACGTCGCGAGCATCTGCTACGAACGGGACCACCAGCGCTCCGCGGCGGCGATCGTCGCTGACATCCGGGCGATCGAGCTCGTGGTGCGCCCGTGCTAGACGAACGACACCGGCGGCGCCGTTGCCTGGATCTGCTCTACCTCACGAGCGAGGTGCCACCGTCGGCGCACCAGGATCTGCCGATCTGGCACAGCCCGCTGCTCGCGCTCCGAGACGACACCGAGCCGGACGATCGTCGCGAACGCCTGCTCGCCGCGGGCGCCCTGTGGCTCCAGAACCACGA
Organism: Acidimicrobiales bacterium; assembly: GCA_025456085.1. GTDB lineage: Bacteria > Actinomycetota > Acidimicrobiia > Acidimicrobiales > Acidimicrobilacustridaceae > JALOLF01. The sequence goes on from JALOLF010000090.1 coordinate 4,041, forward strand.
CCTGACCGAGGCCGCGCTGCTGGTGCTCGTCGACGAGGCGACGGGCGCGTGGCTGGCGTTCCAACGACCCCTCCGCCCTGGCGAGGAGAGCTGGACGGTCGGACCCGTCGACGGCGTCCCCGCGCCCGGATCGGCGGGCTACACGGCGGTCGCGCCGGGAGTGGCAGCGGCGGAGGCGGATTCGCCGATCTTCCACGACTCCGCCACGGAGGAGCTGTAACCCCGCGTCGACGACAGCGTCACGATGTGGGCCGGCGACGCGCGGCGAGTTGACGACAGCCACCTACACCAGGAAGAGGGTTCGAGAACCATGACCGAGAACAGCGACGAGATCGAGCTCCCCGGGGTCACGATCTCCATCACCGACCTGGACGAGGTCCCCGACGTGGACGACGTCGAGGGCTTCGTCGGCGCAAAAGGCGAGATGTACGTCGTGAGCCAGGACTCGCTGCTGAAGTTCGGGCTGACGCCGAACCAGCTCAGCGACCTGCAGACCGCTCGGGTGCTGCGATCGCACTCATTCGTCACGTGCGGTGACTACAACCTCTGAGCCACCCGTGCAGGAGGCGGCCGGCCGAGGCGGGCCGACCGCCTCCGCTCGGGTCGGCGGGAGCCGCCGGTGATCGCGACGGGCGACTCGACGAGCTTCGTCGTGACCGTGCCCGCGACGGGCGAGGGCCGCGGGTCCCGATCAGGGTCACGATCCATCCGGCGCCACGGCACTGCCGGCACGACGACCCGGGCTCGGGGCGGCGGCGACACGGAGCTGCTCTTCTTCGGGCACGCGTTCGCCATCCCCCGGGGCCGGAGCAGCTGGTCGACCGGCTCGCGAGCCCCGGCATCGTTGGACGCCTGGGACGGGAGCTTCGTCGCGGTGGCGACGGACGCGCAGGGCGGAGCCTGGGTGGCGACGGACCGGTTCGCCGGCGAGCCGGTGTTCGTGACGACGGGTACCCACGGCACGGCGGCGGCGAGCGCGCCGGGACGGGCGGCGGCAGCGGCTGGCCGCACCCCCGAGCTCGACCGGCGGGCCCTCTTGCAGCTGCTCCTCCTCGGGTTCATCCCCGGCGACCGATCGATCCTCGAGGGGGTCGATCGCCTGCCCTACGGCACCTGGTTCGACCTGACGTCGGGCAGCTCGGTTCGGTGGTGGAGCTTCGGCGGGACCGAGCACGCAGAAGACACCGACGTCGAGCTCTCCGCTGCGCTCGACACCGTCTCCACCCTCGAGGACGAGGCGGTCCGGCGGTTGACCGGTCGGGGCGAGCGAGAGGCGGTCCTGCTCAGCGGCGGGTACGACTCCCGCGCCATCCTCCACCGCCTGCTCCGGGACGGAGACGCCGCCCGCATCGAGGCCTACACCTATGGCGGACGGGGGACACCCGACGTCGACCTCGCTCGGCAGCTCGCCACGATCGCGGGCATCGAGCACCGCGTCCTGCCTCTCACCTACGAACTGCTCGTCGAGGGCGCGCACCGATGGGCCACCCTCGTCGGGGACCCGACGGAGAACCTGCTCGCCTCGTTGCCCGGCGGACCGGACATGGTCGACGGCATCGTTGAGGGCGCCGTCTGGCTGGGCACGGACGCCTTCTCGACGGGCTTGCCGACGGTCGCGCCCCCGCCGGGGCCACTCGTGGAGGCCGTCGCCTCTCGACCCATCCCCCCGACGGTCCTGACCGCGATCGGCGCCGTGCCGGACCAGGCGCAGCAACTCGTCGACGCGTGGACAGAGATCGAGTGCCTCGCCGAGCCCCGGCCTGGCGAGCCGTGGCACCGGAGCTTCGACCGCATCGCCCACGAGATCCGGTTCCGGCTCTGGAACGTCAACCGCGCAGCCCTGGCCAACCGGGCGCGGGTCAACACCCCCTGGTACGACGTCACGCTCGTCGAGCACTACGCCGGCCTGCCGGTCGAGTTGCGGGCCGGCAAGCGCGTCCACCGGATGTGCAACGAAGCGGCATGGGGCCCACTCGGGGCGGTGCCCGTCCGACGCGGAGGCCTCGGACACAGCCACATCGACGCGCTGGTCGCCGACCGGGCGCTGCAGCACGAGGTCGCCGAACGAACCAAGGCCTGCAACGCCGTCTCGACGGCGATCGACGTCGAGCGTCTGGTCCCGCCGGCAGACCTCGACCCGGCCGCCGCCTACTGGCCGCTGACGCTGTTGAGCCGAGCGTTCGTCGCCGCCGTCTGGTTCGACGCGGCAGTCCACCAGGCGTCGACGCACGCGGCGAGAGGCTGAGCGCCGTGCCCGACGCCTCCCCCACGGCGCGGCTGCAAGCCGACCTCGAGGCGACCCTCGACGCCGCCGAGCGCGACCTGCACAGCCGGTTCGGCTGGGCGGGCTCCGAGGTGTCCGTGAGGACCGATCGGAACGCCGTGCGCATCGACGGCTGGGTCGTCACCGAACGCCGCCTGCGTGCGCTGCTCGACCAGGTCCGGGCCGTCGTCCCCGCCGAACAACGCATCACCCACGACCGGCTCACCGTGCTGCGGACCCATCGGTGGCGTGCTCCCCGCGAGCGGGCGTCCCTCCTGTACCGGCGGATGCCCGGCCACGAGCGTGACACCGAGGTGACCTCGGAGCTCGTGTCGTCCGACGGCCCCGTCGAGGTCCTCGTCGACACCGAGCACGCCTCGCTCGTGCGTACCGTCGCGGGGGTCGTGGGTTGGATGCCGGGCGAAGTCGATGACGCAGAGGTCGCTCCACCCCCGATGCGTCGTCCCCACCGGCGCGCCGACCTGTCCGACACCGTTGCGCGCTACCTGGGCACGACCTACCGCCTCGGCGGCACCACACGACGCGGCATGGACTGCTCGGGGTTCGTGTGGCGGGTCTACCGACGGGCCTTCGACAAGGTGATCCCTCGCCACTCCCACGACCAGTTGCTCGGCGACGAGCGCGCGGTGCGCCACATCGGCGACCTCGTCGGCACCGAGTCGGGATCGACGTGCCACGTCGGCCTGTTCGTCGGGCACGACGGCCGCGGCGCGCCGCTCATCGCACACGCGTCCACGAGTCGGAGACGGGTCGTCGTCGATCCCCTCGACGCCTTCGCCGCCGGCGCCACGACGGTGCGCGTGGTCTCGAGGGACGACCTGCTGGCATGGTGAGCGACCTCACCCTGCGACCGGCGCAGCCCGGAGATGCCGACCGGGTCGCCGAGATCCATGCGGCCGCATGGCGTGAGGGGTTCGCCGGCATCCTCCCAGCGGCTCGCCTGACGACGGTGACGGCGGCGTCGCGGGCGCCGCGCTGGCGTGAGCAGCTCCTGCACCCGGCCAGCACCACCGACGCGACGATCGTGGCGACCCTCCACGACACGGTCGCCGGGTTCGTCGTGACGGCCGTCGAGGGAGCGCTCCCGTGCCGCTGCTTCGAGGTCGTCACCCTGATGGTCGACCCACAGCGGTGGCGACAGGGCATCGGACTCGAGCTGCTGCGATCCGCTGAGCGCATGCTGGCAGCTGCAGGCGCGGCGGAGATCGTGGTGTGGGTGCTCGCCGACAACCGACGCGCCCGCGCCTTCTACGAGCGTGCCGGGTGGACCTGGGACGGGCTCGACCGAACCCGGACCATCCTGCACACGGACCTGACCGAGCTCCGCTACCACATCCATCCGGACACGACGAGTGCTCCATCGTGAAGCCCGCGACCATCGCCGAGCTCGAGGAGATCGTCGGCGCGTTCAGCAGCGACGACAGCGGCCGGAGTGTGGTGCTCGAGGTGCACGGCGGCCACCACATCCACCGACGGGCCGAGGCGCTCCGACCCGGAGCGAGCCTCCTCAAGCTCCCTCTGGTGCTGGCCGTGGCCGACCTCGCGCAACGCGAGCGCATCGACCTCGACCAGCGGGTGCGGGTCAGCGAGCTTCCCTCGAGCCGCTTCCCGAGCGTGCTCGCCGCCTTCGATCCGGCGCACGCGTTCAGTCTGCGGGACCTCGCACGTCTCGCCCTCCTCACCAGCGACAACCGGGCGGCGCAGCACCTGGTGGAGCGCGTCGGCATCGACGAGGTCAACCACTTCCTCCGACGTCACCGCTTCGAGGCCACGACGCTCGTCGTCGGCTTCGACGACCAGCACCTGTCGCCCACGGGTCGGCGCAACGTCACCACGGCCGCTGAGGCGGCACGGCTGATCGCGCTGGCCTGCAGCCCCGCGACGGCGGCCTGGCTCGGCGACGCCCTCCACAACGGACTCCGGGACACCCGGATCCGGGCACGACTCCCGGAGGACACCGCCATCGCGAACAAGACCGGCTCGCTGGACGGGGTCGTCAACGACGTCGCCATGATCCATGACGACCGTCGACGGCTCACGATCGCCGTGCTCTGCGATCGCCAGGTCGACAGCGCCATCACGAGTCGGGAGATCGCCCTCTTGGCGGAGCAGGCATGGGCCGCCCTGGGGTGAGTCGCCTCCGCGCATCGCTCGCGGTCGTCGCCTGCCCTCGAGTCGAGGATCCACCCGTCGGCGCCGGGCGGCGGAAGCGCACCCGCATCCGTGCGCCCCGGGTGATCGCCGATCACCGAGGCGCCCCGGTCCACGCGTCGGGCCACGACCCCAGCAAGCCTGAAGGCATCCTCGTCGGCCTCGTCCGGGAGCACGGCTGGGGCCCTGCCGGGGATCACGACGTCTGACGACGGTGCCCCCAGAGGCTCGGCTCGGCGATCTGGACGACCGTCCGGGTCACCACCCACTGGCGCTGGAGGCGCAACCGCTCCCGGCCGACGCAGGCGGAACGCGCCGACCGTTGGTACGCCAGGCCCGGCCGCGAGCGCCGGGGCTACGCTCCCCCGATGGCCCTGCACACCGGCTCGACGACCGACTCCTCCCCCCGCCACCGCACGCGCCGCCTTCGGCGCGCGATCGCCGTCCTCTCGCTGGCGATCGCTCTGGCGCTCGTGGCGAGCGGCTGCAGCGCCAAGGCGCTGTTCGACGCCGCCAAGGCCGGCACGCTCGTCACCGAGAGCACCGGCACCGTGGCGTCGGGCGCGCTGACCGAGACCTCGGGCATCGCGGTGAGCCGGAACAACGCCGGCGTCATCTGGGCCCACAACGACTCGGGGGACACCGCACGCGTGTTCGCCATGACGACGGCCGGCGCGCACCTCGGCACGTTCGCCCTCACCGGCGCCGACGCTGTCGACTGGGAGGACATGGGCCTCGGACCGGGACCGGCGGCCGACAAGACCTACCTCTACCTGGCCGACATCGGCGACAACGCTGCGACCCGCACCTCGGTGCAGGTCTACCGGGCGCTCGAGCCGGCTGTGAGCACGTCGACGCCACCTGGAGACGGCGTGCCGCTGGCCGCCGACCGCCTCACGTTCACCTACCCCGACGGCGCCCGCGACGCGGAGGCCTTCTTCGTCGATCCCGCGACCGGCGAGCTGTGGATCGTCACCAAGGCGTTGTCGGGCGTCGCCGAGCTGTACCGCGCTCCGGCGAACCTGGCGGCGGGCTCGACGACCGTGCTCACGGCGGAGGGATCGATCAGCCTCGGCTTCGCGAACCTGGTGACCGGCGCCGACATCGCCCTCGACGGCGACCTCGTCGCGCTGCGCACCTACGGCCAGGTCCGCCTGTACTGGCGCGACAGCGGCCAGTCCGTCCCCGCGGCCCTGGCGGGAACGGCCGTCCTCGGCGCCGTGAAGGCCGAGCCGCAGGGCGAGGCGATCGCCTTCGCGGCCGACAGCCGCAGCTACTACACGATCAGCGAGGCCGTGAACCCGCCGATCAACCGCTTCCGGGTGTAGCGGGGTGCGAGTCGGCGCCGCGGGCCCGACCGGGGCACCGGACAGGAGCGGTGATCAGCCGTACCCCGGTCGCCCAGGTTCCGGACCCGGGGCGACCAAGCGCTGACGAGCCCGGGTCGTGCACACGTCCCTCGACCCGCCGGACTCGGATCAGGGTGACGGGAGCGACCTCGGTGGGCCGACCCGCACGTCGACCCCCGGCGACCACAACACCCGCGGCACACCGACCGGCGCCGGCAGCCCGGCCGCAATGAGCAGCGACTCCTCGAGGTGCTCCAGGTCCGCGCGGTGCAGCGGCCAGGGCGGGTGGTCGACGGCCGCATGGCGGAGCCGACCTCGCCGGCCAGCGGACACGAGCCCCCACCGGGAGGTCAGGAAGTGATCGGTCTCGTCGGGAGCGACCTCGTCACCGATGCGGACCACGATCTCCGCGTGGGCGGTCGGGGCCGGACGCGGCCAACGGCGCTCGACACGGGTGGCCACGACGTCGGCGACCCGCAGGTGTTCGACCCGGCCGGCGCAGTACGGCAGGGCATACGCGGTGCGGGCCACGATCGTCGGCAACATCCGGTCGATGTCCAGCGAGAAGAACCAGACACCTCGTCGCCGGCCCGACCAGACGTAGGTGCGCACGTTGACCTCGGGGAAGGTCGACACCAACGGCAGCGGGCCGAGGCCGGGCAGACCCAGCCGTTCCATGCGGAACGGCACCAACGCCACCCAGGCCGAGCCGTCGTGGACGTCGACGTGCACGCCGTCGGGAAGCAGTCGTTGCACCGCAGCGGGGTCGTACGCCCAGTGCAGGAAGACCACATCGGACCAGTGCTGCACCATCACCGGCCACCTGACCCGGTCCACGACCAGGGGCGGCAGCACCGCCGGGGGTGGAGCGGCCCCCGGGTCGCCGCTCATGCCGGTACCGCCGCCCTCGACATGGCCACGGCCACGACACCCCGCGCCGACCAGCCCCCCGTGCGCACCCAGTTGCCGCAGACCAGCCGGGCGGCGACGGTGGGGTCGTACCCGGCGGACAACAGTCGGTGGGCCGGCACCTGCGCCAACACCGTGCTGGCGTGGATGACCGCCAGCAGCACGAGACCCACCACGGCGAGGATCGTGCCGACCTCCTCGAGCAGGAACCCGGCGATCGCCAACACAGTGACCCCCCCGACCGCCATGAACGGTCCCACCACCCAGGCCGTGCGCCGTTGGTGCTCGGCTTCGTAGCGGACGAACCGATCGGCGCCCACCGAGGTGAACACCGGGTGGTGGACGACCTGCACGAACCAGATCAGACCGACCATGGCCGCCGTCGCAAACAGGTGCAGACCCAGCAGTGCGGTGTCGACGGCAGCCATGGCACACCGACCGTACCGACGACGACACGAGGCAGGTCGGATCCAGCCCGGGTCGACGGACCGCAACGCCGGAGCGAACAGCCGCTCGATGATCTCGGTGGCCGAGGTGCGCCGTCCGCGCCGGTCGATCAGCAGCCGGCGCAGCGAAGCCTCGTCGCCTGCGAGGAGATCCCGCTCGACCCGTACGGCCTGGATCCGGCCCGCAGACGCACCTCGTCGTCCTCGTCCAACGCGTGCCCGGTGAGCATGGGTCCACCGGCGATGACGGCGCCGTTCCCGTCAGGGCGAACCCGTCGACGACGACGGACGATCTCGTCGCCTTCGGGGGCACGTCCCGGAGCGGAGGTCACGCCGACCGACGCGGCGGGTCAGGCGTGGAAGTAGCCCGCGACGTCGGCGATGACGTGGAGGGCACCGCTGTTGTTGTAGATGGCGATCCAGTCGGACTCCTCGCGGGTGATCACGAGGTTGGGGCGCACGTCACCGGCGGGCAGGTTCAGGTTCGAGGCCACGGGCATGCTCTGCCCGTTGGGCCACACCGTCAGGTGCGTGGCCTGCGTGGGGAACACGCCGGTGACGTTCACCACGACCGTGCCCGGGTAGGCGGGGACGGAGCCGATGCCGCCGACCTGCACGGCACGCGTCGCAGCCGGACCCCACGGCGTCGAGTACGGGCCGATCTGGGAGCCGGGTCGGGAGTCGAGTACCCGAGTGGGGGTGAGCGACGTGTACACCAGGCCACCGGGGGCGAGCTGGTAGTAGCCGACCAGGTCGGCCACCACATGGGTCTGGCCGGCGTTGTTGAAGATCGAGATCTGGCCGCCGAGGCCGACCTTGGCGATCACCAGGTTGGGGCGCACGTCCCCCGCCGGCAGGTTCAGGTTCGACGCCGTGGGCATGACCCGCCCGGTGGGCCACACCGTGAGGTGCGTGGCCTGGGTGGGGAACACCCCCGTGACGTTCAACGCCACCGCGGCGGTGCCGGCGGGGATGTCGACGGGGCTGCCGGTCGTCGGGGTGACGGTGATGCCGGCCACGGTCAGGGTGCGGGTCTGCCCTCCGGCCCAGGGGGTGGCGTAGGGACCGACCTGCGAGGCGGGCCGGGAGTCCAGCACCCGCACCGGAGCGTTCAACGGGTGGAACCGGGCGCCGGTGGGGCGGGGCCCGTGGAACCCGACGATGTCGATCACGACGTGCATCGAGCCGCTGTTGTTGTACACGGCGATGTCGCCGTAGGCACCCACGCCGACGACGGCGAGGTTGGCCACCACCTGCCCCGGGCCGAGGTTCACGTTCGACACCCCCGGCATCGCCGTGCCCCCGGGCCACACCGTGAGATGCGTGGGTGCGCTCGGGAACACCCCGGTCACGTTCACCACCACTGCCTCCGCGTCCGCCGTCACCCCACCCACCCCGATCACCGGCACGGAGCGCGTCTCACCGGGGCCCCACGGCGTGGCGTACGGGCCGACCTGCGAGCCCGGCCGGGTGTCGACCACCCGCACCGGCGTGATCGACTTGTACAGCCCCGCCACCGGCACCTGCGGCAACACCCGCCAGCTCGGGTGCAGCTCGTCGTAGGTGTTGTTCGTCAGGCGCGTCACCTGGCCGGCCAGGTTCGTCACGTACAGGTCGTACTCGTCGTAGGCGGGGGCGCTGGCGTGGTAGTTGCTGGCGAACACGATCCGGGCGCTGTCCGGCGCCCAACTGGGCTGGAAGTCGACCCTGGAGGTGCTCGTGGTGAGCCGCGTCTGGTCCGAGCCGTCCGCGTCCATCACGTAGATCTCCTCACCGGGACCGTCGCGTTTGCTCACGAACGCGATCTTCGTGCCGTCCGGCGACCACGCCGGATCGAAGCCCGACGCCGTGGTGAGCTGCACCCGGTCCGTCCCGTCGGCGTCCATCACCCACACGAAGGATTCCTCGTCGAAGGCGATCCTGGCACCGTCCGGGGACCAGGTCGGGTTGAACTCGCTTTCGTCCGGCGTGTTGGTCAGGTCGACCCGGTTCGAGCCGTCCGCATCCATCACGAAGATGTCGTCCCTCCCGGTCTCCGACCTGCTGGTGAAGGCGATGCGGTCGCCGTCCGGCGACCACACCGGCGCCCCCTCCTGCAGATCGGACGTGCGGGTCAGGTTCTTCAGGTTCGACCCGTTCGCGTCCATCACGAAGAGGTCCGTCTTGGCGTCGAACCAACCCGTGAACGCGATCCGGTCGCCGTCCGGCGACCACGTCGGCTGGTACTCCTGCCCGGAGCTGGTGGTCGTGAGGGCCGTCGCCTGGCCGCCGGTCTCGTCCATCACGAACAGGTCGTACTGGGCGTTCCCGGTGGCGTCCTTGGAGTAGACGATGTCCTTCGGCAGCGCCGCCGGGGTCGCCGACCCGGCGGGAACCACCGCCGGGACGGTCGAGTACCGGCCAGCTTCCGACGCGACCGGGGACGCAGCAGCAGGCGAGGCAACCACCAGCGCCGCCACCACACCGACCGCCAGCACCCCCCGCCCTCGAGCGACCCGGACCCGTCCCGACCGTCCACGCATGGCGCCACCTCCGCACCACAGGCGACACCACCGACACCACCAGGCAGCTCCGCGGCGTCGCACACCGAGCCCGCACGACCCCGCCACATGGGGAACGAGCGAGCCAACACCGCCCGAGCCGCAACCGAACCGGCACACGACAGATCGACGACCGCCGAGTCGGCCCGACCCGGACTCAGCCCCAGCCTCTCTCCACGACCCGCCAGCGGCAAGAGCACAACGCCACAACCACCCGGGTGGACCCGGCGCGGCGCACGTCCGCGACGGGGGCGGGGTCGGCAACCGGAGGGGCCGTCCGAACGCGGGGTCCCTCGCCTCGGGGCGGAGGACTCGGCCGTCCTCACGGTCGCACCAGGACAGAGCCGATCGGTGAACCAACGGGAACGGCCGCATCGAGCAGGGCGTGGCAGGTCGCCGTGGGCGTGTTGGCAGTCCTGCTGGTCGCCGACCGTCGTCGACTGGCAGGCCGTCACCTGGGGATCAGCGGTTGTCTGCGAGGAGCACCTGCCCGCCGAGGCCTGCGCCGACCTCCCCGGCGTGCCGCGCTGACGGGCCCGCGACCGCACCAGCCGGGTCCGCCCACGTGGTCGGCCCTGCCGCAGCGCGGTCGGCACCTACGACGGCTCGTTCGGCGGGTCCTGGATCAGCCCGCGCAGGCGGTCCACCCGATGATCGTCGGCCCCGAGCAGGTCGACCAGCCATCCCAGGGCCCGGTGCTCGTCGGCGGACCCGACCGCGATCATCTCCTCGATGTCCGCCCAGTCCTTCGTGCGATCGAAGTACGCCTTGAAGACCAACAGCTCCGTGGCACCGAGGATCTCGATGGTCGTCCCCGCGAACGGAACCCGCCGCGTGCGCTCGGCGGCACGGTGGTGGAAGGCGCCGGTGGAGAAGAACACGTCGACGGGGGTCTCATCCCAGAAGAGCCGAACCTGCCCGTCACGCTCCGCCGACCGCAGCTGCGCGCGCGACCAGCTCACCCCGGCCGGCAGCGCCGCGAACACCCCCGCCGCCGTCGCCGGCGTGCAGAAGACGTTCACATCGATGTCGCGCGTGCCCCGCGGCTCGGCGATGTGGAACGCCAGCGCCAGGGCGCCCCCGAACGCATGGGGAACGCCGGCCTCCGCCAGTGCAGCCTCGATGGCGAGGATCTTGTCGGCCAGCTCGATCACGACGGGAACCGCGGATAGGGCAGCACCCGGGCCGCCCGACGCTTCGGGAGGTGCTCCGCGAGACGCAGGACCTCGAGCAGGACCCGACCCTGGCGTTCGTCGTCGGCCAGCCTGTCGGGCACGACCAGGTCGAGCTCGGCGCCGGCGGCGTGCAGGATCCGCAGCAGCGTGCCGGCGTTCGGGTCGCGACGCCCCGACTCGTACTCGACGAGCGCGGCCGCCGACGTGCCGGACCGCCGAGCCAGCTCGCGCTTGGACAGATGCGCGGCCTCCCGCGCCCGTCGGATCATCGCCCCGGCCTGCACCTCGCAGACGTTACTGGATCCGATAACATCCGGTCCGGCTGCCTCACCTGGACGTCGTCCCGGTCCGGGTGGGCCCGCCGGCACGACGGTCGCCCGCGAGACCGCTCCGGGCGCCACCGGTGCCCCGGCACGTGTCCGCTCGTGCGTCCGGGCGTATCGGTCGGATCGACCCCAGTGGACCCGCGTCCCACCGGTCCGCAACCGAACCGCATCGCGCTGGTTGTCGACGTAGGGTGACCTTGGCCTCTGGCCGGATCGGCACTGCGGGGTGCACGGTGAGGACGAGCTCCGAGACGAGCCGAGCAGGTCGCCGGCTCCGCGTCGAACGGCCGGGGTCGTTCTCGGGCGAACGCGAAGGGGGTGGGCGATGCGACCCACGAGCACTTCCTTCGGAGGGACACGGTCCCGGCGGCTCTCCCGATCGGCGGCCTCGGCCGTCCTGCTGGTCGGAGTGCTGCTGGGCGGATCGTGCTCGTCGGGCGACGACGAGACGTCCTCGACCACGGCCAGCACCACCGCCCCGATGACCCCGAGCACGCAGCCCGCGGCCAGCCCGGCCTGCGCCACCGCCACCACCGCGCCGTCGATCACCCGCCTCGACGTCACCGTCGACGGGACGGCCCGCAGCGCGCTCGTGCACCTGCCCTCGACCGCGACCGGCACCGACCCCCTACCGGTGGTGCTGTCCTTCCACGGCGCCGAGTCCAGCGCCGCCGTCCAACAGGCCACGGACGGCTTGACCACCACGGCCGACACCGAGGGCTTCGTGGTCGTCTACCCCGAAGGACTCCGGGTCGACCTGGACGAACAGGTCACCGATGTGCCCGGCTGGGACGTCGCCGGACAGACGGTCGACGAACCGGCCTTCGTCGCCGCGCTGCTCGACGAGCTCGGCAACCAGGTGTGCATCGACCCGTCCCGGGTCTACGCCACCGGGTTCTCCAATGGCGGACACCTCGTGCTGGCCCTGCCCTGCGCCCTGCCCGGTCGCATCGCTGCCGTCGCCCCCGTCGAGGGCTGGTTCACCTCGGCCGTGTGCGAGACCGGCCCGGCCACGCCCACGATCGCCTTCCACGGGCTCGACGAGATCGCCGCCCCCTTCGACGGCGCCCAGCCACCCCAGCCAACCGTGCTCCCCGCCCTCGACGTGTATGCCGCACAGGCCGCCCGCAACGGCTGCACCGACGAACCGACCGGCGAGGCGATCACCCCCACCGTGGACCGCCTCACCTGGGACGGCTGCCAGGCCTCCACCATCCTCTACACGCTCGACGACCACGGCCACGCCTGGCCCGGACACCCCCTCCCCGCCACCCCCGACCAGGTCGTCCAGCTCCTGTGCCCGGCCGGTGAACCGCCCGCGGACTTCGTCACCGCCCTCGGCGTCACCTGTCAGACCCTGGCCGACAACCTCCTGCTCACCAACACCGACATCGACGCCACCGATCTCATGTGGGCGTTCTTCAGCCAGAACACCTGAACGACCCGCGGTCGAGCGGAAGACGAGGGCTCCGGCCAGCGCCGAAGCCCGATGGTGGTCGAGCCGCTGCGCCACCCGGTCGATGACCTACCGTGCGGGCACCTGATCCCACCCGTCTCGACAGGAGCCCCGCATGGCCGATCGCTCGACCCCGTCGCTGCACCACGTGGTGTTCTGCGTGCACGCCGAGAACCAGGACCGCGCCGCGGACTTCTGGCGTGACCTGGGCTTCGAGTTCGCCGACATCGACGTGCCCGACGTGGGTCTGCGCGTGCTGCTCGACTGGACCCGGGGGATCGAGATCATCTCCCCCGTCGGCG
>JALOLF010000200.1 GCA_025456085.1 Acidimicrobiales bacterium
AACTGCCCCTCGCTGTTGCCGGCGAAGCCGACGCCCGGCTCGGTGGCCGCGTCCATCAGCGCGCTGTTCGACAGCTTGGTCCACACGATGTCCATGCCCGCCACGAGGTCGGTCACGGCCGCCGTGGTGTTGACCGGGACGGCCACGCGGTCGCCGTAGATCTTGCCCGGCAGCAGGCGGACGAAGGCGAGGAGGCTCTCCTGCTCGGTGAGCACGTGGCCCTCGTCGTCGATGAGGATGAGCCGCTCGCCGTCGGGGTCGATCACCGCCCCCATCTGCGAGCCCGAGGCCCGCACCAGGTTCGCCACGTTGGCGGCGTGGCCGTGCAGGTCGTCGCGCAGCACGCCAGCCGTGGAGGCGAAGGGATTGACGGCCAGCACCTCGAGGCCCAGCTTGGACAGCACGTCGGGCATGGCGAACGACGCCGAGCCGTAGCCGTAGTCGATCACCGCCTTGTACCCGCCCGCCGCGATGCGTCCCGTCTCGACCGTGCCCTGCAGGGCGATGGCGTAGTGCTCGAGCGCACGCGGCGCGAAGCCGATCTCGCCGATCTCGCCCGGGAACACCCGTCGGAAGTCTCCCCGGTCGAAGAGCCGCTCGATCTTGCGCTGCACCTCCTCGGTGATGTCGAGGCCGTCGGTGTCGAAGAAGCGGATGATGACCGACTGCGTGTCGCCGGGCGTGAGGCGGATCGTCATGCCGCCCACCGCGTTCGGGCGGCGCACGATGAAGCGGGTGACCGGCACCGAGGCCACCTCCAGATCCTCCACGTTGACGCCGGCCGCGTTGAGGCCCGCCATCATGGCCCGCTTGAGCATGCGCGACGAGCGGCTCGAGTCCCGGGACGTGATCACCGTCGAGCCCTTCTTGAGCATGCTGCCGTAGGCGAGGGCCAGCTTGGTGGCCAGCTCCGGGCTCACGTCGACGTTGGCCAGGCCGGTCACGCCGTGGCGTCCGAACAGACTGCGCGCCCCCATCGACTCCCACACGATGGAGTCGTTCACCACCGCGCCGGCCTCGACCGTCTTGAACGGGTAGATCTTCACACCCGATGCGATGAGGGCGTCCTCGCCCACGAAGCACTCGTCGCCGAGGACGACGCCCTCCTCGGTGCGGGCCCCTCGACGGAAGTCGCACGAACGACCGGCGACCGTGCCCCGCAGCCGCACGCTCTCGCCCACGTAGCCGTTGTCGTGCACGACGGTGCGCTCGAGGGACGCCTCGCCCCGCATGCGCACGTTCGCCCCCAGCACCGTGTACGGGCCCAGGCGGGCACCCGCTTCGATGCGGCAGTTGTCACCGATGACCGCCGGGCCGTCGACCACGGCGTCGGGATGCAGCTCCGCGCCTTCGCCCAGGAACACGCCGTCGCTCATCTCGAAGCCCTGCACGTGCAGGTGCACCTTGCTGTCGAGCACGTCCTTGTGCGCCCGCAGGTACGCCTCCAGGGTGCCCACGTCCTCCCAGTAGCCCTCGGCGATGGCTCCGTAGAGGGGCTTGCCGTCCGCCAGGAGGGCAGGGAACACCTCGCCGGAGAAGTCGACGGGTCGACCCGCTTCGATGTAGTCGAAGATCCCCGGCTCCAGCACGAAGATGCCGGTGTTGATGGTGTCGCTGAAGACCTGACCCCACGTGGGCTTCTCGAGGAAGCGCTCGATGGTGCCGTCCTCACGGGTGATCACGATGCCGAACTCGAGCGGGTTCTCGACGTGCACCAGCCCGATGGTGGCCATGGCCTGGCGCTCGTCGTGGTAGTTCACGATGGCGGTGAGGTCGATGTCGGTGAGCACGTCGCCGGAGATGACCAGGAAGCGCTCGTCGAGGTGCTCCATGGCGTTGCGCACCGAGCCGGCGGTGCCCAGGGGGGTCTCCTCGGTGGAGTACTGGATCCGCACGCCCCAGTCGGAGCCGTCGCCGAAGTAGTTGCGGATGGCGTTGGCCATGAAGGCGACCGTGACGACGATGTCGTCGAAGCCGTGCCGGGCGAGCAGCTCGACGATGTGCTCCATCATGGGCCGGTTCACCAGCGGCAGCAGGGGCTTGGGCGCGTTCGAGGTGAGCGGGCGGAGTCGCGTGCCCTCACCGCCGGCCATGATCACGGCTTTCATGGACCCTCCCTGAGGTCAGCGCACGGGTTCTGCCCCAACACGTTGCCTCGCGGAAGGGTGCCTTGTCGAAGCAGCCCTGATCAGGGCAGCAGCTCCTGGGCCGCGCCGGTCGCACGCTGAGCCCGCGCCTCGGCCAGCGAGGCCCGCCACACCGGGATGTAGAGCACCGCCGCGTAGTACGAGAGCACGAGCCCGGGCAGCCCGGCCACCCAACCGAGAGCCCAGAACACCTCCGCCGAGGACACGTCGCTGGTGCCGGCCAGGAACAGCGGGAACGCGAACATGAGCCCGAAGGTGCCCGCCTTGCCGAACCAGGTCACATCCACCGGCCGCGCCCCGAGCAGCGTGATGGTGACCGTGACGGCGGCCACCGCCACCTCCCGGACGAGCACGGCGATGCAGAACCAGAGCGGTGCGCCGTCGACCGCGATGATGCCGCCGATGCCCACGAAGAACAGGATGCGATCCGCGGTCGGGTCGAGGACCTTGCCCAGCCGCGAGACCTGGTCGAAGTGCCGGGCCACGTAGCCGTCGCACCAGTCGGTGGCCCCCAGCACCGACAGCAGCACCGCGGCGGCCACCCGGTCGTCGTCGACGAGGAGCAGTTGCAGGTACCAGGGCAGCAGGCAGAGCCGCAGCACGGTCAGGACGTTGGGCACGGTGAGGATCCGGTCCGACACGACGGGCTCCGAACCGCCCTCGGCGAGGGGGGCCGGGGGCGACGGGTCCTGCGGCGGGCTCACGGGCCCCAGCCTACGATCCCGCCATGGCGACCATCTTCACCCGCATCATCGACGGCGAGATCCCCGGGCGCTTCGTGCACCGCGACGACCGGTGCGTGGCGTTCCTGTCCATCAACCCGCTGCAGCCCGGGCACACCCTCGTGGTGCCCGTCGAGGAGGTCGACCACTGGATCGACCTCGACGAGGAGCTCGCCGCCCACCTCATGCTGGTGGCTCGGCGCATCGCGCGGGCGCAGCAGGAGGTGTTCGATCCGGTGAAGGTGGGGCTCATGATCGCCGGCCTGGAGGTCCCCCACGTGCACCTCCACGTGGTGCCCATCCGAGGGGTCCACGACCTCGACTTCGCGAACGCCGAGGCCTCCCCCGACCCTGCGGCCCTCGACGACGCCGCGGCGCGGCTGCGGGCCGCGCTGGAGGACCCGGCCCGCGGCTGACTCCCGGGCGGGCCCACCCGATCAGGTGCCGCGGCGCACGTAGACCTGGATCCCCTCGGCGTCCTGCACCTGGTCGAAGCCGAGCGACTCGAGGCTGTTGCGGAACACCGCCTGCTGCACCGCCGTCCACCCGGGCACGTCGCGCAGGTCCAGCACGACGGCGTCCACGCCGCTGACCGCGATCTGCGGTTCGGGGCGCTCGGTGGGCTCGAGCTCGTAGAGCTCGTCTCGCTCGGCCAGCAGGTTCACCGTCGACGCCGACGCCCGCACCGACCGGTCCGGACCCACCAGCTCCAGCGCCTCGAGGCGGGCCCCGTCGGCGGCGTCTCGTCCGCCCCAGCCCCACGGCTGCTCGTAGGGCGAGGTCGGGCTGTCGGCCACGAAGAACACCGACGCCGCGAGCAGCAGCGCTCCCAGGACGCGACGATCGACCAGGACCCGTTCGACCCCCATGCGCCCGATGCGACTGAGCGCCACGGCGCTGGCCAGGAACACGAAGGCCGCCACGGCGACGGTCTGGCGCCCGAAGCGAGCTTCCTGGGGCACGTCCGCCACGAGGTACACGAACTGGAGCGGCAGGACCCACAACAGGTAGCGGGGGGCCAGGATGGGCAGGAAGAACACCGGCGCCATGAGCACGACGAACAGCGTCCAGTTCTCCTGCGCGAAGACGTCGCCCAGCACGGTGAGGGGGTCGGTGAGCATCCCCCACAGCACCGAGCCGGGCGAGTCGCCGTAGGCGGCGAAGGCGTCGAGGTGTGCGTAGCGGCCGTCCCCGACGGCGGGCTGGAGCACGAGCGACGTCAGCGCCAGCCACCCCAGGCCCGCCACGACGGTGATGCGCCCGGCCCGCCGATCACCCTGGGTGAGCAGCAGCCCACCCAGGCCTGCCACCGCCAACCCCAGGTCGGCGCGGGCCGCCAGCACGACGGCCACGCACACCGCGTAGGGCCACCAACGCTGTTGGAGACCGAAGTAGGCGGCGGCCAGCAGGCCCGGCAGGGCCACGGCCTCGGGGTAGAAGCCGGCCAGGTTCAGCACGTGCAGGGTCGAGTAGACGGCGTAGGCGTAGGTCAACGTGGCCGCCGCGCCGACACGAAGGTTGGCGATCCGCCGGCAGATCTTCCACAGGGGCACCACGCCGAGTGCCAACGCCACGCTGTTGACGGTGATCAGCGTCGCCTGGCGCGGCAGGAGCTCCGCCGCCCAGGCGACCGGGTAGAAGAGCAGCGCGAACTGCTGGGCGAGGACGTGGGCGCCGGTCGTGACGGTCATCACCGGCTCCCGGCCCTCCGCGATCAGCCAGGCGGCCTGGGTGTAGCCGGCCAGGTCGAGCGTGCCGTCGAGCGAACGGATCCGGGCCAGGGCCAGCAGCTCCAGCACGACGAAGAGCCCCGCGGCCAGCAGCCACGGCAGCACCCGGTCCGACCAGTCGGAGTCGAGTCGGGCCTGCCACCGCAGGGACCACTGGTCGAGGCGTCGGCGTAGCGCCGGTCGTCGGCGGGTGACGGGGCGCGTGCGGCCCGGGGAGGAGGCCCACGTGGGGCCCGTGGATGGACGGGTCAAAGCAGGGTGGCCTGGCCGGTGATCTCACCCGTCTCGGGATCGACGCGCTCGATCAGGTGGGCGTCCTTGACCCGCACGTTGTTCACGTCGGTGCCGACCGGCCACAGCTCGAACAGCGACGCCGACGCCGGGACGAGCAGCCTGCCCAGGGCTTCCAGATCGGCGTCCTCGGGGTCGAGCCACGTGTCCCAGGCGGTCTCGGGCAGCACCACCGGCATGCGGTCGTGCACGGGCGCCACGGTGTCGTTGGCCGGGCCGGTGATGATCGTGCAGGAGCGCAGGAGTGGATCCTCGGGCCGGTTCGGATCGCGCCACACCTCCCACAGCCCGGCGAAGGCCAGCGGGGCGCCGTCGCGGCGGTGGATGAACATGGGCTGCTTGCGCTTGCGCCCGGGCACGACCT
Organism: Acidimicrobiales bacterium; assembly: GCA_025456085.1. Lineage (GTDB taxonomy): Bacteria > Actinomycetota > Acidimicrobiia > Acidimicrobiales > Acidimicrobilacustridaceae > JALOLF01. The sequence goes on from JALOLF010000200.1 coordinate 5,255, forward strand.
GCCATTCGTAGAACCCGTCGGCGGGGACGATGCAGCGGCGTGAGCGGAACGCGCTGCGGTACGCGTTCTTCGTGGCCACCGACTCGGCTCGTGCGTTGATCATCTTGTAGCCGGTGGCGGGATCCTTCGCCCAGCGCGGGACGAGTCCCCAGTGCAGGGCCTCCACCCGGCGCAGACCGCCGGTCTCGAGCACGGCGTACACGTCGTTGGTGGGGGCCACGTTGTAGCTGGGCGGCAACAGGACCTCGGTG
>JALOLF010000014.1 GCA_025456085.1 Acidimicrobiales bacterium
GTTGAAGGTGCCGCCGCCGGTTCCCACGGTGAGGGTGATCGGGTTGGTCAGCGCCGGCGGCGCCCACGACAGCTTCGCCCCCGACACCGGCGGCGGCGCTGTGGTGGTGGTCGTCGACGTCGTGGTGGGCGCCGAGGTGGTCGTGGTGGGTGCCGTGGTCGTCGTGGTGGTGGGCGCGGCGGTGGTCGTGGTGGGTGCCGTGGTCGTCGTGGTGGTGGGCGCGGCGGTCGTGGTGGTGGGCGCGGCGGTGGTCGTGGTGGTCGAGGAGGTCGCCGCGGCCGTCGTGGTGGTGGTGGCCGGCGTGAGCGGCACGACCTCGATGGCCGAGACGGTGGCGACGCCGACGGTGTTGACGAACTTCACGTTCAGCGTGCCGTCGGTCACCGACACGTCGCGGACCACGTCGTAGGCCGCGGCGTACCCGGCCACGGCGGCCAGGTCGAGGTCCGAGACGAACTTGCGACCCTCCGCCCGGACCGTGAAGACCCGCTGGCCGGCCTGGGCGTGCTGGAGCTCGGCGAACAGGAGCCGGACCCGGTAGGTGCCGGCGGCCGCCACGGGGATCTGGTAAGCGGTCATCCCGACCCGGGCGTTGTCGTAGACCTCGGGTGCGGTCGTGCCCGAGACCTGGGTCGTCGACGTGAGCGCGGTGCCCCCCTTGAAGTTGCGGTCGCCGAGCCAGGTGGCGCCGCCGGCGTCCTGGACGGCCGGCCCGCCGGCGTTGATGCGGGTGCTGCTGTCGGCGGAAGACGCCTGTGCGATCGTCTGCAGGAGGGCGGCGGCGAGCGCCACTGCGGTGATCATCGTCGCCAGGGCGACGCGGCGGGATCGGACCATCATCTCGGGGTGCTTCCTTCCGGCGGTGCTCGGGTTGCGACCGGCGCCGGTGGCGGATCGGGCGGAGCGGCGGGGGTTCCGGCGGCCTGGGTCGCGGTACCTACTCGGCACCCGTCGGAGGCCGCTTTAGTGGTCGGACGGCTTCATCTCGTGGTTTCACGCAGGGTGATCGGAACGGGCCCGTCGGACCCCTGCGACAACACGCAGCGTCACGGTCGGGCCCGGGTCCGTTAGGTTCGGGTCATGGCCGATCCCACCCCACCGAGCCGCCCGGATGCCGACCCGATCGCGACCTCCGGGGTCCCGCCCCGGGTGGCGCTGGTGACCGGTGCGGGCTCCGGGATCGGGCGGGCCGCCGCCGTGCGCCTGGCCCGGGAGGCGGCGGTGTTCCTCCACGACCGCGACGCCGCCGGGCTGGCATCGACGGCGGCCCTGGTGGCGGACGCGGGTGGGGTGGCGCAGGTGCACGTGGGCGACCTCTCCTCCGCTGCGGCGTGCCGGGACGCGGTCGAGGCGTGCGTGGCGCGCTTCGGGGGGCTCGACGTGCTGGCCAACATCGCCGGCGTGGCCCTCGTCGAGCACCTGTCGGCCATCTCGGAGGAGGGCTACCGACGGGTGATGGCGGTCAACGCCGACGCCGTGTTCTTCCTGTCGCAGGCGGCGCTGCCCCAGCTGCTCGAGCGGCGCGGCTGCATCGTGAACCTGGCCTCCAGCGCCGGGGTCTCCGGCGTGGCCTTCAACACGGCGTACTGCATGTCGAAGGGCGCGGTCGTGCAGCTCACCCGGGCCATGGCCGTGGAGTTCGCCCACAGCGGGCTGCGGGTCAACGCCATCGCCCCCGGGGCGGTCGACACGCCGATGACCCGGCAGCTCTCGATGCCCGCCGACATCGACGTGGACCTGCTGCTGCGCTCGTCGCTGCCGGGTCGGGCCCCGGCGCAGGCCGACGAGGTGGCCGAGCTCGTGGCGTTCCTGGCCTCGGACGCGGCCGCGGCCATGAACGGGGCCGTCGTCACCGTCGACGGGGGCGCCACCGCCGGTTGACCGCGTCCCCGATGGCACATGGGGTGGCCTGTCGGGGCAAGCTGGCCGGGTGCGTGTCCCCCGCCTCTCCGCCGTGCCGCGCGCCGTGCTCGTGGTGCTCGTCGCCGTCGGGCTGGTGGCCTCGGTGGGCTGCTCGCCCGACGGCCCCGCACCCGAGGCCGCGTCCGAGGACGACGCCTCCGACGGGTCGTGGCCCCCCGGCACCTATCCCCAGGTCCGCTTCGCCGACCTGGAACAGGAGCTGGTGCGCCGTGTGGAAGCCGTCGGCACGGCGGGGGCGAGCCTGGTCGTGGTGCAGGACGGCGCGGTGCTGGCACGGTCCGATGTGGGGTCGTTCGATCCCACCACGGTGGTGCCCGTCGGCGAGGCGGCCCGGTGGTTGACCGCCGTCGTGGTCGCCACCCTCGTCGACGGGGGGCTCGTCGGCCTCGACGACCCGGTGGCCGACCACCTGCCCGGCTTCGCCGGTGACGACGTGGCCGACCGCGACCGCAAGCGCGACGTCACCGTGCGCCAGCTGCTCTCGCACACGTCGGGCCTGCCCGGGAGCCTCGGGTGCCCGACCGACCCGTCGGGCGCGGGTGCGACGGCGACCGTCGCCGAACCCGTCGCGCCCGTGTGGCCGCAGCACCCCTGCGACGATGCCGTCGACGACGCGTCCCTCCTCGACGGTCCCGGCGACCGGTTCGTGGTCTCGACAGCCGGCTACCATGTGCTGGCCCGGCTGGTGGAGGACGTGACCGGCCGGTCGTGGCCGGAGGCCGTGGCCGACCGGCTCACCGGCCCGCTGGCGATGTCGGCGACCACGGTGCCCGGCTCCGGTGGCGTGGACGACGTGACGTCCCTGGGTTCGACGGCCGACAGCAGCGGCGCCGACCTGGGTCGGTTCCTGGCCATGGTCCTGGCGGGCGGCGTGGGCGCCGCCGGCAGCCGCGTCGTGTCGGCCGAGGTGCTGTCGGAGATGGAGCGCGACCAGACCACCAAGCTGGACACCCACCTCGAGCCCTGGGTGGCCTGGACCGGCATCCCCACGTTCGGGCTCGGCGTGTGGCGGGACCGGCTCCGCGGCGACGGCACCGGTGCCTCGGTCAGCGCCGCCGGTGGCACGGGCACCTATCCCTGGATCGATCGACCCCGCAACGTGTGGGGCGTGCTGGTGATGGACGACCGCGCCAGCCCGCCGGGGGAGGCGGTGCGGTTCTCGGCCGGGCTGGTGCAGGGTCAGGTCCCGCCCGCCGTGGAGACCGAGGGTCGGGCCGTCTACCGGGTTCCGGCCCGGCCGGGAGGGGACCCGACGCGGGACGGCGACGCCGTCGAGGACGGCGACGACGAGTCGATCGTCGTCACCGACGACGCATCGGGTGGGTGAGGCGGCTCAGCCGTTCGGGTCGCGCAGGATCACGTCGGGCCGGGGCAGGCCCTGGGCCTCGCACAGCGCGAAGTAGGTGTCGCGGATGAGCCCGGCGTCGATGACGAGCTCCACGTTGCCGTCGGCGTCGAGGTTCAGGTTGGCCCCGTTGATGGCGAAGAACACGTCGGTCACCTCGGTGTTGTCGGCCGGGACGGTGAGGGTGTGGATCGACCCCGCGGGCTCGAACAGGTAGGACCCGGCGGTGTTGACGTCGGGGTACTCCTCGTACTTCCAGCGGCCGGACAGGGTGAAGGCGTAGACGGTGCCCGTGTGCTTGTGGGTCTGGACCCGGTAGCCGGGCTGGAACTTGGTGCGGATCACCCACAGGCCCTGCTCGATGTCGACGTGCAGGAGCTGCAGCAGCGAGCCGTCGCCGAGGTCGACGAAGGGCAGGTCGTCTGCCCCTCGGTGCAGGGCGCGGGGGATGTTGTCGATCAGCGTCATGGCGGCATGGTACGTGCGGGCGCTCGCGGTGGTTCGGTCGACCTCTACTCAAACCAGCGTTTGAGAATGGGGGCGGCAGCTCCTACGATACCCCCTGGGGTACCTGCCCTTCCGCCGACGGTGGGAGTTGGGCACCCCCCGAACCCGACGACGTGCCGTTCACCCCGCAAGGAGCCCCGGTCATGGCCACCAGCACCCGCATCGACGTGCGCACCACCGCCGCGTCCGCCGGTCGGGAGGCCTGACCCCGTGCCGACCGACGACACCCCGAGCGCGCCGACCCGCGCCGCCGACGCGCCCCGGGGTGTGGCCCGGTTCGTGCCCATCCTGCACTGGGCAACCCACTACCCGAAGCCTCTGCTGCGCGGTGACGTCGTCGCCGGCCTGACCGTCGCCGTCATGCTCATCCCCCAGGGCATGGCCTACGCAGGGCTGGCGGGCATGCCGCCCGAGACCGGCCTCTACGCCGCCATCGTGGGCATCCTCGTGTACGCCGCGCTGGGCACCAGCGGCTCGCTCGCCGTGGGCCCCGTGGCCATCACCTCGCTGCTCACCGTCGAGGGGCTGGCCTCGATCGTCGCCCCCGAGGACCCCGACTACGTCGGCATCGCCGCGCTGCTGGCCGTCGTCGTCGGTGCCGTGCTGCTGCTCGCCGGCGTGCTGCGCCTCGGCTTCCTGGTCAACTTCCTGTCCCACCCCGTGATCAGCGGGTTCACCTCGGCCGCGGCCCTCACGATCGCCGTCAGCCAGCTCAAGGACCTGCTGGGCGTCAAGACGCCCCGCACCGAGGGCGTCGTCGACACCCTGCGGGAGCTGGCGGCGGTGATCGGTGACACCAACGGGTGGACCCTCGCCATCGGCGTGGGCACCGCCGTGGTGCTGCTGGCGGGGAGGCGCTACGCGCGGCGGTTCCCCACCGCGCTGGTGGTCATGATCGTGGCCACCGTGGCGGCGTCGGTGTTCGACCTCGCCGACAAGGGCGTGGCGGTCCTGGGTGACGTGCCCACCGGCCTGCCCACGCCGGCCATGCCCGAGCTGAGCGGCTCGCTCCTCGGTGACCTGGCGCCGGTGGCGCTGACCATCGCCGTCATCGCCTACGCCGAGGGCGTCAGCGTGGCCAAGGCCATCGCCCGCAAGACCCGGGACCGCATCGACGCCAACCAGGAGCTCGTCGCCACGGGCGCGGCCAACGCCGCCTCGGGGTTCTTCGGCGGCTTCCCCATCGCCGGCGGCTTCTCGCGCACCGCGGTGAACTTCCAGGCCGGTGCCCGCACACCGCTGGCCAGCCTGGTCACCGCGGTCGTGCTGGCCGGAGCGGTGCTGTGGCTGACCCCGTTGCTGCACGACCTGCCCAAGGCGGTGCTGGCGGCGGTGGTCGTGGTCGCGGTGCTGGGCCTGGTCGACGTGGCCGACGCCCGTGCGACGTGGCGCACCCGACGCAGCGACGGCGTGGCCCTGGCGGTCACCTTCCTGGCGACGCTGTTCGTGGGCGTCGAACCAGGTCTGGCCATCGGTGTGGTCTTCAGCCTGCTGCTGTTCGTGTACCGCTCGTCGAGCCCCCACGCCACCGAGCTGGGCCGGGTCGAGGGCAGCCACGAGTACCGCAACGTGGATCGCTACCCCACGCACACCTCCGATGCCGTCGCCGTGCTGCGGGTCGACGGCCCGCTGTTCTTCGCCAACTCCAAGTTCCTCGAGGACCGGGTGGCCGCATTGGTGGCGAGCCGACCCGGCGTGCGCGCCGTGGTGCTGGACGCCTCCGGCATCGGCGACCTCGACGCCAGCGGCGCCCACACCCTGCACGAGCTGGACCAGGACCTGGCCGGCGCGGGAGTGGCGCTGCACCTGGCCACGGTGCGGGGTCCGGTCCGTGACCGGCTCCACGACGCCGAGCTGTGGGACGGGCTCGAGCCGCGCATCCACGCCTCGGTGGCCGAGGCGGTGCAGGCGCTCGAGCCGCAGGGCCCGCTTGGTGCGGTCGGCGGCGACGAACGACCACACCCCGTGCTCTGATCGGCGCGCCGGCCGCCCACGGCCCCCGAGGGGATCAGGTCCAGGTCCCGCCGTAGGGCAGCCAGCCGGACCACCCGCTGTTGGGCGCCACCTGCCACACGTGGACCAGGCGCTTGGACTGGTCGAGGGCGAACACCTCGAGCCGGCCGTCCGCGTTGCGACCCACCGCGGGCGCGCCCCGGACGTCGGCGCCGAGCGGGAACCAACCGCTCCAGGCGCCGTTCGGGGTCTGCTCCCAGGCGTGCCAGAGCTGCCGGTCGTGGCCGGTGGCGAAGATCTCCAGCCGGCCGTCGGCGTTGGCGGCCACGGCCGGGGTGAGCAGCGCCGGCCACGATCCGCCGAGGCTCGTCCACCCGCTCCAACCCCCGCCGGGCACGACCTGGGAGGATCGCCACAGGGCGCCGTCGTTGCCGGCGACCACCACGGTGAGGCGGCCATCGGCCTCCCGACCAACGCCTGGCGCCGAGCGGACCGGCCCGCTGAGGGGGAACCAGCCACTCCAGTCCGCGTTGGGTGCGACCTGCCACGTGTGCCACACCTGGCCGTCGTCGCCGCTGGCGAACAGCTCCAGGCGGCCGTCGAGGTTGGCGGCGATGGACAGACCGGTGAAGCGTTGGAAGGTCCTGGCGCCGAGGGGCAGGGGCGCGGACCACGATCCCCCGGCCCAGTTCTGCCAGTGGTGCCACACCCGGTTGTCGGTGCCCACGAAGAAGAACTCGAGCCGGCCGTCGGCGTTGGTGCCCACGGCCGGGCCGCCCCGGGCCCAGGCGTCGAAGGGCAGCCAGCCCGACCACCCGCTGTTGGGGGCGACCTGCCACGCGTGCCAGATGCGGCCGTCGGACGCGGGCACGAAGACCTCCTGGCGGCCGTCGGCGTTCGACCCCACGCCCGGGCCCAGCAGCGACGCGTGGTACGGCAGGCGGGGGGTGCACTGCTGGGTCGCGCCCACGATGGCGTTCAGCATGGCGTTCATGCCGTCGTGGGTCAGGTGCACGCCGTCGTAGGCCAGGCCGGGGTTGGCGTCGAGCACCGACGACCACTCCACCAGGTAGGTGCCGGGGTGCGTGGCGGCGTACTGGGCCAGGTAGGCGTTCATGTCCCGGCCGTACTGGCGCCACAGGCTCTGGCCGGTGGTCGTCTTGGCGTCGCGCCCGGTCTCGGGCAGCTCGACCAGCAGCCGGCAGGGGTGGCCGGCCGTGCGGGCCAGGAACTGGTCGGCGGAGGGGCGCGTGGCGGCGAACATGCCCGGCACCGCGTCGAAGGGGTTCGTGGTCTCGGGGATGGTGCCGAGCTGCACCACGAACGCCGACGGTTGCCGGGCGAGCAGCAGGTCTGCCTGGCCGAGCTGGTTCGAGAACTTGCCGCCGCAGCGCGAGGCGCCGAGCCAGGTCAGCTCGGTGTCCCCCGGCCCCCAGCTGAGGTCCTCGTCGACCGCGGCGGCGAGCATCACGCCGACGCTGTCGCCGATGAGGCCGATCGAGAAGCTCGGGCCCCGCTCCTCGACGACCCCCGAGGCCGGGTTGGCCAGGTCGCAGGAGTAGAAGAGGTCGAGGACGTTGAGCCCGTTCGAGCCGCCGGGCGGGACGTAGAGGCGTTGCCACAGCGGCTGAGGCGCCGCGCCGGCCGGGGTCGTCAGCAGGCCCGACGCCACCAGCGCAAGGGCGACCGCCAGCGCGGCGACGACGCGCACCCACGACATCGGTCGGATCCCCCGTGGCACGGCGTAGAGGATAGGCGCCGCCCCGTCGCGGGTGGGTGCGGGGCCGTCGCGCCGATGGGCGCGGCTGTCAGGGGAGCGTGAGCTCGCCCGTGGCGGCCGGGTAGGTGTCGACCAGGAGCAGCACCCGCACCCGGCGTCCTGCGTCCTCGGGCCGCACGGCCACGGCGACCGAGGCCACCGACCCGTCAGGGGCCGCGCTCACCTGCGTGTCCTGGGTGTAGGCCAGCGGGAGGGGCTGGCCCGTCTCGGCGTCGAGCAGCAGCAGGCCCCACACGTGCTCGTCGGCGCGCAGGTCGGGGGCGTCCACCGTGGCCGTCACCGTCCCGGCGGTGGCGGTCAGCTCCATGGAGGCGGTGCCCTCCTCGAGGGGCTCGGTGGCGAAGGGCCGCATCTCGGCGCCGCCGAACACGTCGAGCAGGTCGGTGGTCGGGTTGCAGTAGCCGAGCTGCTGCAGGAAGGGCCCGTAGAAGGTGATCCGGCTGCAGACCGCCTTGGCGTTGATGGCCGGCGGCTCGGTGGCGTTGCCGTCGGTGTCGAACCGGGTGGCCACCCGGAAGAAGTCGAACGGCAGCGGGAAGCCGTTGAACTCGATCGTGAAGCCGGCTTCGTTCACGAAGGTGGCGAGCTGGCCGTCCTGGCGCAGCACGAGGGGGAAGCGCACCGCGGAGGTGGGGTCGACCTCGGTGGCGCCGTTGTCGCCGGTGGGTGCGCCCTCCACGGCCCAGGTGACCACGTCGCCGTCCGCGGTGCGGCCCACGGAGCCGATGAGGTAGTGGATGGAGTCGAAGCCGATCTGGTTGTAGCTGGGCAGGATGGTGGGCAGGGGCGCCGCCAGTCGGTACAGCTCCCACGTGCTGGCCGGCGTGCCGGGGCTCTCCGGCACGGCCACGAACGGCGGCGCGGCATCCGAGGCGGGCAGCACGTCGAAGGTGAAGGTCTCGTCGAAGGTGCCGCCCACGGTGCCGCCGCTGAAGCGCAGCCCGTCCCGGTCGAGGTCGACGAGGTAGTCGCCGCGCACGCGCACGGTGAGGGTGGCGTCGCCGCCGTCGGCGCCCTGGTCGGGCCAGGTGGTCTCCGGTACCACGGTCACGAACTTGCGGTCGCCGGAGGTGTCGACGATGGCCGGGGTGTCGGGTCCGATGGTGACCTCGAGGCTCTCGGAGTCGATGAGGGCCTGACGGGTGTCGCCGCCCTCGCGCAGCACCAGCGAGAAGGCGAGGGGCTGGTTGGCCTGGATCCCGGTCGGCGGCTCGGGCAGCACCTTGCCGAAGCGGGTGGTGAACAGCACCAGCGCCCCGTCGTCGGGGAGCCCCTCGCCGCCGCCGACGGTGCAGCCCGAGTCGGCTCCGAGCGCGTCGCGGAGGCAGTAGTCGTAGGGGATCCCGAACACCTGCCCGCTCTCGCCGGCGATGACGATCTGGTCGGTCCCCAGCGCAGGGGAGGCGTTGAGGTCGTCGCGGTCGCTCTCGATGAGCTGTAGGCGCCAGCGCAGCGTGCCGTCGGGGTTCAGCACCACCAGCGCCCCGCCGCCGGTGCCGAGGTAGATGTTGCCGGCGCCGTCGATGGCGGGCGAGGAGCGGATGGGGTCCAGCGCGTCGTAGGCCCAGCGCAGCGAGCCGTCGGCGGGGTCGAGGGCGTAGACGGTGCCGTCGGCGGAGGGCTGGATGATGGTGCCGTCGGTCGCCTGGGCAGGGCTGGCGTAGAGGTGGTCGCGGGCGCCGAAGGTCCAGCGCTCGGCGCCGGTGGCGGCGTCGAGGGCGCGCACGATGCCGTCGAAGCCGCCCACCACGACGAGGCCGTCGGGGGTGAGCAGGGGGCTGGCGGCCACCGTGCCCTGTGCGGTGGCGGTCCAGCGGGCGGTGCCGTCGGCGGGGTCGAGCGCCGCGATGTTGTCGGCGAACTGGAAGTTGTTGCCCAGGTACAGCTCGCCGGTCGCCGGGTCGACCGCGGGCAGCGACCAGGTCTGGTCCGCGGTGGTGAAGGCCCAGCGGGACTGGCCGGTGTCGCGGTCCACGGCGTAGGTGCGGAAGTTGTCGTTGGGCACGTACAGGGTGCCGTCGGGACCCATGGCCACGTTGCCCTCGAACCAGTTGATGAAGGCGTCGGTGGTCTCCGCGGGCTCGGCCTCGAAGGTCCACACCGTCTCGCCCGTGGCGCGGTCCAGGGCGTAGAGCACACCGTCGCCGGAACCGACGTAGACCCGGCCCCGGTCGTCGAGCAGCGCCGAGGAGTCGATGATCTCCCCGGTGGCGACCCGCCAGCGCTCGTTGCCGTCGCGGTCGATGGCGTAGAAGTTTCGGTCGGCCGAGCCGACGTAGGTCGTGCCGTCGCCGTCGATGACCGGGGTGGAGAAGATGCCCTTGCCGGTGTCGAAGGTCCACGGCGCGCGGCCCGTGTCCACCGGCTCCACGGGGCTGCGACCGTCCTGCACGGCGGTGCGGCGGAACTTGGGCCACGGGCTCCCGGGATCGAGGGGGACGCCGTAGTCGAAGGTCAGGCGCGGGACCTCGGTGCTGGTGGGTCCGCCCTCCTCGGTGTCGTCGTCGCCGGTGCAGGCGGGCAGCACGAGGGCCATCGCGGTGAGTGCGGCGAGGGGGATCGCGAGGTGGCGCCGGGCGCGACCACGACGGACCCGACCGGTGTCGGTGCGGTTCACGGACGCGACGCTACGACGCGGCGCCCTCCCCCGCACAGGGTCGGAGGGCCCGGCCCGGGACCAGTGCTCAGCCGGTGTACGTCGGCGCCGCCTTCACAGCCGGCGCCGCAGTGGTGGGCGTCGCCGGGAGCGTCGTGGAGGAGGGGGGCACGGTCGTCGTCGCCAGGCTGGCCACGGTGACCGGGACCGTCACGGTGAGCACCGTCTCGCCGTCGAAGCCGCAGTCGACGCGCACCGTCAGGGCGGTGCCCCGGGCGATGTCGGCGGGAACCGTGAGCGGGATCTGGAAGGTGCCGTCGGCAGCGGTGGGGGTGGTGTCGCCGCCGAGGCTGGTGGCGCCGTCGAGCAGCAGTGCGCCGCCCAGCGGGTAGAAGCAGCTCTCGGCGGTGACGGTGATGGTCTGACCCGGCTCGGGGGTGGTGTCGTCGACGGTCGCGGCGAACAGCGCCTCGGCCGCCTCGGCGGCCGTCTGCGGGCAGGTGCCGTAGTCGCCGAAGCAGGTGTCGAGCACCTCGTTGGCGCCGCTGTCGCTGCAGCGGTACAGCACGAACCACTCGGCGGTGTCGGCCGCGGTGGGCGGGTCGGTGCCGACCCAGGCGTAGGAGCCGATGATCGTGCCCTCGAGCTGGGCGGGGATGCTGAGGGTGAAGTCCTCGTACAGGCCGTCGAAGCCGGCGAGGCCGGTGTTCTTCGGGTCGAAGCCGCCGATCTGGCCCGACATGGTGGTGACGAGTCCGAACTCTGCCGTGACCGCCCCGGCGGCGATGCCGAGGTCCAGGCCCGCGTACGAGCAGCTGGCCGTGGCGGTGGGTGCGACGGAGGTGGCGGTGACCAGGCTGCTGGCGGTGGCGGGTGAGGCCACCAGGCCCACCCCCGTGGCGATCAACACGCCGAGCGTCAGGAGCGGGACGAGTCCGCGCAGCATGGTGGCCTCCCCTGGGCTGATGGTTCCGGGGTCCGGGGCGAGCCTAGGCACGACCGGTCGACGACCACCCAATCCGTGCCCCCCGGCACAGGGCTCAGCGACGGGGCAGCCGAAGCAGGGCGGCGGTCTCGACGGGGGAGGCGGCCCGGTGGCCGGCCCCGGTCACGAGGGCGACGGCCTCGGCCACCAGCTCCGCGTTGGTGGGCCGCCGGTCGCCGCCGAAGTCCTCGAGGCCGACGTGGAGGTGTCCGCCGGCCGCGAGGGCGGCGTGCACCAGGTCGGTGTGGGCGCACAGGTCGCCGCCGATCACCGCCACCGACCACGGCAGGTCGCACCCGGCCAGCAGCTCGAGGTAGGCGTCGAGAGCGAGGAGTGTGGGCGGCAGGCCGAACACGGCGCCCGGTGCGGTGCCGCCCAGGTACCCCCAGTCGTCGCACAGGTACAGCTTGACGAGGGTGCCCTCGGGCAGGCGCCCGGCGCGCCACCAGGCCAGCAGGGTGCGCAGGAAGCCCGGCTCGAACACCGCCACCGAGGGCCCCAGGCGCAGCCGGCGGTTCAGCTCGAGCTGGTGGCGGGCGTCGTCGAAGGTGTTGCGGTACACGTAGCCGCCGACGGGCAGGCCGTCGTCGTCGAGGGGACCGAGGTTCACCGAGCCCGGGTCGCACAGCCCGATGCGCAGCGCGCCGGCCGCGACGAGCGGCTCGAGGTGGCCGTAGGACTCGGCCACCGAGGCGCCCAGGTCGACGGTGGGGTACAGCAGCGCGTCGGGCCGCGCCTCCAGCACCGGCGCCCAGCCCTCGAGGTAGCGCGCCGCGGTGACCTCGCCCGGTCCGCCGAAGTGGTCCACGTGGTTGTGCACGACGGCGGCACCCGCGGCCAGGCAGGCCAGCGCGTCGGCGGCGATCTCGGCGGGGGTGACGGGGACGTGGGGGTTGTGGTCCTTGCGGGTCACGCCGTTGAGGGCGGCCTCGATGATCACCGGCCGGGAGTCGGGCATGGCCGCAGCGTAGGCGTCGACCCGCACGTAGGGTTCCGCCATGGCGCACGCGCTGGGCATCGACGTGGGGACGACGAACGCCAAGGTGGCGGTGGTGCGCGACGACGGCACGCTGGTGGCCACGGGCTCGAGCCCCATCCCGTTGGTGCGATCGGGTGATCGTGCCGGCATCGACCCCGAGGCGCTGTGGTCGGCGGTGGTGTCGGCCTCCCGGTCGGCCGTGGCCGAGGCGGGGCCGGCCGCCGCCGACGTGCGGGCCGTGGCCTGCTGCAGCCAGTACTCCTCCATCGTGCCGGTGGACAGGGCCGGCCGACCCACGGCCGAGCTGGTCGTGTACCTCGACCAGCGGGGCACCGACCACTGCTGGGCCATCGCCGAGCGGCACCCCCAGGCCTTCGACCTGTGGCTGGAGCGCCACGGCGTGCCCCCGGTGGGCAGCGGGCTGTCGCTGGCCCACCTCCTGCACCTGCAGCTCGACCGTCCCGAGGTGCACGCGGCCACGGCGACGTGGCTGGAACCCATGGACTTCGTGAACCTGCGCCTCACCGGCACCGTCACCGCCACCCAGGCCACCATGTTCACGGCGCAGCTGTGCGACAACCGGTCGCTGGGGGTGACGGCCTACGACGACGAGCTGGTGGCGCTGTCGGGGGTCGACCCCTCGCGGCTGCCGCCGCTGGTGTCGCTGGACGCGGTGGCCGGCACGCTGTTGCCGGCCGTGGCGGCGGAGGTGGGTCTGCCGGCCGGCGTGCCCGTGCTGGCGGGCATGAACGACAGCCACGCCGGCGCCATCGCCACCGGCGCCCACCGGCCCGGCGTGGCCGGGGTGATGATCGGTACCACCAGCGTCCTGCTCGACACCACGGCCGCCATGCACGACACCGACCTCGACCACGAGGTCCTGTCCATGCCGAGCCCGTTGCCGGCAACCTATCTCGTGTGGGCCGAGAACGGCCTGGGAGGCAAGGCGCTCGAGCACGTGCTGGCCCACGTGGTCCACGCCACCGACGAGCTGGCCGACCACGCCACCAGCGACCACTTCGAGCACCTCGACCGGGCCCTGGCCGCGGTGGCGGCGGGGAGCGGGGGCGTGCTCTTCCTGCCGTGGCTGGCGGGGTCGATGTCGCCCCGGGCGGACCCGCTGATGCGGGGCGGCTTCCTGAACCTGTCCCTCGACAGCCGGCGAACCGACCTGGTGCGGGCGGTGATCGAGGGGATCTGTCACAACCTGGCCTGGCTGCTGCCGGTCGTGGAGGGGTTCGGGGCCGAGCCGGTGGCGCAGGTCGTGTTCGGCGGCGGCGCAGCCCGCTCGACGCTGTGGGCGCAGATCCTGGCCGACGTGCTCGACCGACCGGTGACGACGCTGCACGAGCCCGACCAGGCCAATGCCCGGGCCGTGGGCCTGTGGGCACTGCGCGGCGCCGGGGTGCTGGGCACCGAGGACCTGGTGGAGCTCATCCGCACCGGGCCGGCGTACGACCCGGACCCGGCGGCCCGCGGGGTGTACGCCGCCATGCACGAGCAGTACCTCGCCGCCTTCGACGCCCTGCGCCCCCTCTACCACGCCCTCAACGGCGGCTGACGGCTGCCCCCTTCGCGGCTCCCCGCCCCTCCCCCCTTACCTTGCGCGTCCTCGCGTCGGAGACCGACTGCGGAGGACCCGATTTCGGCTCGAGGGGCTCGTCAGCGGCGGGCGCGGTTGTCGCGCAGGAGGACCTCCTGGGCGATGGTGGCCACGTGGGTGCCCTCCTCGGTGAACACGTGCCCGGTGGCCAGGCCCCGGCCGCCCACGAAGGTCTGGCAGGTGAAGTCGTGCAGGTGCCAGGCGTCGGCCCGCATGGGGCGGTGGAACCAGATGGTGTGGTCCAGGCTGGCGCTGAACATGACCTTCTCCAGCACCTCGTGGGGCTCCCGTCCCAGCGGGTGGGCTCGCACCACGGCATCGGTGGGCAGGTCGTCGGACAGGTACGCCAGGGCCACCGCGTTGCGCAGTCGGTCGTCGCCCACCTCCTCCAGCACCTTCAACCAGGCGGCGGCACGGCCGGCGCCGGAGCGGTCGGTGTCGCCGAGCAGGTCGGCGGGCACGAAGCGGCGCTCGAAGACCGGGGACCAGGACCCGCTCTCGACCTCGTCGGGACGGGGGAGCCCGACCGGCGGGGCCACGTTCTCGAGGTCGGGGCCGTCCTCGTGCGCCTGGAAGGAGGCCTCGAGGTTCAAGATGGCACCGACGGCCTGGCGGGCGACCACCCGGCGGGTGCAGAAGGAGCGGCCGTCGCGGATGCGGTCGACCTCGTAGCGCACCGGCTGGTCGTGGTCGCCGCGGCGGATGAAGTAGGCGCGCACCGAGTGCACGTCCAGGCCGGGATCGACGGTGGTGGCCGAGGCCAACAGCGCCTGGGCCACGATCTGTCCGCCGTAGAGGCCACCCCACGGGTAGCGCGGGCCCGAGCCCACGAAGGTGTCGGGCCCGTGGTCGGTCAGGGTCAGGATGTCGCGCAGTTCCACCGGTCCTCCCGGCTGCACGCTAGGCGGGCCCGCCCGCGCCCGCCATTTACGCGACGCGGATGTTGCGTTTGCGTGAGCCGGCCGGTAGACCGGTGCAATACGACACAGGGTCGTCGCGTCACCATCGGGGGAGCGCCCATGCAGCCTCGGACGAGCCGGCACGCGGTGGGGGACGGAGCGGACGGGCGGCTCGACGCCGCGGACCGCGTCCAGCAGCACGCCTACGAGCGCCGCTGGTGGATCCTGGCGGTGCTGTGCTTCAGCCTGCTGGTGATCGTGCTCGACAACTCCATCCTCAACGTCGCCATCCCGACGCTGGTGCGCGACCTGAACGCGTCCAACAGCGACCTGCAGTGGATCGTGGACGCGTACACCCTGGTCTTCGCCGGCCTGCTGCTCACCGCCGGCGCACTCGGTGACCGCTACGGCCGGCGTAGCGCCCTGCAGGTGGGCTTCGTGGTGTTCGGGCTGGGCTCGTTGGCGTCGGCCTTCGCCTCCAGCTCGCTGCAGCTCACCGCGACCCGGGCCGTCATGGGCCTCGGTGCGGCGGCCATCATGCCGGCCACGCTGTCGATCATCACCAACACCTTCCCCGACCACGAGCGGGGCCGGGCCATCGGCGTGTGGGCCGGCACCGCCGGGCTGGGCAGCGCCCTGGGACCGCTGACCGGTGGCTTCCTGCTCGAGCACTTCTACTGGGGCTCGGTGTTCCTGGTGAACCTGCCCATCGTGGTCGTGGGCCTCGTCGCGGGCATCATCCTGATCCCCAACTCCAAGGACCCCGCCGCGCCGCGCGTCGACCCCCTCGGCGCCGCGCTGTCCATCGTCGGGTTGATGGTGCTCCTCTACGCCATCATCGAGGCCCCGGAGCGGGGCTGGACCGATCCCACCACCATCGGGGGCATCGTCGTGGGCCTGGCCGTCCTGGGTGGGTTCGCGTGGCACGAGTGGCGTTCGGACCATCCCATGCTCGACGTGCACTTCTTCGCCAACCCGCGCTTCAGCGCCGCCAGCGGGGCCATCACCCTCACGTTCTTCGCCATGTTCGGGGCCATGTTCCTGCTCACGCAGTACCTGCAGTTCGTGCTGGGCTACTCGCCGTTGGAGACCGGGGTGCGGCTGCTGCCGCTGGCCTTCACCATGATGATCACCGCGCCGCTCAGCCCACGGCTGGCCGAGCGCATCGGCACCAAGCTCACCGTCGCCCTCGGGCTGGGGCTGGTCACCGCGGCCTTCCTGCTCTACCAGGGGCTGACCGTTGACAGCAGCTACGGCGAGGTGGCCTGGCGCCTGATGGTCATGGCGGTGGGTATGGGCCTCACCATGGCACCGGCCACCGAGTCCATCATGGGCTCGCTGCCGCTGGCCAAGGCCGGCGTCGGCTCGGCGGTGAACGACACCACCCGCCAGGTCGGCGGGGCGTTGGGCGTGGCGGTGATCGGCAGCGTGCTCGCCACCGTCTACGGCGACAAGATCACCGATGTGCTGTCCGGCACGGCGGCACCGCCCGAGGCGGTCGAGGCGGCCAGCAGCTCGCTCGGCGGCGCCTTCACCGTGGCCGAGCAGGCGCGGGCCGCCGGCACGGCCGACACCGTCGGGCTGGCCGAGCGCCTGCTGGCCACCGCCAACGCCGCGTTCGTCGACGCCATGCACGCCGGCGTGCTGGTGGCGGCGTCGGCCACGGCCCTCGGCGTGGTGGTGGTGCTGGCCTTCCTGCCGGCCCGTGCCCGGGCGCGTGACGAGGTCCGACAGCACGCCGAGTTCGCCGCCGAGCACGCCCACGACCGGCACGTGCCCGCCGACGTGCTGACCCCGGAGACCGCGGACCAGGCGCTCCACCACGCCCCGGCGGCGCGGCCGGTGCTGGCCCCCGCGCCGGAGGCGGCGGCCGAATGACCCCCACCCGCAGCGCCCCCGTGGCCCGACCGGCGCATCGTCCCGTCTCCGGGGCCTCTCCGGACCCGGAGCGCCGGCCCGGGCGGCCCCGCAGCGCGGAGGTCGACGCCGCCATCGTGGAGGCCGTGCTCGACGTGTTCGCCGCCGGCGGCTACGACGGGCTCACCATCGAGGCCGTCGCGGAGCGGGCCGGCGTGGCCCGCTCCACCGTGTACCGGCGCTACCCGGCCAAGGACGAGCTGCTCGCCGGCGCCCTGGAGCACCTGGCCTCGGTCGAGCCGCTCGATCCCGACACCGGCTCGGTCGAGGGCGACCTGCTGGAGATCGCCCGTGGCCTGCGGCGCCTCCTGCGGGGCCGCATCGGCCGAACCGTCCCGGCGGCCCTGACCGCCGCCGCCCGCCAGCCCGTGGTCGCCCGGGACCACCGCCGCCTGGTGGCCCTGCGCCGCCAGCCTGCCCTGGCCGCGGTGCGGCGGGGCGTGGAGCGGGGCGAGCTCGACGTCGACACCGACCCCGACCTGCTGGTCGACCTGGTGTCGGGGCCGGTCTTCTACCGGCACTTCCTGAGCGGCGGCCCGCTCGACGACGCTGTCCTGCGCGAGCTCGTGCGGTGCGCGGTGGGCACGTTCCGCCCGTCCGTCTGACCGGTTCGGCGAGAATGGTCCGGTGCGCGGGCTCGACGACCTCCTGGACCGGGTGGATGCCTTCCAGCGCCGTCACCCGGTGCTCGCCTTCCCCCACGCCGTGGTGAAGCGCTACGGCGAGGACCACGGCGGTTGGCTGGGCGCGCTCATCGCCTACTACGGCTTCCTGGCCCTGCTGCCGCTGCTGCTGGCCTTCGTGACCGTCGTGTACCTCCTGTTCGACGAGACGCCCGAGCTCATGGAGGAGATCCTCGACGCGCTGTGGGCCCGGCTGCCCTTCGTGGGTGCCGAGCTCGAGCAGCAGGTGCAGCCCCTCGACGGCAGCGGCTGGGTGCTGGCGGTGTCGTTGCTGGTCACCCTGTGGGCCGGCGTCGGCGTGGTCCGGGTGACCCAGGACGCCGCCAACACCATGTGGGGCGTCCCCCGCTTCCGGCGGCCCGGGTTCTTCCCCAAGCTGGCCCGGGGCGCCGCAGTGTTCGGGGTGCTGGCGCTCACCGTGCTCGCCACGGGCCTGCTCACCGGCCTCACCCTCGCGCTCGGCCTTCCCGCGGCCGGCGGACTGCTGGCCGGGGTCGTCACCATCGTGCTCAACATCGGCCTCGCCCTGGCCCTGTTCCGGCTGCTGACCGCCCGATCGCTGTCGTGGCGGGACCTGCGGGTCGGCGCCGTGCTGCTGGGCGTGGCCACCTACCTGCTCACCCTGCTGGGCGGGCTCTACGTGCAGCGGGTCATCGGGCGGGCCAGCGCGCTGTACGGGTCCTTCGCCACCGTGATCGGCCTGTTCGCGTGGGTGAGCCTGCAGGTGCAGGCCTTCGTGTTCGCCAACCTGGTGAACGTGGTGCGGGCCGAGCGGCTCTGGCCGCGCAGCCTGACCCGACGCAACCTGGGCGAGCCCGACGAGCGGGCGGCCCGACTCACCATGCAGCGCGAAGCGTTCCTGACCCCCGAGGAGCTGGCCTCGCTCGACGGCGTCGCGCCCTGAGCCCCGGGACCGTTCCCACTCGGCGCGGGGCAGCGCAGGGCGGCGCCGGCCGGCGCGGCGCGGGCCGGGTCCGCGGCGGGCGACAATGGGGCCGTGGCGCACGAGACGGGATGGCTGGCGGCGGGGGAGCACGAGATGCCCGCCGCGTCCACGTGGCTGGCCGCGCCCGAGCAGGCCATCCTCGCCGGGATGCCGTACACGAAGCGCCGCTCGGAGTGGCGTCTGGCCCGGTGGACGGCCAAGCAGGCCCTGGCCCGGGCGCTCGAGCTGTCCCCCGGCCACGAGGTGTTGGCCTCGGTCGAGGTGCGTCGCAACGAGCACAACGCGCCGGTGGCCTACGTCGCCGACGAGCCGGCGGCGGTGTCGGTGTCCATGACCGACCGGGCCGGGTGGGCCGTGTGCCTGGTGGGGCCGGCGGAGGCCAGGCTGGGCGTGGACCTCGAGGTGGTGGAGCCCCGCAGCGAGCTGTTCGTGGCCGACTGGTTCACCGCCGCGGAGCGCGAGGTGGTGGCCGCTGCGGAGCCGGGCACCCCCCGCCACGAGCTGGCCAACCTCATCTGGTCGGCCAAGGAGAGCGCGCTCAAGGTGCTGCAGACCGGTCTGCGGCGCAGCACCCACTCGGTGGAGGTCACGCTGATCGACGGTCCGTGCGCCGGTTGGCGTCCGCTGCGGGTGCGCGACGTCGAGGACGGCACGGTGTTCGCGGGCTGGTGGGCCCGCTTCGGCACCTTCGTGCTCACGGCGGCGGCGGACCGGGAGCTCGCGCCCCCCGGACCGTTGGACGCCGGCGTGCCCGAGGCCCTGTCGGTCGCCGTGCCGGTCCACTCGTGGATGGCGGCACCCCGTCACGACGCCGGGGTCTCGTCGCCGACCGTCCCGCCCTCGGCCGCTCCCGGGCAGGGCTGAGCAGTGGAGGACCTGCGCACCCCGGGCGGCGTGCCCATCGCCGGTCACGCCCTGCGGCTGGAGCTCACCCGCGCCGGCGGGCCGGGTGGTCAGCACGTCAACACCTCGGCCACCCGGGTGACGGTGGTGCTCGACGTCACCGCGGGACTCCCGCCGGCAGCGGCAGCGCGTGTGCGAGCCCGCCACGGCGACGAGGTGCGGGTGAGCGCCTCGACCAACCGGTCCCAGTGGCGCAACCGGCGCGAGGCGCTCGAACGACTGGCCCGGCTCGTGGACGCCGCCCAGCGGGTCCAGCCGCCGCGGCGGGCCACGAAGGTGCCGAAGGGCGAGCGTCGCCGTCGGGTCGAGGACAAGCAGCGCCGGTCCCGCCGTCTCGCCCAGCGTCGCATCGACGACGACTGACAGTCGCGGTCCCGCACGCCCCTTCCACGAAATCTCGTCACCTCGCCCCGGAAGGCGGGGCCGGGTGACGAGATTTCGTGGAGGAGGGGGGCCGGGCGGGCATGATGGCGGCCGTGGAGACGGAGACGCTCGGCCTCGTGGCGTCGGGGCACCCCGAGACCAGCGCCGCCGCCGCCGAGGTGCTCCGCGCCGGGGGCAACGCCTTCGACGCGGCCGTTGCGGCAGGGTTCGCAGCGGCGGTCGTGGAGCCGTGCCTGACCAGTCTGGCGGGTGGTGGCTTCCTCCAGGCCCGCACCGCAGCCGGGGAGGAGGTGCTGTTCGACTTCTTCGTCGCCGTTCCCGGGCTGGGCGCCGCCCGTCCGCACGATCCCGTCGCCCTCGTGCCGGTGCCGATCCACTTCGACGCCGCGGTGCAGGTCTTCCACGTGGGTCCCGCCTCCGTCGCGACCCCGGGGGTGCTGGCCGGCTACCGGCACGTGCACGAGCGGCTGGGGCGACTCCCCCTCGCCACCGTGGTCGCTCCCGCCGTGCGACTGGCCCGGGACGGCGTGGTCGTCAACCGGTTCTTCGCCCAGCTGGTGCGGCTGCTGGAGCCGGTGCTGCTCCTGGACGACGCCGGTCGGGGTCTGTTCACCGACGGGTCCCGGCCCCTCCGGGAGGGCGACCACTTCCGCAACCCGGCGCTGGCCGGGTTCCTCCACGAGATCGGCGCAGGCGCGGTCACCGGGTTCGACGCGTCGGACCTGGGCGGCGAGGTCACGGCGGCCGACCTCGCGTCCTACCGGGTGGTCGAGCGTGCGCCGCTGCGGGTGCCCTACCGCCGGGCCGAGGTGCTCACCAACCCGCTGCCCTCCTTCGGCGGGACGCTGGTGGCCCACGCCCTCGACGCGCTGGCGGCCGCCGGGCCGCCCGCCGGTCGCCACGACCCGGCGCAGGTCTGCGCCGTCGCCGAGGCGCTGATCGCCCAGGCCGACCGGCGCGCCGAGCTGGGGCGAGGGGCCACGCGGGGGACGACCCATCTCAGCGTGTGCGACGCGGCGGGCAATGTGGCCGCCATGACCACCTCCAACGGGAGCTGCTCGGGGGTGTTCGCCGGCGACACCGGGGTGCAGCTCAACAACGTGATGGGAGAGGAGGACCTGCACCCGGCGGGGTTCGGCGCGCTCGCACCCGGCACCCGCATCGGCTCGATGATGGCGCCCACCATCGTGGTGCGGCCCGGCCACGGACCCGCCGCGTTCGGCAGCGGCGGCAGCGAGCGCATCCGCTCCACCATCGCCCAGCTCGTGGTGGACCTCGTCGACCACGAGCTGAGCCTGGCCGGTTCGGTGGCCGAGCCCCGTCTGCACTGGGACGGCGAGCGGCTGCAGGTCGAGCCCGGCTTCGGCGCCGAGGCCGTCGCCGCGCTGTGGCGACGGTGGGAGGTCAACGAGTGGACGGTGCGCGACCTCTACTTCGGGGGCGCCCACGGCGTGCAGTGGCCCGGGGAGGCGGTCGGCGACCCGCGTCGAGGCGGGTGCGGGATGGTCGTCACCGCGGACTGACGGCTCGGCCGGGCGCAGCCGGGCGCGGCGACCCGCACCCGGCGTCCCGCACCCGGTCGGGGGGTCAGGCCGGGGACAGCGACGTGGGCAGGGTGCCCGACGAGATGAGCACGGCCAACAGCTCGGTCAGGTCCTGGGTGAACCACGGTGCGGTGATGAACACGCCGCTGGCGGAGAAGGGGGTGAACGACGGCTCGCCGGTGCGGACCCCGGGCGCGGTCAGCACGTTGCCGTCGAGCTCGATGGCCAGACGTCCCGTGGGGCACACCTCGGCCTGCTCGTAGCACTGCTGGGCGATGGCGTTGAAGCCGTCGATGCCTTCCGTCCCCGGGTTCATCACCATCTTCACCGACCAGTCGCCCTGGAGCTGCGTGCTCGAGGCGCTCTGCACGGCCGTGCCCGTGAGCTGCTGGGGGCCGACCCCGAAGCGCTGCACGACGGCGCCGGTCGGGTCCACCTGGGCCAGCACCGACGTGGCGTCGGGGTCGTCGGCGTCGGGTGCCGTGGTGGCTATGTCGGTGCCGGCCGCCGTGGTCGTGGTGCTGGTGTCGTCGGCAGCGGTGTCGTCGGTGGCGGTGTCGTCGGTCCCCGTGCCCTCGACGGTCGTGGCGTCGGTGGCCGTGTCGGCCGTCGGGTCGACCGATCCGCCCGTTGGGTCGAGGTCGTCGGCGTAGTCCGAGACCTCCTCGTCCGGCGCCGGCGGGTACACGGCCAGGACGGGACGGAAGTACAGGGCCGCGGCCACGGTCAGCGGATCGAGGATCTCCTCGGCCCGGGCCTCGTCGTCGACGCCGGCCACCGTGATCTCGAGCCCGGTGTCGTCGGGGGTGGGCTCGGCGGTCGAGCCCGGGTAGCCGGCGGCGTCGAGGCGTTCGGCCATGGTGGCGGCTGCGGCGTCGGCCTCGCTGGCGCTGACCGCCTCGTCGAAGTCGTAGGTCACCGTGACGCCGGCGGGCACGCTCGTACCGGTGGTGGGGGCGCTGGTGCCCGTCGCGGCCGACGTGCCGGCGTCGGTGGTGGGGGTCGTCTCGTCGTCGTCCCCACAGGCCGCGCCGGTCAGCACGACGACGACGGCGAAGACGCCCAGCAGGACGGTTCTGGTTCGGGGCATCGGATCTCCTCGGCGTCGGGTCGGGGCGTGGGTCGGGTGAGGGTCTCGGCACGGGGCCGGCGGCGCGACGCCGCGCCCCGGCGGCGGTGTTTCGAAGCGGAGTCTGGTCCATGGGGCGCGTCGTCGTCGTCATCCGATCCGGATGGACGCCGCAACCCGGTGGCCGCAGGGTCGGAGCCGGGGTCCGTCGCCGGTCCTACGCTGAGCCCCGATGGTCAGCCCCCACCCCGACCCGCCCGTGGCGACGCGTCCGGCCCAGCCCGAGGACCGCCACGACGCCCGCCGCCGGGCCGAGGCGCTGGTGGCCGGCATCGACGAGGCCCGACGGCTGCACGACGAGGCCCACGCCGCGCTGCGCGCCGCGGCGCACCAGCGGCGCAACGAGCTGGTGTGGCAGCGCCTCGACGAGCTGCCCCTCGCGGCGTTGCGCGACGCCGGTGGGGCCGGGCTGCGCCTGAGCGCCTTCGAGCAGGCGGGCATCACCTCGGTCGGCGCGTTGGCCCGCTGGGACGCGACCCGCCTCGACGCCGAGGTGGAGGGCGTGGGCCCGGCCACGGCGACGCAGGCCCTCGAGGTGGCGCGCAAGCTCTACCACGGGGTCGCCCCGCAGGTGCGGGTGCTGCCCGACCCCGCCACCCCCGACGCCTCGGGCGCCGCGCTGCTCGCCGCGCTGGCCCGCTACGAGCACGTGCTGCGGGCCTTCGCTGCGCTGCAGCCGCTGTGGTCCGCCCACCAGCGCCTGAGCGCGGTGCTGCCCACGCTCGAGCACGCCGGCGGCAGGTTGCGCTGGGCCTTCTCGGGACGCCGGCACAAGGACGCCGCGCTGGCCGCCGCCGGCGAGGCGTTCGCCGTGCTCGACGACCCCGTCGTGACCGCTGCGGCGGCGTCGCTGCCCGCCGCGGTGCAGTCGGTGCGCGCGTGGTCGGCACCCACCGAGGCCGCGCTGTGGCAGGACTACGTCACCCGGGGCGCCGACTACGCCGCGGTGCTGGAGCGGGCCGGCACCGGCCTGCTCACCGCGGCCGTTCCCGGCCGGGCCCGCGGCGGCCTGGCCGCCGACATCGCGGCCCGCGTCGACGCCACCCCGGTCGACACCGCGGGGCTGACCGCCAACCTGCGCGGCTACCAGGAGTTCGGCGTGCGCTACGTCATCGCCCAGCAGCGGGTGATCCTGGGCGACGAGATGGGCCTGGGCAAGACCATCCAGGCCCTCGGGGCCATGTGCCATCTCCGCAACGCCGAGGACGCCCGGCACTTCCTCGTGGTGGCCCCGGCCAGCATCCTGCAGAACTGGGTGCGCGAGGTCGAGCACCGCACCGACCTCGTGCCCCACGTCCTGCACGGCACCGACCGCGACGAGGACCTCGCCGCCTGGGTGGCCGCCGGGGGCGTGGGCATCACCTCCTACGACACGTTGCGCCTCGTGGCGGTCCCACCGGCGCTGCGCCCCGAACTGGTCGTCGTCGACGAGGCGCACTACGTGAAGAACCCGGCCGCGCAGCGTTCGCAGGCCGTGGCCGCCTGGCTGGCGGCGTGCGAGCGGGTGCTGCTCCTGTCGGGCACGCCCATGGAGAACCGCCTGGGGGAGTTCACCCGGCTCGTCTCGCTGGCCCAGCCCGAGGTGGCGGCTCGGCTGGGCTCCGAGGAGGCGCAGCTGGCGCTGGTCGGTGCCGACACCGCCGGGTTCCGGGAGCTCGTGTCGCCCGTGTACCTGCGCCGCAACCAGGCCGACGTGCTGGTCGAGCTGCCCGAGCGCATCGAGGTGGAGGAGTGGGTGGAGCTGTCGGGCGACGACCTGGCCGCCTACCGGGCCACCGTCGTCGCGGGCGAGCTGATGGCCATGCGCCAGTGCGCCACGCTCGGGGCGGGACCGGCGCGATCGGCCAAGCTGGAGCGCCTCGCCGAGCTGCTCGAGGCCTACCGCGACGACGGGCGGAAGGTGCTGGTGTTCAGCTTCTTCCGTCGGGTGCTCGACGCCGTGGCCGGCGTGGGCGCCGAGCTGACCGGCTCGCCGGTGGTGTCGATCACCGGCGATGTGGCGCCGGCGCAGCGCTTCGAGCTCATCGACGCCTTCTCGGCCGCGCCGGGCTTCGGGGTCCTGGCCTGCCAGGTCGACGCCGCCGGCGTGGGCCTGAACCTCCAGGCGGCGAGCGCGGTGGTGCTCATGGAGCCCCAGTGGAAGCCGAGCACCGAAGCCCAGGCCATCGCCCGCGCCCATCGCATGGGCCAGACCCGGCGGGTGATGGTGCACCGCCTGCTCGCCCGCGACGCCGTGGACGAGACGCTCGTCGAGCTGCTCGCCGAGAAGCAGCGGCTGTTCGACCAGGTGGCCCGGCAGAGCGCCCTGGCCGAGGCCAGCGCCTCGGCGGTGGACACCGGACCGGCGGAGTCGTCGCCTGCGACCGAGGTGCCGGAGGCGACGTTGGCCGCCCAGGTGCTCGAACGTGAGCGGGCCCGCCTGGGAACGGATCCGGCCGGGGGTCAGGTCGGGCCATCGGGCCTGCCGGCCGGCGGGTGACCCGTCGGGCACCGGTGAGCTGATCCCGGGTCCCTGGACGCGCCACGGCCGGGCGCCGGAAGGGTCCGGGCCCGGCCGTGGCGAGGGCCGACCGGAGCCGACCGTCGTCTCGTGGACGGATCAGTGCGTGCGGCGAGCCACCCGCACCGAGCCGAAGGTGAAGGCGACGCCCGCCAGCAGCAGGGCGGCGCCGAGCAGCGCCAGGCGCTCGGACTCGCTGCCCGTCACCGGCAGGGTTCCGGCCTGCGTCCCGGCGTGGGCGGCCACCGGGGTGGCGACATGGCCGGGCGTCGGGCCGGTGACCGGCGGCGTCTCGCCCGCGAACACCGTGACCTCGTCGGAGGCGGTCTGCTGATCGGTGGTGGTGACCGTGGCGACGATCTTGTTGGCCCCGACGATGATGCCGGTGACCGTCACCTTGAAGTTGCCGAGCAGGTCGACGGAGGCCTCGACGGGCGGACCGCCGTTGACCGACACCTCGACCTTCTCGATGCCCGCGGGACGCAGGTTCTCGAGGACGGCGCCGAGCTGCGTCGGGTCGGTGACCTCGATGCACTGGCCGCCGGTGGCGTCGGCGATGACCTGCAGCGGGCTGGGGCTGCCGTCGTCGAAGCAGGGAATGGCGCCCTCGCCCACCGAGAACGTGTTGATCACGATCCCGGCGTCGATGGCGGCCTGCAGGGGGCTGCCCGGCCCCTCGGTGATGCCGGCCGAGCCGTCGGTGAAGAGGTAGCCGATCTTGCGGTTCCCGGGCGTGGCCGTGGCGAACAGCTCGTTCATCCCCTGCAGGGCGGCGTCGAAGTCGGTGCCGCCGCTGCCGGTGAACGACCGGACGTCGGTCTCGAGCTCGGACCGGCCCGGAGCGCCGAAGCCGGTCACGACCTGGAACGTGTCGTCGAAGTCGACGAGACCGGTCTCGACCGAGCCGTTGATGGCGGCGAGCTGCTCCTCGAGGGTCAGCACACCCTCGATCTCGCAGTCGATGATCTCGCCCTCAGAGGAGTCGCTGTTCAGGTCGTCACCCGCATCGACGACGCCGTCGCCGTTGCAGTCGCCCGGATCTTCGTTGGGCCCTGCCCCGGAGGAGGTGCTGCCGGAGGTGTCGACGGCGTAGACGATGCTCACGCCGGCGCCGACGAGACCGATGGTGACGGTGCCCGTGACCTCGAGGGGTTCACCAGCGTTCACCGTGGCGCCGTCGGTCGGGCTGGTGATGGTGATGGTGACCTGCTGGTCGACGGCCTGGCGTGACGCGCCCTGCACGGCGGGCGTGCTGGTGCGCGCCGGCGTGGACGTCGTCGCAGCGCTGTCGTCGGCCGGGGCCTGCTCTTCCTGGGCCTCCTCGGCCGGAGCCGCTTCGGCGGGAGCGGCCTCTTCAGCCGGGACCTCCGCCGCCGGGGTCTCCTCCACCACGGTCGTGTCGGTCGTCACCGGGGTGTCGGCCACCGTCGTGTCGGTCGTCGGCGCCGGGTCGGTCGTCGGGACGTCCACCACGGTGGTGGTCGTCGCGTCGGGTGTGGTCGGGTCCTGAGCCCACGCGGTCATCGGTGCCAGCAGCACCAACAGACCCGCGGCCGCAGCACTCCCTCGCAACGCTGCTCTGCGCATTCCTGCTCCTCTCGCTGGTTGCGCGGACAGACTACGACGGATCGACGCGGCAAGGAAGGGTGACGGAGTCGCCGACGTCCGCCACGCCGTCAGCCGGTGAACACGCAGGCCGGCAGTTGCAGGCGCGCCGCGGCGGTGCCGGCCTGCTGACTGGTGGCCTCGGCCTCGGTGACGGCGTCCTGGAAGGCACGGTCGTCGCCCACCTGCAAGGCCAGCGCGGCCGCCTCCAGGTCGTTGGCCGTCTGGTCCATCAGCTCGAGCCAGGCCCGGTAGTCGGTGTCGAGGTCGGGGGGAGCCGTGAGGGCGCGGAGGCGGTCGACCCCGGCCCGGTTGGCCGCCGCGATGGTCAGGAAGGCGGTCGAGGCCTGCTCGGGTGTGGCCCCCGCGGCGGGTGAGGCCGTCCGGATCTCGTCACCCACCTCCACGCAGATGGCCTCGGCCTGGGAGCGGAAGGCGTCGGCGTCGACGGCGACGACGGCGGTCGTGGCCGCGGGGGCGTCCCCGGTGGTTCCGTCGTCCCCCGAGCAGCCTGCGCCGCACAGCACGGCCACGCCCAACGCGGCGACGAGCACGAGGCGGGTGCGGATCACGCCCGGATGGTAGGCGCGGTGTGACGGATGACCGGCCCGACGAGGGATCCCGACGACTTCCGCCTCTCGTCGGCCACGCACCGGTCGGTGGAGGCTGTCGATGGAAGCCATCGGGCTCGTCGGTGGCGCCGTGCCTCCGCGGGCCGAAGGGAGGCACCATGCGCAAGCTGCTCCTCGCCGTCCTGGTGATCGCGACCCTCGGCATGGTCGGCATCGCGCTGGCCGACACCGGGGGCGGTGCGACGGACGCCTGCTACCACAACAAGACCGGCATCGTGCGCGTCGACACCGACGGCACCGGGTGCAAGGCCAACGAGACCCCCATGACGCTGGGCGCGGGTCTGGTGACCCGCCACGTCTGGGCGGACGGCGTGGCCCCCGCCGGGGACTACGGCCAGGCCATCGCCCGCTGCGCCGCCGGTGAGGTCGTGCTCGGCGGCGGCTACGTGACCGAGACCATCCATCCCGACGTCCATCCCTTCACGAACTCGCTGATCGTGATCGACGGCGTCGAAGGGTGGGAGGCGACCGTCATCAACATGAGCCCCGTCGACATCGACTTCCACGTCAGCGCGGTGTGCGCTCCGGGGACGCCGAGCGTCTGAAGCTCGCACGGCCCGGTCGCTGATGCACACCACGACGGTGTGGGGGCGGGTCACGGCACGGGTCCACGGCGGTGGACCCGTGCGCCGGCGACCCAGGTCTGCTCGACCGTGAGCGCGTCGGCGCCGTCGAGCGCTGACGCGTCGACGCGTCCGGTGCCACCGGACAGCACCACGAGGTCGGCGCGCAGACCGGGCCGTAGCCGGCCGCGCTCGGCCGTCTGTCGCCCGGCGTCGGCGGCGCCGGCCGTGTAGAGCCGCAGCCACTCGCGCATCGGCACCGCCTGGTCGATGCCCACCGCGGCGCCCTCCTCCGTGAGCCGGGTCACCCCCTGCCGGCTGGTGAGGAGGGGGTCGGTGACGTAGCAGGGCCCGTCGGAGCCGGCGGCGAGCGCGATGCCCGAGGCGAGCAGGTCGGCGTAGGGCAGGAAGGTGGCGTCGTCGAAGCGGAGGTCGCCGATGTTGCGCCCGACGAGGTGGACGAAGCCGGGTTGGATCACCGCGGTCGCGCCGAGGTCGACCAGGCGGGCGAGCTCGGTTGGCCCGGCCAGGGTGGCGTGCTCGAGACGTAGGCGGCAAGCGTCGGCGTGCGGGACGGCGCGTCGGGCCGTCTCCCAGGCGTCGAGCGTGGCGCGCAGGCCCGCGTTGCCCATGGCGTGCACGGCGACGTCGAACCCCCGCCGCAGGGCGTGCACCATGCCCTCGACGAGGTCGGGCATGAGCCAGCCCACCTCGACGTGCACCTCGCCCAGGTGGGCGTCGATGGCCAGGTCGATACCGCCGTCGGCGAAGAGCTTCACCGCGCCGACCCGCAGCGCCTCGTCGCCCTCACCGGTCGGGGGTCCGTGGTCGAGCCGTTCGGGCACCGGACCGTCCAGGATGGCACCGTGGGGCATGGCGAGCACGCCGATGGGCAGCCGGGCGCTGCGGGCCAGGTCGCGGTACACGGCTTCGGCCGCCGGGGTGCAGGCGGCGTCGTGCACCGCGGTGATGCCCTCGGTGAGCAGGCGTCGGGCCTCGGCGACGACGAGGTCGCCCCAGCGGTCGGGGTCGTCGTAGCCGGCGAGCGAGGCCACGTGGGCCCGGGTCCAGGCGCGTTCGGTGAGCTCGCCCGTGGGCCGGCCGGTGGCGTCGCGCTCGATGCGCCCGCCCGGTGGGTCCTCGGTGGCGGCGGTGATGCCCAGCGCATCGAGCCCGGCCGAGCTCACCACGGCCCGGTGGTAGGTGAAGCACCCGATCAGCACGGGCCGGTGGAAGCCCATGGCGTCGAGGTCGTGCCGATCGAGGTGCAGGCCCGTGGCGAACTGGTCCCAGCCGCAGCCTCGGATCCACGGCGCGTCCGGCTCGCGGCGGGCGCTGTCGGCCAGGCGGGTCCGGACGGTGTCCAGGTCGACCGCGTCGCGCAGGTCGGCCCACCGTGGGTGCAGCGCGGTGAGGCTCAGGTGCTGGTGGGCGTCGACGAAGCCCGGCACGACGAGGCGACCGTCCACCTCGACCAGCTCGGCGTCGGGGTGGTCGCGCTCCAGGCCGACGTCGCCCACGGCTGCGATGCGCCCGTCCCGCACGACGAGCACCGAGGCCGCGGGACGACGCTCGTCCATGGTGAGGACGGTCCCGCCGACGAAGGCGGTGGCGGTCATGGCGGCGCAGCTCGGGCCGTCGGGTCACGCCATCGTGTCACCGGAAGCCCGGACGAGTCGCAGGTCGGTGATGCGGTAGCGGAAGAACTCCCCCTCCTGCCACCGCGGCGTGCCGTGGAACCAGCCCACGCGGCCCGCATGGGGGATGGTGACGCCGTCGAAGGTGGCGGTGCCGGTGGCGCGGACGCCGAACGGGTACGACGCCGACGTGCCGGTCTCGTCGGGATCGCCCCAGCGGTCGAACCAGGACTCGACGACGTGGTGCTCGTCGTCGAGGCGCACGAACACCTCGAGGTCGACGTCGCCGGTGCGGTACCGGGCCACGATCAGGTCGTCGGCGGGGGCCGACCACGCCACCCCGAAGCGGGGCAGCAGTGCCGTGGGCACCCAGATGCCCTCTGCGCCGCCGCGCCCGGCGGCGCTGCGGGCCACGTCGGCGCCGTCGGCGTGGGCCACCGTCTTGAGGCCCAGCAACTTCCAGTCCATCCGGCCGTCGCCGTCGGCGTAGTAGTCCGAGCCCGACAGCACGCCGGCGACCCTGCCCGACCAGGCGAAGCCGTGGCGGGGCGACAGCACCTCACGGCACCGGAACGGCAGCCAGCGGCCGCCCAGCCGGATCTGGCCCTGCATGCGAATCTGTGCGGCCTGGGCCAGGGGGGTGCCGGGCGCGATCGCGGCCCGGAACCAGGCCCGCACGGGTTCGGGCAGCCCGTCGGTCTCGGCGTCACTGAACCCGCCGAGCTCGGGGGGCAGGGTCAGGCGGGACTCGATGTGCGACACGTTGGGCGGGGTCATGGAGCCCCCTCCTGGTGCTCGACGACGCTGCGTAGTTCCATCGAGCGCCGTCGCCGCTCGCAGGGCAAGAGGCCAAGGTCATCGGTCCAGCCGCGCCCGATCCGCTGACGGCCCCACCCTCCGCAGCCCGAAATCGGGTCCTACGACGCCGGAAACCGACTCGAGAACGCGCAAGAACGGCGCGAGGGCGGAGCGGGTCGCTCAGCCGGCCGCAGGCTGGTGCAGTTCGACGAGGTTGCCGCTGGGGTCGGTCAGGAACGCCTGGCGACCGGTGCCGACCGGCGAGGGATCGCTGACGTCGACGCCCGCGGCGCGCAGCTCGCCCACGGTCCCGTCGAGATCCGCCACCTGCAGGGCGAGGTGCTGGCCCAGCCCGGGCGGCACCTCGCCGCCGATGAGGTGGAGCTGCTGTCCGCCGGCGTCGAGCCACGCGCCGGGGAAGCCGAAGTCGGGCCGGTCGCTCCGCACCGTCAGGCCGAGGCGGTCGACGTAGAAGCGCAGCGCCTCGTCGACGTCGTCGACGTTGATCGAGACGTGGTGCACGGCCAGCGGTCGCATGGCGCCAGTCTCCCCGAAATCTCGTCGTGCCGCCCCGGAGACCGGGGCCCGGTGACGAGATGTCGGAGAGGGGGACGGGTCAGGGGTGCAGGGCGTCGAGCTGGGCGACCTCGGCGGGGGTCAGCTCGAGGGCGGCCGCGGCGGTGTTCTCCTCCAGGTGGGCCACCGAGGACGTGCCCGGGATGGGCAGCATCACCGCCGACCGGTGCAGCAGCCAGGCCAGCGCCACCTGGGCCGGCGTCGCGCCCCTGGCCCGGGCCAGTCCGTCGAGCGCGCCGCCCGGTCGGGCCAGCTCGCCGGTGGCGACGGGGAACCAGGGGATGAAGGCCAGGCCCTGGCGCTCGCACTCCTCCAGCACCGCTTCGTGGGCCCGGTCGACCAGGTTGAAGCGGTTCTGCACCGACACGATCGGGGCCAGCTCCTGGCACCGGCGCAGCTCCTCGACGTCGATCTCCGACAGGCCGAGGTGACGGATCTTGCCCTGGGCCTGCAGGTCGGTCAGCGCGCCGAGCTGGTCCTCCACCGGCACCTGGGGGTCGATGCGGTGGAGCTGGTACAGGTCGATGCGCTCGACGCGCAGGCGGCGCAGCGACAGCTCCACGCACTGGCGCAGGTACTCCGGACGGCCGACCGGCAGCCACTCGTCGGGACCCTGGCGGGTCAGCCCGCCCTTGGTGGCGATCGCCAGACCGTCCGGATAGGGGTGCAGGGCCTCGGCGATGAGGTCCTCGCTCACGAACGGTCCGTAGGAGTCGGCGGTGTCGATGAAGTCGATCCCGAGGTCGACGGCCCGCCGCAGCACCCGCACCGCTTCGTCGTGGTCGGTGGGCGGCCCCCAGATGCCGGGTCCGGTGATGCGCATGGCGCCGAAGCCCAGCCGGTGCACGGGCAGGTCCCCGCCGAGGTCGAAGGTCCCCGAAGCCTGCGCCGGTCGTTCGCTCGTGCCGTCCACCTGTCCCCCTCCGATCGGGTCGTTCCCGTGCTCGCAAGCCTACGGGTGGGTGTCATGATCACCTCGGGTCCGGCGCCGGCCCGGCCCTCGGACCGTCGGGCGACCGGAGCGGGAGGTGCGACCATGGCGATGCCGACCGGGCGGACCGGCCCCGACGACGTCCGGTGGGAGGGGACGTGCCGCAGCCGGTGGGGGCTGCCGATGGCGGCGGTGCTGGTCGTGGTGGCGGCCTGGAACGCCGTGGCGGGTGAACTCGTCCTGGCCGTGCTGTTGCTGGGCACCGCCTACGCGGGGGCGCTGTTCGCCTCCATACGGGTGAGCGTGTCGGGCGACGCCGTGCGGGTTCGCTACCGGTGGGGATGGACCCGTCGGGTGGCCCTCGGCGACGTGCAGGGCACGGCGGTCGACGAGCTGGTCCCCTGGCGCTGGGGTGGATGGGGCTACCGGGGCGGTCTGCGGGTCTTCGGGAAGGCGGCCATCCTGCTGCGTGGGGGGGAGGCCATCCGCCTGGACCTGGTCGGCGGTCGTCAGCTCTTCATCGGTGTCGACGACGCCGCCGGTGCGATGGCCGCCCTCGATGCGCTCCGGGGCGCGGCAGGCCCGCCGCCGTCGGGTGCACCGATCGGCGACGGACCCGTCGGGTGACCGGCTCGGACCGGGGTGCTCACCCGGTGTAGGCCGGGGTCTGCACGGCCGGCATCACCTGGGCTGCCGGGGTGAGGGTGATGTACCGCTGCGGATACTGGAACACCCAACCCGTCGGCAGCATGCAGCGTGCCGTGGCCACGACCCGCACGGGCACCTCGTTCACGACCAGCGGTTCGGTCGGGGCGTACAGGGTCGTGTAGCCGACCCACACCCCGTCCTCGTCGACGGGGAACGTGGCGTAGCCGTACTGGCCGTCGGTGCCGGTGAACTCCGGATCGAAGACGACCCAACCCACGGCACCTTCCGTGGTGCACCAGGCGCCGCTCACCCGCACGGGCGATGCCCGACCCACGGGTGCGGTCGTCAGGCTCACCTCGAACGCAGGAGCCTCGGGCAGGATCTTCACGTGGTCGACCGGCGTGTAGCGGACGACCTCGGGGTCACCGTCGGTGGTGTGGGTGCAGATGGCCTGTGC
Organism: Acidimicrobiales bacterium; assembly: GCA_025456085.1. GTDB lineage: Bacteria > Actinomycetota > Acidimicrobiia > Acidimicrobiales > Acidimicrobilacustridaceae > JALOLF01. The sequence goes on from JALOLF010000014.1 coordinate 32,424, forward strand.
CCACACCTTCTTCGGCAGTCCGGTGGGGATCACCAACTCGACGTGCCACGTGCCGTCGGGATCGACGTAGGCCGGGGTCAGGGTGCCCGGCAGGGGGTCGTACCCCTCGGGCTCCGAGAGCCAGGCCGACACCACACCGGCCGAGTCCTCACCGGGGAGCGCGGTCGGGCCGGTGCATGTCCTGCCGAGGAGATGCAGGGTCTGGCCGGGCCACACGACGAGGTCGTAGGCCTCCAATGTCGGATCGAAGTCCGACACGGCCTGTGTGGGTGCCGCGACGAAGCACGTCACGAGGGCGATCACCGCACCGAAGAGGAGGAATCGACGTGTTCGACTCATGGCCCACCTCCTCGGGAGCAGGGGATTGCTCCACTGTCATGGTCCACCGGCGCCCACGCCTGCGGCAGAGGCGATCGGGCACCATCGGCCGCCACGCGGCACCTTTCGCGGCGACGTCAGCCGTCGTGGCGGCGTCGGCCGGCGAGGAGTTAGCCGGCGAGGCGCACCGGTAGGCGCTTGATGGCGTTGTTGAGGTTCGACCGGGTGCGCTGTGGCGTGCCGGTCAACTCGACGGTGGCGAAGGTGTCGAGCAGCTCCTCGAGGAACACCCGACCCTCGAGGCGGGCCAGGTGGGCGCCGAGGCAGAAGTGCTCGCCGATGCCGAACGACAGGTGCGGGTTGGGGGAGCGGCGGATGTCGAAGCGCTGCGCGCCGGGGAACACGAGCTCGTCGCGGTTGGCCGACGTGTACCACATGGCCACCTTCTCGCCGGCGGCGATGGGCACGTCGTGCAGCACGACGTCCTCGGTGGTGGTGCGGCGGAAGTAGTGCAGCGGGTTGTCGTAGCGCAGGATCTCCTCGATGGCGCCGGGGATGAGCGAGTGGTCGGCCCGTAAGGTGGCCAGCTGGTCGGGATGGTCGAGGAGGCGGACCAGCCCCGAGGCCAGCATGGTCTTGGTGGTGTCGTTGCCGGCGGTGACGAGCTGCACCAGGAACACGCCGAAGTCGACGTCGCTCATGGGTTGGCCGTCGAAGTCGGCGTCGAGGAGCAACGAGGTGAGGTCTTCGCGGGGCTCCTCCTGCCGACGGCGGGCGGCCAGCTCGATGCCGTACATGGCCAGCTCCATGCTGGGCCCGTAGGCGTCCTCGGGGCTCCCGGCCATGTCGGGGTCCTGGGCGCTGGTGTTGCGCTCGGCCAGCTCGTGGATGTGGTCCCAGTCCTCACGGGGGAGTCCGAACAGCTCGCCGATCACCTGGCTGGGCAGGGGCGCGGCCACCTGGTGCACGAACTCGACGTCGCCGCGCTCGCGGGCCTCGGCCATGATCTCGCGGCAGATGGCCCGGATGCGGTCCTCGAGGCGGGTGATGGTGCGGGCCTTGAACGGCGGCGCCAGCGGCCGGCGGTACACGGTGTGGCGCGGCGGGTCCATGGCCAGCAGCATGTTGCGCAGCATCTCGAGGTTCTCGGGGTCGAGGTTCTCGAGCACCACCCCGCCCGCCCAGGCCGAGTACCGCACCGGCTGGCGGGCCACGGTCGTCACGTCGGCGTGGGTCAGCACCGCCCAGAAGCCGGGCTCCCCGTCCATCTCCTGCCAGTAGACGGGTTGGGTGCGGCGCAGCTCGGCCAGCAGCTCGTGGGGTGGGCCGTCGACGTAGGTGTCGGGATCGTGCAGCGCGCTGAGGGTCGTCACGGTGCAAGGGATACCACTCCTGCCCGGCCGGTGCCGGCGCCGGTGCCACCTCGGGGCGGCCACGGTCGGCTATCGCGTGCAGCCATGACCTCGACGCTCGCCGCACCTCCCCCCGTCCGTTCCCAGGAGCTGCGACGGGAACGCCTGGTGGTCATGCGTCGACGGGCCACGATGCTGCTCACCGCCGTGACGGCCGTGTTCCTGGGGGTGACCGTCCTCGGTGGCGACGCGACCTGGGTGGGCTACGTGCAGGCCACGGCCGAGGCGGCGATGGTGGGTGGCCTGGCCGACTGGTTCGCCGTCGTGGCCCTGTTCCGCCATCCGCTCGGCATCCCCATCCCGCACACCGCGGTCATCGTGGAGCGCAAGGACCAGTTCGGGGCCACGTTGGGCGAGTTCGTGCAGGAGGCCTTCCTCACGCCCGAGACCATCTCCGCCCGCGTGCGCGCCGCCGGCGTCGCCGCCCGCACCGCGGCCTGGCTGCGCGACCCCGACCACGCGGCCCGGGTGGCGGGCGAGGTGCTCGACGGCGCCGTGGGCCTGGCCGACCTGGTGCGGGACGAGGACGTGCACCGGGTGCTCGAGCAGACGGTGCGCGAGCGCCTCGACGCCGTGCCCCTGGCGCCGCTGGCCGGGCGCACGCTGGCGTTGGTGATCCGCGACGGTCGTCACCAGCAGGTGCTCGACGTGGCGCTGCGCGGCCTCGACCGCTACCTCGACGACCACCGTGACGAGCTGCGCGAGCGGCTGGGGACGTCGTCGCCGTGGTGGCTGCCCGGCGCGGCGGAGGACCGGATCTTCGAGCGTCTCCTGGCCGGCGCCCGCACCCTCATCGCCGAGATGCTGGAGGACCACGGTCACCATCTGCGCGTCGAGTTCGAGACCCGCCTGGTGGCCCTGGCCCGGGACCTGCAGACCTCGCCGGGCTACCGGCTGCGGGGTGAGGAGCTCAAGCACGAGCTGTTGGAGCAGCCCCAGGTACGCGAGCTGGTGGCCTCCCTGTGGAGCGACGCCAAACGCACGCTGCGGGGCCAGGCCGCCGACCCCGGTTCGGCGCTGCGCCGTCAGCTGGCCTCGGGCATCGGGGCCGTCGGCGCCCGCCTGGCCGAGGACCCGGTGCTCGCCGCCAAGCTGGAGGACGGCCTCGTGCGCGGCGTGAGCCACGTGGCGGCCCGCTTCCAGGGGGAGATCGGCGAGCTCGTGCGGGGCACCATCGAGCGCTGGGACGCCGAGGAGACGGCGGAGCGCCTCGAGCTGCTGCTGGGTCCGGACCTGCAGTTCATCCGCATCAACGGCACGGTCGTCGGCGCCCTGGCCGGACTGACCCTGCACACCGTGGCCGAGCTGCTGGCCTGACCTCGCCCCCTCCCTCCACCAGCCGTTCCCTCCGAAATCGGGTCCTCAGAGGTCGGTCTCCGACTCCCGGACGCGCAATTTCGGTGGGTGGGTGGGTGGGTTTGGGGCCGGGGGTGGGGGTCAGGCGACGCTGACGCGGACGGGGAGGCGGTCGAGGCCGCGCAGCACGAAGGTGTTGCGCCACGCCGGGGTCTCCTCGACCAGCTCGAGGTGGGCGAAGCGCTCGAGCAGGCGACGGAACACCACCTGGCCCTCGAGGCGGGCCAGCGACGCGCCCAGGCAGTAGTGGATGCCGCTGCCGAAGCTCAGCACGGGCGTGTCGCGGGCGGTGATGCGGAACGTGTCGGGGTCGTCCCACACGGCCGGGTCCCGGTTGGCGGCGCCGAGGAAGGTCATGACCCACTCGCCGGTCTCGACGACCCGGCCCGCCACCTCGGTGGGCTCGGCGGCCCGGCGGGCGTCGAACTGCACGGGGGACTCGTAGCGCAGCAGCTCCTCCACCGCGAGCGGGGTGAGGCCCGGGTCGGCGCGCAGCCGGGCCAGCTCGTCGGGGTTGCGCAGCAGGGTCACCAGCCCGTTGCCGATGAGGTTGGTCGTGGTCTCGAACCCGGCGGCGAACACCAGGATGAGCGTGGCCACCATCTCGTCCTCGGTCAGCCGGTCGGCCTCGTCGTGGGCGGTGAGCAGCACCGAGGTCAGGTCGTCGCGGGGGTCCCGGCGCCGGGTGGCGATCAGGTCCCGGAAGTAGGCCTGCAGCTCGTCGGCGGCCCGCCCCACCTCCGCCAGCTGTTCGTCGGTGAGGCCCGGTTCGAGCCCCGACGCCGCGGTGCGCACCAGCGGCCGGAACGCGTCGCGGTCCTCGGGCGGCACGCCGACGAGCTCGCCGATGACCTTGACCGGCAGCGGGAAGGCGAGCACGTCGAGCACGTCCACCTCGCCGGACGCGGCCATGGCGTCGAGCAGCTCGTCGGTCATGGCCTCGATGGCGGGGCGCAGCGCCTCGACCCGTCGGGGGGTGAAGCCCCGGCTCACCAGGCCCCGCAAGCGGGTGTGGTCGGGAGGGTTGAGGCGCAGCAGCGAACGGGTGGCGACGGGGCTCTCCCGGGTGCGCCGGGGGCCGAACAGCATCGTCTGGCTCTCGACGGCGGCGCCCGGTTCCGGGTCGCCGGGCAGCACGGTCGAGGGTTGCACCAGGTGCGGGTCGCGTAGGACCGACCGGCAGTCCTCGTAGCGGGACAGGAACCACATGGGTCCGAACCCGGAGCGGTGGACCGGGGCGTGCTCCAACAGCCAGCGGTAGGTGGGGTACGGGTCGGCGCGGCCGTCGGGGCTGAGCAGCAGGTGGACCACGGCCTCGTCGGCCGAGGCGTGCGCGGGTTCCGCGATGGCCATGGGCGGAGCCTATGGGTTCACCGTCCCTGCCGCCGGTCCGCGTGCCGTCGCTGCGCCAGCAGACGACTCGACGACGGGCAAGACTGCGGTCGATCCGCGGCGCGAGCACGAGGAGGCCACGTTGCCCCACACCCCCCGCCTGGAACCCGTCCCCGACACCGATCTGGATCCCGAGACGGCCGCGCTCGTCGAGCGACTCGGGGGCCTGCACATCTTCCGGACCCTGGCCCATCACCCCGAGCTCTTGCGCAGCTGGCTCGGCTTCGGCACGCACGTGCTGCTGGGGTCCCGGCTCGATCCCCGCAGCCGCGAGCTGGTGATCCTGCGCACCGGGTGGCGGTGCGGGTCCGACTACGAGTTCGGCCAGCACACCCTGATCGCCACGCAGGCCGGGATCACCGAGGAGGAGGTTCGCCGGCTCACCTTCGCCGTGGGTGCCGAGGGATGGAGCGACGAGGAGCGCACGCTGCTGGTGGCCACCGACGAGCTGATCGACGACCACGTGGTGGGCGACGAGACGTGGGAGCGGCTCACCGGCTTCCTCGACACGCCACAGGTGATGGACCTGGTGTTCACCGTCGGGCAGTACGCGCTGGTGTCGATGGCGCTCAACTCCTTCGGCGTGCAGCGTGAGGCCGGTGTGCCGGGGTTCCCGTCATGAGCGCGCCCGGCGCGCCGGGTGCGTCGGGCGCGCCGCCGGGTCGGGGCCGGCTGGCGGGCAAGGTCGCGGTCGTGGTGGGCGCGGGTCAGGCACCGGGGGAGACGATCGGCAACGGCCGGGCCGCGGCGGTGCTGTTCGCCCGGGAGGGCGCTCGGGTGCTGGTCGTCGACCGGGACCCCGACTCGGCCCGGGAGACGTGCGAGCGCATCACGGCCGAGGGTGGCATCGCCGAGCCCTTCCGGGCCGACGTGGCCGAGGAGCGGGACTGCGCGGCGATGGCGACGGCCGCGCTGGACCGCTTCGGGCGCATCGACGTGCTCCACAACAACGTGGGCATCGGCGCCGGGGACGCGGGCTCCCTCGACCTGTCCGTCGAGCACTGGGACCGCATCCACCAGGTGAACCTGCGGGGCATGTGGCTCACCGCCAAGCACGTGGTGCCCCACCTGCGCGCCCAGCGGTCGGGGGCGGTGGTCAACGTGTCGTCGGCGGCCGCCGTGTGCAGCATCCCGATCCTCGCCTACAAGACGGCCAAGGCGGGGGTGAACGCCCTCACCCAGGAGCTGGCCGTGGAGCACGCCCCGTTCGGCGTGCGTGTCAACGCGGTCATGCCCGGCCTCATCGACACGCCCATGGCCGTCGACGGCTGGGCGGACGCGCTCGGCGTGAGCCGCGAGGAGATCCGGGCCCAGCGCGACCGCCTCGTGCCGTTGCACTCGCACGGCGACGACGGCGAGCTGCGCCCCCGCATGGGCACCGCCTGGGACGTGGCCCGGGCCGCCCTGTACCTGGCCAGCGACGAGGCCTCCTTCGTGACCGGGGTGGTGCTCCCCGTCGACGGCGGGCAGTGCGCCCGGGTGGGCTGATCAGCGCAGGAGCAGGTTCAGCACCACGGTCGCCACCACCGAGGCCAGCACCGAGCACAGGATCATGAGCAGGCAGCCGACGCCACCGCCGAGGGGACGGACCTCGACGTCACCGATGCGCACCGTGGCCTCCGGTGCGGCCGGGTTCGCGGGAGCCGGCCGCGGTGCCACGATAGGGACGTGTCCGACGACTTCCAGCCTCGCGACGCGCTCGAGCGCGAGGCGCTCGAGCTGGCCCGTGATCTGCACGCCGGGCAGACCGACAAGGCGACCGGCGCGCCCTACGTGGAGCACCCGATGCGGGTGGCGTCCCAGGTGCAGCGCTGGGGCGGCTCCCCGGTCCAGGTCGCGGCGGCCCTCCTGCACGACGCCCTGGAGGACGCCCCGGCGGACGCCGGCGCAGCCGCTCGCATCGACGCGCTCGACGCGGGCGTGCTCGACCTGGTGGAGGCGTGCTCGGACCACACCCCCGACCGGGGCCCGGAGAAGGCGCCGTGGCTGGCGCGCAAGATCGCGCACCTGCGCGGGCTCCAGGAGGCGACCGGGGAACGTCGCGCGGTGCTGCGCGAGGTGGCGCCGGTCGTGGCCGCCGACAAGATCGACGCCCTGGTCCGCACCACCGCCGCCCTCCGGGAGCCGGGAGCGGACCTCTGGAGGGAGGGCATCTTCAAGGGCGGTCGGCTGGGCACGCTGTGGTACTACGCCTCGATGGTGGACGCGGTGCAGGGGCTCCTCGTCGCGCCGGCCCCGGGCGGGGACGCGACCCTCGACGAGGCCGTCGTGGCCGCGGACCTGCAGCGGGTCTTCGACGCCTTCGCCGAGGCGGCAGGGCTCCCCGACGCCGGCCGGGACCGTGACGGGCTGCTGCGTGGCGCCCTCGCCGCGTCGTACCCCGAGGGCATCCGATCCGACCAGCGCGGGTCGATCGACAAAGCCTGACCAGTTTGGTCGGGAATCTGGGTAGGATCCGGTCGACCGGGTCCGTGGTGGACCGGGGGAGGACGGAGCCCGCCATGAAGATCGCCGACGACATCACCCAGCTCATCGGGAACACGCCGCTGGTGCGCCTGCGTCGCCTCACCGACGGGGTGGGTGCCGAGGTGGTGGCGAAGCTCGAGTTCTTCAACCCGGCGCACAGCGTGAAGGACCGCATCGGCGTGGCCATGATCGACGCCGCCGAGGAGGCCGGTCTGATCGGGCCCGACACGATCGTGCTCGAGCCGACCAGCGGCAACACCGGCATCGCCCTGGCCATGGTGTGCGCGGCGCGGGGCTACCGCTGCGTGTTCACCATGCCCGAGACCATGAGCAAGGAGCGCCGGGCGCTCCTGCGGGCCTACGGCGCGGAGCTGGTCCTCACGCCGGGGCCGGAGGGCATGGGCGGGGCCATCGCCAAGGCCGAGGAGCTGGCCAAGAGCGACACCCGGTACTTCATCCCCCAGCAGTTCGAGAACCCGGCCAACCCGGCCATCCACCGGCGCACCACCGCCGAGGAGATCTGGGGCGACACCGACGGCAAGGTCGACATCGTGGTGTCGGGGGTCGGCACCGGCGGCACCATCACCGGGGTCGGCGAGGTGATCAAGGAGCGCAAGCCCTCGGTGCAGGTGATCGCGGTGGAGCCCGCGGCATCGCCGGTGCTGTCCGGCGGCACGAAGGGCCCGCACCCCATCCAGGGCATCGGCGCCGGCTTCGTGCCCGCCATCCTCGACACCGACGTCATCGACGAGATCGTGCAGGTGGAGGCCGAGGACGCCTTCCACCTGGCGCGGCGGGCCGCCCACGAGGAGGGCCTGCTGGTGGGCATCTCCTCGGGTGCCGCGCTGTGGGCCGCGCTGCAGGTGGCGAGCCGCCCCGAGAACGCCGACAAGCTGATCGTCGTGATCATCCCGTCGTTCGGCGAGCGCTACCTCAGCACGGCGTTGTTCGCCGGCCTGGCCGACTGAGCCGGCGGGCCGACATGCTCGCCACCCTCCGGCGTGACGTCGAGGCGGCCCGCACGCGGGACCCTGCCGCCCGCAGCCGACTCGAGGTCGCGCTGTGCTACCCGGGTCTGCACGCCCTGTGGGCGCACCGGTTCAACCACCGCCTCTGGCAGCGTGGCCACCGGCTCACGGCGCGGCTGTCGTCGACGTTGGTGCGCTGGCTCACCGGCGTGGAGATCCACCCCGCGGCCACGCTCGGACAGGGCCTGTTCCTCGACCACGCCATGGGGGTGGTCATCGGCGAGACCGCCGAGGTCGGCGACGACGTCACGATCTACCACGGGGTGACCCTCGGCGGCACGAGCCTGAAGCGTGAGAAGCGCCATCCCACCATCGGCGACCGGGTCACCATCGGCGCCGGCGCCAAGGTGCTCGGTCCCGTCACGGTGGGCCACGACAGCCGCATCGGGGCCAACGCCGTGGTCGTGAAGTCGGTGCCGCCCAACTCGGTGGTGGTGGGCGTGCCCGGTCAGGTGATCGTGCGCAGCCGACCCCGGTCGGTCGGCGCCCCTCCCGACCTCGAGGACACGCTCGTCCCGGACCTGGTGGGCACGAGCCTGCAGGTGCTGTTGTCGCGCGTCGACGAGCTGGAGCTGACCCTCACCGGTCGGGCCGCCATGGCCGGCACGCGGCCCTCGGAGAACGGGCTGTGGTCCGGGGAGGACTTCTCCATCTGACCCGTCCCGGTCAGCGGCGGCCGGTGCGCTCGGCGTCGGCCTCGGCCTGGCGACGGCGAGCGGTTCGGATGGGCCCGCCGCTCTCCACGTACTGCCGCAGGGAGCGCTCCATCTCCTGGGCGAAGATGACCTGCACCGCCTGCATGCCGGCGGGGCGCAGCGCCTCGAAGGCAGCGGCGATCTCGTCGGGCTCGCCGCTGCGGCCGAAGCCGTGGCCGGCCCGGTCGGCGAAGAACCGCACCAGCTCGTCGGCCATCTTGGCCAGGCGGGTGCGCATGACCTCGCCCGCCTCGAAGGCCGTCTCGGCGTCGAGGCCGGCGGCGTCGAGCCGGGTGCTCAGGTCGAGCAGCGCCGGACTGGGCACCACGAACATCGCCGGACGGCTGTTGCCCTGGCGGGTCACGGTGCCCTGGCGCTGCAGCTCACCCAGGATGCCCGGCCGATCGCCGAGGGGTCCGAGGCGCTCGAGGAGCTCCTCCTCGCTCAGCACGACGGGTCGGTCGTCGGACCACGGCGCCTGCAGACGGTCGCTCACGCCGAGCCACTGCTGGAGCGAGTCGCCCCCCTCGGTGACCTGGCGCAGCGCGTCGCGGATGGCGTCGAGCTGCAGGCCACGGTCCTGGAGCTCGCCGATGATCCGCAGTCGGTCGAGGTGGTCGTGGCCGTAGTACGCGACCCGCCCCCGCCGCACGGGCGGGGGCAGGGTTCCCTTGGACTGGTAGAAGCGGATCGTGCGGCTGGGTACGCCGCTGCGGGCGGCGAGCTCGTCGATGGTGTACGCCGGCTCGTCGAGCTCCCCGTCGTCGGCCGCGACCGGCGCCTCGTCGGCTGCGGGGGTCGGACCGTCCTCGGTGGGCAGCTCCATGAGCGTCATCATGGCGCGGACCGCAGCACCGGGTCGGGGCTGGACTGCACGGCGGCGCCGAGGCCCACGAGCCGCCACAGCGGCAGCGTCCAGGTGGCCACGACACCGGTGTCGCGCAGGAAGCCGGTGAGCCGACCCAGGTCGCGGGCCAGGCGCTCGCGGTGGATCGGGTTGCGGGCCGCGGTGCGGCGGCCGTCGGGGATGCGCAGCTCGTCGTAGACGGCGGGGTTGCACAGCGCGTCGACGATGCTGCGCACCACGAAGGGCGCTCGGATCATGGCCACGAGGCGACGGCCGCCCGAGGTGCGGGGCCACGTCTCGGTGACGTAGGAGCGGGCGTAGGAGACGTGGCGGGCCTCCTCGAGCACGTGGAGCCGGGCCATCTGGCGGCTCACCGGGTGCACCCGCTCGTCGTTCATCGTCGCCCGGTTGGAGGCGTCGAGCAGCTCCTCGGCGGCCAGGATGGCGAGGTAGCCCTCCGGCCCCCGGGGCGTGGTGGCGGTCAGGAACCGCCCGCCGAAGCCGAGCAGCGCCTGCACGGAGTAGGCCGGGGTGCCGGCCCGGCGGATGAACTCGCCGAACATGGCCGAGTGGCGGCACTCGTCGGCGGCCTCGACCAGCAGGTAGCGGTGCGACCCGTCGTCGGCGGGCAGGTCGTACAGGTGCTTCAGGATCAGCTGCATCAGGATGTTCTCGAACCAGATGCCGGCCGAGCACAACGAGGCGCACTCGTGACGGCTGTAGGCCTTGCGCTGCGTGTCGTCCATGGCCTCCCACACGGGCGTGCCGTAGAGGGGGAGGTACTCGGGGGGCAGGTAGTACATCGAGTCGTCGAGGGGCAGCGACCAGTCGACGTCGGTGAAGGGATCGAAGGACAGCCGCTCGGAGGCGGCCACGAGACGGGCAGCCTTGCGGGCGACGGTTGGTGGCGTGAGGGTTGCGGTCATGTCGACAGTGTGAACCGTGACAGTTAGAAGTGTCAACGTGTTCCCTGTCACCTCGGCCGCGGTGTGGTGCGCCGGCGGGGGGCCGACCCGTGGAGGAGGGAGGATCGGGTCGGCACCCCACCGGCGGCGAGGGTCAGCCCGGCGCGTCCGGCAGGCCGGCGGGCGGTGCGGGCAGTTCGCCGTTCACCAGGTCGCTGGCCCGATCGGCGGCGTCGGCCAGGATGGTGTCGGCTTCCGCCTGCGTGTGGCGCCCGTCGGCGACCTCCTGGTTGACGTGGTCGGTGAGGTCGGCGACGAGGGCGTCGATCACGACCTGCGGGTCGACGCCGTTGGCCTGCGCCACCTCGGCGATGGTCTGGCCGCCCTCGACGGCGGCGCGCAGGTCGTCGACGTCGATGCCGATGGCCGTGGCCGCGACCTCGAAGGGACGGCCGCCGTGACGGCCGGGCCCGCCGGGCTCGGGCCTGGCGTCGGCCAGCGCGGCGACGACGGCGTCGGCCTGCTCCTGGGTGAGCGTCCCGTCGGCGACGAGCGGGGCGAGGGTCTCGCTGATCCGTGCCGAGCGGTCCGGGGCTTCGGTCGTGGCGGTCGAGTCCTCCTGGGTGGTGGTGGTCTCCTGTGCGCCCGACACGTGGGGCACGGTGAGGGCCAGGCCGGCGAGGCTGCCGCCGGCGATGCCGGCGGCCAGGCCGAGGGTGGCGAGGGACTTGCGCATGACGTTCTCCTGTTCGTTGCAGGTGGGTGGGTTCGGGGAGTCCGTCGGGCCGGTGACCCGTCTCGCTTCCCGACGTTCACGATGCGCCCCGCCGGTTGGGGAACCCGCAGTGGTTCGCGAGAACTGGGTGAGAACCGGCCCGGAGCGGCCCCGCCGGCGGGAGAGCGGCCGTACGATCCGCTCATGGCCGACTCCGGACGATCGCCGCGGGTGCTGCTCGCCGAGGACGACCGGGGGGTGCGGGAGTCGCTCGTGCGGGCCCTGCGCTTCGAGGGCTACGACGTGCACGCCGTCACCGACGGCGTCCAGGCCCTCGACGCCGCGGCCGACCGCGCCCCCGACGTCGCCGTGCTCGACGTGATGATGCCCCACGTCGACGGGCTGAGCGTCTGCCGGGAGCTGCGCCGCCGCGACCCGGCGCTGCCCATCCTGTTGCTGACGGCCCGCCACGAGGTGCGCGACCGGGTGGCAGGGCTCGACGCCGGCGCCGACGACTACGTGGTCAAGCCCTTCGCCATCGCGGAGCTGACGGCACGGCTGCGTGCCCTGCTGCGGCGCACGAGCATCACCGGGGCCGACGACGCCCTCCACGTCGCCGACCTCACGCTGGACCCCCGGTCGCGGCTGGCCGATCGGGGCGGTCGGGCGCTCGAGCTGACCAAGCTGGAGTTCGACCTCCTCGAGCTGCTCATGGGCCACGCGGGCGAGGTGCTGGGCCGCGACGCCATCTACGAGCAGATCTGGGGCTACGACAGCGAGACGTCCTCCCGCTCGCTCGACGTCTACATCGGCTACCTGCGCACCAAGACCGAAGCCGGTGGCGAGCCCCGCGTGATCCACACCGTGCGGGCCGTGGGCTTCGTGCTGCGGGCGCCATGAGCCTGCGCTGGCGGATCGCCCTGGCCCTGGCCGGCGTGGCGGCCGTGGTGGGCACGCTCGCTGCCGCCGGTGCCTACCTCGCCACGCGGGCCCAGCTCGAACAGGCCGTCGACGACTCGCTCGAGTCGCGGGCCGCGGAGCTCACCGGCCCGCAGACGCGCGACCGGCCGGACCCGCCCCAGGCGCCGGTCGTGCTCGTGTGCCCGCCGCCGGCGATGCTGCAGCCCGCCGTGGCGGTGCAGTACCTGTCGACCGACACCACCGTGACGACCTGCCTCGAGGGCGCCCCGACGCTGCCCGTCGACGACGCCGACCTCGCCCTGGCGTCGGGGCCGGGTGAGCCGCAGCTGCGCACCGTCGAGGTGGACGACGAACGCCTGCGCCTGCTCACCGCCCACGTGGCCGAGGGCACGGCGGTGCAGATCGCCCGCGATCTGGCCGAGACCGAGGACGTGCTCGGCGCGCTCCGGGCCCGGCTGGCGCTGCTGGCCGCGAGCGGCGTGGTGGTGGCGGCGGCGCTGGGCTGGCTGCTGGCCAGCCGGATCGTGCGTCCCGTCGTCGAGCTGCGCGACACCGCAGAGTCGATCGCCTCCTCCCAGGACCTGACCACCCCCATCCCCGAGGGCGGCCCGGGCGAGGTCGGCGACCTGTCGGCGAGCCTGACCACCATGGTGCACGCGCTGGCGACCTCCCGCGAGCAGCAGCAGCGCCTCATCCGCGACGCCAGCCACGAGATGCGCACCCCGCTCACGAGCCTGCGCACCAACCTGGAGATGCTGGAGCACCTCGACCGGTTGCCGGCAACGGACAGGGTCGAGCTGCTGGCAGCCGTGCAGGGCGACGTGGGCGAGCTCACCCACCTGCTGACCGAGCTCGTGGAGCTGGCGGCCGACCGGGCCGGCGACGACGAACCGGTCCGCCCGGTCGACCTGGGCGAGCTGGCCGAGGGCGTCGCAGCCCGCTTCTCCCGCCGGACCGGTCACGAGGTCACGGTCCGCGACGGCGTGACCCCCGGTGCCGGCCCTGCCGACGCCGTGCTCGTCGAGGGTCGCTCGCAGATGCTGGAGCGGGCCGTCGCCAACCTGGTCGACAACGCCTGCAAGTACAGCCCACCCGACGGCCCCGTCGAGATCGTCGTGCAGGGCGGTCGACTGGAGGTGCTCGACCGCGGACCGGGCATCGCCGAGGCCGACCGCCCCCACGTGTTCGAGCGCTTCTACCGGGCCACCGAGGCCCGCAGCGCGCCGGGGTCGGGGCTCGGCCTGGCCATCGTGGCCCAGATCGTGGAGCGCCACGGCGGCCGGGTGTGGGCCGTGGAGCGTCCCGGCGGGGGTGCCGCGGTGGGCTTCGAGCTGCCCCGGTCACCCGAAGCGGACGACGACGCAGCACACCCCGATCCCTACGATCGGGTTCGACACCCGCTCCGAGAGGACCGACCATGAGCACCACGCCCGCCGCCTCGTCCGACGACCTGCCCTCGACCCGGTACTTCTCCCGACCGCTGCCCCGTGAGGGCTTCCCCGATCGGGGCATGCCCGCCGCCGACGCCTACGAGCTGATCCACCTGGGCCTGCGCGTCGACGGGCAGCCGTCGATGAACCTGGCGTCGTTCGTCACCACCTGGATGGAGCCCGAAGCCGAGCGGCTCATCGCCGAGGCCGCGGCCACCAACCACATCGACCACGAGGAGTACCCCGTGGCCGAGGCCGTCGAGCAGATCTGCACCCGGATGCTGGCCGACCTGTGGCACGCCCCCGACATCCACCGCTCGGTCGGGGTGGCCACCATCGGCTCGTCCGAGGCCATCATGCTCGGCCTGCTGGCCCACAAGTTCTCGTGGCGCAAACGACGCCAGGACGCTGGTCTCCCGGCCGACAAGCCCAACGTGGTGTTCGGAGCCGAGACCCACATCGTGTGGGACAAGTTCGCCCGCTACTTCGACGTGGAGCTGCGCAAGATCCCCATGCGCCCCGACCGCTACGTGCTGCACCCCGACGACGTCGCCGAGCGCATCGACGAGAACACCATCGCCGTCGGCGCGGTGCTGGGCACCACCTTCATCGGGGAGAACGACCCCATCGAGGAGCTGAACGATCTGCTGGTGCAGGTCAAGGCCGAGAAGGGCTGGGACATCCCCCTGCACGTGGACGGCGCCAGCGGCGGGTTCATCGCTCCCTTCGCCCATCCCGACGAGCGGTGGGACTTCCGACTCGAGCAGGTCGCCTCCATCAACGCCTCCGGCCACAAGTACGGGCTCGTCTACCCCGGTATCGGGTGGCTCGTCTTCCGGGACCGGAGCTACCTGCCCGAGGACCTCGTGTTCAACGTGAACTACCTGGGCGGCGCCCAGCCCACCTTCACGTTCAACTTCTCGCGCGGCTCGGCCATGATCCAGGCGCAGTACTACAACTTCGTGCGTCTCGGCCGCGCCGGTTACACCGCCATCGTGTACAACATGATGGCCAACGCCCGCTACCTCAACGAGCAGCTCGAGCGCACCGGCCGCTTCGAGATCCTCAACCCGGGCCTGGCCGAGCCGGTCGTGACGTTCCGCTTGAAGCCGGATACCGACTTCGACGAGTTCCACCTGTCCGACCAGCTCCGCCAGCACGGGTGGATCGTGCCCGCCTACACGCTTCCCCCGGACGCGCAGGACGTGACCGTGCTGCGCGTCGTGGTGCGCAACGACATGAGCCGCGACAAGGTCGACATCCTGTTGCGTCACCTCGACGAGGCCTGCACCTATCTCGACGGACGGGGCATGCCGACCACCGAGGACGATCGCAGGACCCACGAGCACCAGCGCCGCCGCTGTTGAGCCGAGGGGCCATGACGCGCTGGACCGCCGTGCTGTTCATGGTCGGCTCGGCGTGCTTCGCCGTGGCGTCCATCCCGGCCATCACGACGGTGGTGCCGGCCGAGCTCGTCGGTGTGACCTACTTCGTCGGTTCCATCTTCTTCACCAGCGCCGGCGCGCTGGTGTCCATCGCGGCGTGGGGCGACGCGCGTCGTGCGGTCGGCGGCAGGCTCGGACGGGCGCTGGTCGACCGCGACTGGCTCGCGGCGATCATCCAGTCGGTGGGCACGGTGTGGTTCAACCTGAACACCTTCGACGCCATGCAGGGCACGTTCTCCGCGCAGGAGGAGAACCTGCTGGTGTGGACCCCGGACTTCCTCGGCTCCATCTGCTTCCTCGTGTCGAGCGGGCTCTCGTGGTGGTCGGCCTGTGGTGGTCCCTGGCGCGTCCGCCGGGACTCGAACGACTGGTGGATGGCGGCGCTGAACCTCGTCGGTTCGGGCTTCTTCATGGTCTCGGCCATCGCCGCCTACACCCTTCCCGACACCGACGAGCTGCTCGACGCGTCCCTCGCCACCTCGGGCACCCTGCTCGGCGCCCTGTGCTTCTTCTGGGGCGCACACCTGCTGCTGGTCGGGTCACCCGATCCGGACGGGGACGGGTACCCGGCCGCGTCGTGAGGTCGCGCGGTCGTCACGCGGACCGCGCCGTCGACACGCCGGCCGTTCCTGTGCGAACGTGGACGCCGGAGGCCGACATGGGCAACGCAGACCGGCCGGAGCACCGGGAGCCGTCGATGCGGGCGCTCGTCCACGACCGCTACGGCCCGCCGGACGTGTTGGGCGTGGCCACCCGAGCCATCCCCACGCCGGGACCACGCGAGGTGCTGGTGCGGGTCCACGCCGTGGGGCTCGACCGGGGCGTGTGGCACCTGGTCACCGGGACGCCCTACGTGGCCCGCCCGGCGATCGGACTCCGGCGGCCCCGCCAGCCCGTGGCGGGCACCGATCTGGCCGGCACGGTCGAGGCCGTCGGAGCCGAGGTGGAGGGGCTCCGCCCCGGCGACGCGGTGTACGGCACCGCCCGGGGCACCCTGGCCGAGTACGCC
>JALOLF010000015.1 GCA_025456085.1 Acidimicrobiales bacterium
GCGGGCCATCTTGGCCAGCGTGTAGGTGACAGCTCTGCGCTGCCTTTCGTCGCTGATGTGCCGCCAGTTCCGCAGCAGAAAATCCAGGTTCATCGGCTGCGGGAATTTCGGCGCGTCGCCGAAGCCGCCCTGGTACGGGTCCAGGCTGCGCATCAGGTTTTGCGCGGCCTTGTCGAGCACATTGACGGTGAGCGCGGTATCCGCTGGCCGCAAGACCGCGCTGCGCTTCAGCGCGTCCGCCATCCGATCGCCGGCCGATTCCATCTCGCGGCGGCGGTCCCGCCACGCCTCCGCGATCGCCCGCAACACTTGCCGGAAGCTGGGCATACCATAGCGCGGCTCGGGCGGATAGTAAGTGCCGCCGTAGAACGGCCGGCCGTCGGGCGCCAGGAAGACGGTCATCGGCCAACCGCCGCGGCCGGTCATGGCCTGGACGGCCTCCATGTAGATGGCGTCGACGTCCGGGCGCTCCTCGCGGTCGACCTTGACGTTGACGAACAGCCGGTTCATCACCTCGGCCGTGGTCGGGTCCTCGAAGGACTCGTGGGCCATGACGTGGCACCAGTGGCACGACGAGTAGCCCACCGAGAGCAGCACCGGGCGGTCCTCGTCGCGGGCCTGCTCGAACGCCTCGTCGCCCCACGGGTACCAGTCGACCGGGTTGTCGGCGTGCTGGCGCAGGTAGGGGCTGGTCTCGTCCGCGAGGCGGTTCATGGCGGTGAGGCTACCGGCGCGTCCTCGCCGCGGGACCGGTCGGCGCACGGGCCCGCCGACCGGTTCGGCCGAGCCGCTACGGTGCGGTCCCCATGGAGCTGCGTCTGGACGGGAAGGTCGCGCTGGTCACCGGTGCGTCGAGGGGGATCGGGCTCGCCATCGCCTCGGCGATGGCCCGCAGCGGGGCGGCGGTGCTGCTGTCGTCGCGCAAGCCCGAGGCCCTCGAGGCCGCGGCGGCGACCATCGTGGCGCAGGGGGTGGCCGCCGACCGGGTGGCGTGGCACGCCGCCAACGCCGGCCATCCCGAGCAGGCCGAGGCGTGCGTGGCCGCGACGCTCGAGCGCTTCGGCTCGGTGGACGTCCTCGTCAACAACGCCGCCACCAACCCGTACCACGGCCCGAGCATGGACATCGGCGTCGACGCGTTCGACAAGACGGTGCAGGTCAACTGGCGGGGCCCCCTCACCTGGACGCAGGCCGCGTGGCGGGCGTCGATGCGCGAGCGGGGTGGCGCGGTGTGCAACATCGCCTCGGTGGGGGGCCTGACGGTGGAGCCCTCCATCGGCGTGTACAACGGCACCAAGGCGGCCCTGCTGCACCTCACCCGCCAGCTCGCCGGTGAGCTGGCCCCGGCGGTGCGGGTCAACGCCATCGCCCCCGGCCTGGTCAAGACCGACATGGCCCGTGCCCTGTGGGAACCGAACGAGGAGGCCATCGCCCGCTTCCACCCCCTCGGGCGTCTGGGCGAGCCCGACGACATCGCCAACGCGGCGGTGTTCCTGTGCTCCGACGCGGCCTCGTGGATCACCGGCACGACGCTGGTGGTCGACGGCGGTGCGCTGTCCCGCGCGTGAGCCCTGTTGGCTCTAGCGCATGTTGCCCGTGTGGCCCAGGCTGTAGCGGCCCGGCTGGGGCCACACGGTGAGCCCGTGGGGGCCCCGTCCCACCGGGATGCGCGCCTCGAGCGCACCGGTGGTGGTGTCGAACACGTACACCTCGTCGTCGTAGCGCCCACCCAGCCACAGCTCGGTGCCGTCGGGGGTGAGGTTGCCCATGTCGGGGCTGCCGCCGCCGGGCACCTCCCAGGTCGCCACGACGGTGTTCGTGGACCAGTCGAGCACCGACACGCTCCCGGGGCCCTTCGGCGGGCCGGGCACCGTGTTCGAGCCCCGGTTGATCACGTACAGGAAGCGGGCGTCCCGACTGGGGTAGAGCCCGTGGGTGCCCACCCCGGCGGGGATGAAGCCGCTGAGGGTGAAGGTGGCGGCGTCGACGGTGTACACGCCGTTGGTCATCATCTCGGCCACGTAGAAGGTGCGCCCGTCGGGGGAGACCCGGATGTCCTGGGGCATGCCGTCGGCCACCACGTCGAGCATGCCCACCACCGTGCGGGAGGTGAGGTCGATCTTGGCCAGCCGTCCGGCGAACTCGCACGTGGCGATGAGGTAGGAGCCGTCGATGGCGAAGTCGACGTGGTTGATCCCCGCGCACTCGGGCACCTCGAGCGAGCCGAGCAGCTCCAGGGTGCGGGCGTCGCGGAAGTCGAGGCGGCGGAACGCCTCGGCCACCACGATGGCCTCGCGGCCGTCGGGCGTGAAGTAGAGGTTGTAGGGGTCCTCCACGGCGACGGCCTGCCCGAACTGGCCGGTGCGGGGATCGATCGGGATCAGGCTGTAGCCCTGGTTGTTGAGCACCCAGAGCGTGGACAGGTCGTAGGAGGGCACGACGTGCTGGGGTTCGGCCATGGCCGGAGAGGTTCCCAGGACCTGCTTGGTGGCGACGTCGATGACCGTGACGTCGTTGGACAGCCCGTTGGGGACGTAGGCCCGCAGCGGCACGTCGGCCAGTGACGGCGACAGGTCGTCGACCCCCGTCTCGCTGTAGAGGTTCGTGGGGTCGGGCACGGGGGGCATGCCCTCGACGGTGCCCACGGGAGCGGCGGTGCTCGGCGGCGTCGTGGGCGGTGGCCCGAGGTCCGTGACGGCTGCGGTGTCGTGCCCCGTCGTGCCGTGGGGTGGCGCCGTGCCCGTCGCCGGCGTCGCCGTGCCGGTCTGCGGGTCGTCGCCGCCACAGGCCGCGGCGAGCAGCACGGTGGCGCACAGCACGGCCAGGACGGTGACGGATGGTCGGCGCATGGGGAACGTCCGTCCGGTGGGGTGGGCCCGCCGGACAGCCCGTCACCCTAGCGGCGCCGCACCCCTCGCCTTCACAGGTTGTGGCGCTCCACCTTGCCCAGCAGCGTGCGGGGCAGGGCGTCGACGAGCTCGAGGCCGTGGGGCGCGCACCACACGGGGAGCTGCGCCTTCACGACGGCACGGAGCTGGGCCAGCGTCGGCGGACTGGCCGGGTCGCGGGGCACGACGACGGCCGTGACCCGCTGTCCCCACTGCGGGTCGGGGCGGCCGACCACGGCGACGTCGGCCACGCCCGGGGCGTCGGCCAGCACGTGCTCCACGGTGGTGGGCCACACCTTCTCGCCGCCGGTGTTGATCATGTCGCCGCGCCGGCCGTGCACCACCAGCACCCCGTCGGCGCCGAGCTCGCCCCCGTCGCCGGTGGCGAACCAGCCGTCGGCGTCCCGGGGATCGCGGCCGCCCTCGGCGTCGCGGTAGCAGCGCAGCAGCATGGGGCCCCGCACGTGGATCTCGCCGTCGACGACGCGCAGCTCCACGCCGTCGAGCGCACGACCGTCGTAGGTCACGGCGGAGCCGGTCTCGGTCATGCCGTAGGACACCAGGCAGTTGGGCGGCAGGTCCGCCGGTGGTGCCGCGGCGCCGACGACGATGCGGCGGAACAGGCGGGCGTCGAAGCGGGCCAGCGCGGTGGGCACCACCGTGGTGAGGGTGGCGCCGCGGTGGCGGGCCGCGGCCTCGACGGCCTCGGCGTCGAAGTGGGGGAGCACCTCGAGCCCGACCTCGAGCGTCATGGCTCGGATCACCACCGACAGCCCCGCCACGTGGGCCAGGGGCAGACAGCACAGCCACCGGTCTCGGGCGGGGTCCACCCCCACCCCGGCGCTCGTGGCCAGCGCCGAGGCCCGGGTCGAGGCGTGGGTGTGGACCGCGCCCTTGGGGGCGCCGGTGCTGCCGCTCGTGGCCACCACCAGGGCGTCGCCGTCCTCCACGGGGATGCCGTCGCGCCGACGGTGCCGTTCGCCGTGGTCGTCCTCCACGACGGTGGGGTGCAGGGAGGCGTACAGCCGCTCCACGGCCGCCGGTGGCAGTCGGGGGTCGACGGGCAGTGCCGCGTCGCCCCCGTCCCAGATGCGGCGCAACCGCTCGGCGAAGTCGTCGCGACCGTGGGCGGTGAGGGCGACGAGCTCGCGCATGGGCCGAGGCTACCGGCGGGTCGCCCACGCCGTGCCGGGCGTGCCCGCGGGTGCCGTGCCCGCCCTCTCCGCCGATTTCGGTCTCCCGCGAGCTGCGGGGGAGACTGGCCCGATGTCGCCCGCCGACCGCCCCGCTGCCCCGCCGCCCGCCTCGGCGCCGCGCGGGTGGCGGTTGTGGCTGGCCGGGGCCCGGCCACGGACGCTGCCGGCCGCGGTGGTGCCGGTGCTCGTGGGCACGGCGGCCGCGGCGGGCGTCGACGGCATCACCACGGGGTCCAAGGGCGTCGTCGTGTGGCGGATGGTGGCGGCGATGGTGGTGGCACTCGCCATCCAGGTGGGCACCAACTACGCCAACGACTACAGCGACGGCGTGCGCGGCACCGACGACGCCACCCGGGTGGGGCCGGTGCGCCTGGTCGGCGCCGGACTCGCCCCGCCGACGCAGGTGAAGACGGCGGCGTACGCCTCCTTCGGCGTGGCGGCGCTCGCGGGCCTGGCCCTCGCCGCCGCCCCGACCTGGTGGTTGGTGCCGGTGGGGCTCGTCAGCTTCGCCGCCGGATGGCTCTACACCGGCGGGCCGAAGCCCTACGGCTACCTCGGCCTGGGTGAGCTGTTCGTCTTCGTCTTCTTCGGGCTGGTGGCCACGGTGGGTTCGGCCTTCGTGCAGCTCGAGGAGATCACCGCGCTGGCGGTGGGGGTGGCCGTACCCGTCGGGCTGCTGGCCACGGCGCTGCTGGTGGTGAACAACCTGCGGGACATCCCCACCGACACCGTTGCCGGCAAACGAACGCTGGCCGTCCGCCTCGGGGACCGCCGCACCCGCTGGTTGTACGTGGCGTTGGTGGTGCTGCCCTATGTGGTGCTGCCGCCCGTGGCCGGCCTCGGGAGCCGGCCTGCGGCGGCGCTCGCCCTGTTCTCGATCCTGCTGGCCAACCGCCCGGTGCTCGCCGTGCTGCAGGGTGCCGTCGGGCCGGCGCTGGTCCCGGTGCTCGGCCAGACCGGCAAGGTGCAGCTCGCCTACGGGTCCCTGCTCGCCCTGGGTCTGTTCCTGTCCGCCTGATCGGCGGGTCGGGCGGTGCGGGCCAGCCAGTCCCGCACGGCGCGGGTGGTGCGCGCCGGTTGCTCGAGGTGGGCGCTGTGGCCGGCGTCGGAGATGACCAGGTGCTCGGCCTCCGGGCCGATGCGGTCGGCCATGTCGGCCGCGATGGCGCCGAACCGGGTGTCGAGGTCGCCGGTGACGAGCAGGACGGGCACCCGGTGACGGGCGAGCTCGCCGAGGCGCCCCCACAGGGGCTCCTGGCGGCCCGTGCCGGCCAGACGCAGGCTGGCGGCCAGCCCCGAGGCGGTGTTGCGGGCCCGTTCGGCCCGGAAGGTCATGGCGGGATGGAGGCCCTCGAACAACGGCAGGTCGAGCCAGGTGTCCAGGAACGGGTCCACGCCAACGGCCTCCAGGTCGGCGGCGAGGGCCTCGTCGGCCTCGCGTCGCGCGGTCCGCTCGAGGGGATCGTCCAGACCGGGTGTGGCACCGATCAGCACCAGCCGTTCCACCTGCTCGACGTGGTCGAGCGCGGCGCGCAGGCACAGGCGTCCACCCATGGAGTAGCCCACGTAGGTGGCCCGCCCTCCCGTGGCGACGACGGCCGCGGCGCCCGTGGCCACGTCCAGGGCCACGCCGGCGGCGTCGCCGTGACCCGGCGCGTCGAGGCGCACCACCTCGTGGTCGTCGGCCAGGGCCGCGGCGAAGGGGCCCCAGCAGGCGCGGGTCTGGGCGAACCCGTGGACGAGCACCAGTCGCCGGCCCGCGCCCTGCACGTCGAAGGGCAGCGGGTGCGGGACGACGCTCACGATGGCGGACGCTACTGCGGGGCGCCCGTAGGCTGGGCCGATGCCCGCCGCCGACGCCGCTGCAACCGCCGACGTCGCCGCCACGTTCTGCGCCACCCTCGTCGACGAGTGGGTCCGCAGCGGCGTGACCGACGCCGTCGTGTCGCCCGGCTCGCGCTCGACGCCGCTGGCGGTGGCGCTCGCCGCCGACGGGCGACTGCGGCTCCAGGTCCACCACGACGAGCGGTCGGCGGCCTTCCTGGCGCTGGGTCTGGGCCTGGCCTCGGGCCGGCCGGCGATCGTGGTCACCACCAGCGGCACCGCAGCCGTCGAGCTGCATCCGGCAGTGGTGGAGGCCGATCACGCCCGGGTCCCGCTGGTGGCCTGCACCGCCGACCGTCCGCCCGAGCTGCGCGACGTGGGCGCGCCGCAGACCATCGACCAGCAGCACCTCTTCGGCCGTTCGGTGCGCTGGTTCCACGACCCGGGTGTGCCCGATGCCGCCGCCGCGTCGAGCTGGCGCTCGATCGCCTCCCGGGCCGTGCTGGCTTCGACGGGTTCGCCGCCGGGACCGGTGCAGCTCAACCTGCCCTTCCGTGAGCCGCTCCTGGGCGCGGCGGGCGAGCTGCCGCCGGGGCGCAGCCAGGGTGGGGCGTGGCACGGTCGGGCGCCGGCGCGACGTGCCCCGGCCGCCGTCGACGTCGACGCGCTCGCGGCGGGGATCGCCGGTCGACGCGGGGTGCTCGTCGCCGGCGGCGGCATCGACCGACCCGAGGACGTGCACCGCCTGGCCGCACTGCTGGGCTGGCCGGTGCTGGCCGACCCCCGCAGCGGCTGCCGGCTGCCGCTGGCCGCCACGATCTCGCATGCCGACGCGGTGCTGCGGGTCCCGTCGGTGGCCCGGCGACTGGCGCCCGAGGTGGTCGTGCGCCTCGGCGCGCCGCCCTCGTCGAAGGTGCTCGGCCGGTGGCTGGCGTCGCTCGAGGCCTGGCAGGTCGGCGTCGATGCCGACGGGTTCTGGTTCGATCCCGATCGCGACCTGCAGTGCCTGCTCGCCGCGGATCCCTCGTCCTGGTGCGCGGCGGTCGTCGACCAGCTCGGGTCGGCCGACGCCACGGCCCGGCCGCCCGACGGGTGGCTGCAGGACTGGGCGCACGTGGACGCCGAGGCGGCGTCGGCGCTGCGCGAGGTCCTCGCCCGCCACCCCGAGCCGACCGAGCCGGCCGTCGCCCGTGACGTGGTGGCGGCCCTGCCCGACGGTGCGCGCCTGGTCGTGTCGTCCTCGATGCCCGTGCGCGACGTGGAGTGGTACGCCGCGCCCCGACGCGGGCTGCGCGTCTACGCCAATCGGGGCGCCAACGGCATCGACGGCGTCGTCTCGACGGCGCTGGGCGTGGCCCTGGCCGAGGAGGTCGAGCCGCCGTCGCCGGCGGGCGGTCGCGGTCGCCGGCCGACCGCGGTGCTGGTGGGCGACGTGGCCTTCCTGCACGACACCAACGCGCTGGTGGGCGCCGCCCGCCGCGGCGCGGACCTCACGGTCGTGGTCGTCGACAACGACGGCGGCGGCATCTTCTCGTTCCTGCCCCAGGCCGGAGCGCTCGACGACGAGGTCTTCGAGCGGCTCTTCGGCACGCCGCACGGAGCGGACCTGATCGGCCTGGCCCGGGCCCACGGGCTCCCGGCGCGGGAGCTGACCGGCCAGGCCGAGGTGGGGCCGGCCGTCGCCGAAGCCGCCCAGCGGGGTGGGGTCTCGGTGCTGCGGGTGCGCACCGACCGTCGGGCCAACGTGGCCGTGCACGCCGAGCTCCACGAGGCGGTGGCCGCCGCGCTGGCCCCCTGAGCCCGGGCCCGGCGACCGCAGCGAGACGAGCGCCCCGAGCGACCGGCGGCGCCCGCGTCAGGGGCGCACGATGGCCGACAGCAGCGCCTGCAGCTTGGCGCGCGTCTCGGCCAGCTCCGCGGCGGGGTCGGAGTCGGCCACCACCCCGACGCCGGCGTACAGCCGGGCCCGGGCGCCCTCGAGCTGCGCGCAGCGGATGCCCACGGCCCAGTCGCCGTCGCCCTCGGCGTCGACCCAGCCGACCGGCCCGGCGTAGCGCCCCCGGTCCAGGTGCTCGTAGCGCTCGATGAGGCCCAGCGCGGCGCTGCGGGGCATGCCGCACACCGCCGGGGTGGGGTGCAGCGCGCACAGCAGCTCCACCACCGAGGCCGCCGGCGCGGACAGTCGCCCCTCCACCATCGTGGCCAGGTGCTGCACGTTGGCCACCGGCACGACCGACGGCTCGGCCTCCTCGTCGAGCCACGAGCACCAGGGCAGCAGCGTGTCGTGGACCATGTCGATGGTGATGCGGTGCTCCACGCGGTCCTTGTCCGAGGCCAACAGTGTGGCGGCGAGGCGGGCGTCGTGGTCCGGGTCGGCGCTGCGGGGCGTGGTGCCCGCCATGGGGTGGGAGCGCACGACGTCGCCGGTGCGGGACACCAGGAGCTCGGGGCTCGCGCCCACGAAGCCCTCGACGGCGTAGAGCATGCAGCCGGGATAGGCCGAGCGCAGACGCCCGAGCAGGGTGCGGGGTGAGAGCTCGGCATCCGCGTGCACGACGACCTCCCGGGCCAGCACCACCTTGGTGGCGACGCCGGCACGCAGCTCGTCGCGCGCCGAGGCCACCGCCGCCTCCCAGTCCGCCGGCGGGCGCGACGGGGCGACGTCGAACGATCCCGGCGCGGCTCGTCGCGCGTCGCGTGCGAGCAGCTCGTCGAGGTCGTCGACGGGGGGCGGGGTGCCGCCCGGCGCGACGGTCGTGACCCAGTGGGTGCCGTCCTCACCACGGCCCACCACCAGCGCCGGCACCACCAACGTGGCGGGTGCAGCCGGGTCGAACGGGAGCGCGCCCAGGGCCACCGGTCCACAGCCCGGTAGGCCCACGTCGTCGTCGCGCTCGATGGCCGCCAGCGCGCCGTGCACCGCCCGCGCCGACGCGGCCGGGTCGTGGCGGGGGATCGGCACCCGGGTGGCGACGCCCCGGCCGGCCAGGCCCCGGCGCGGGTGCTCGAAGAGCACGCCGTGGTCGCCGGCCACGGCCAGCGGGTCCACGTCGCGGGACAGTCGGCGGGTGGTGGCGACGAGGGGTGCGGCGGGTGGGGTGCTGCGCCTCATCGCCACTCGGGTCGGCGACGGGTGGCGGTCACGAGCTGGGAGATCCCGGTGGAGAGCAGCTCGCGGCGCACGTCCACGAACCCGACGGCCCGGAGCTGCTCGAGCAGGACCTCGGGTGGGGGCAGGTAGGCCACGGATCGTGGCAGGTAGCGGTAGGCCGCAGGGTCGGACAGGGCGCCGCCGATGCGGGGGACGACCTTGCCGAAGTAGACGCCGTGACCCCACCGCAGCAGCGGGTTGGCGGGCTCCGCCACCTCCAGCAGCGCGATGCGTCCGCCGGGACGCACCGCCCGGGCCAGCTCGGCGAAGAAGGGCTCGAGGGCCACGAGGTTGCGCAACGCGAACCCGCAGGTGACGCCGTCTGCGGCCCCGTCGGGCACGGGGAGGTGCAGGATGTCGGCCTGGGCCAGGGGGGCGCCGCTCGTGCCCGCGGCCAGCATGCCGAACGACAGGTCGATCCCGACCGGGCGCAGGTGCTGGCGCACCAGCTCTCGGCAGAAGTCACCGGTGCCGCAGGCCAGGTCGAGCACGAGGCTGCCGGGGCCGAGGCCCAGGCGGCGCACCGTGCGGCGGCGCCACCCCACGTCCATGCGGAAGGTCATCACCCGGTTGACGAGGTCGTAGCGCGGCGCGATGGCATCGAACATGGACCGCACGGCGGCGACCTTCTCGTCGCCCTCGGGGAGGGTGTCGCCGTCCAGCACGGGTGGGGTCGAGGGATCGGACATCCCGCCGAGCCTACGAGCCGACGGACCGCCGACGTGAAGCCGCCGTAACCTGGCGCCATGGCCAACGGCTTGCGCTTCTCGATCGGGGGCATCCCCGTGCGCATCGAGCTGACGTTCTTCCTCGTCATCGCCCTGCTCGGCTTCGCCCAGCCACCCGTGTTCATCGCCACGTGGGTGGCGTTGGCCACGGTGTCGGTGCTGCTGCACGAGCTGGGCCACGCCGTCGCCTTCCGGTCCTACGGCATCCGCCCGAGCATCGTGCTGCACGGCTTCGGTGGCCTCACCAGCGGCAGCGGCGACCTGAGCCCCGGCCGCAGCATCGTGGTCAGCCTGGCCGGTCCGCTGAGCGCCCTGGTGCTGCTGGGCCTGCCCGCCTGGTGGGTGTTGACCACGGCGCCTTCTCTGTCCGCCGACGCCGAGGTGATCCTCGGTCAGATGCTGTGGATCAACGTCATCTGGTCCCTGCTCAACCTGGTGCCCGTCCTGCCCCTCGACGGCGGCAACGTCACCGCCTCCGCGCTCGAGCTGGTGACCCCGCGCCACGGTCGTCGCATCGCCCACGTGGTGTCGGCCGTCGTGGCCGGCCTCGTCGCCGTCTGGTTCCTCCTGTCGGGTCTGCCCTTCGGCGGCATGCTGATGGCCCTGTTCGTGGTGACCAACGTGCGGGAGCTGTCGGCCCACAAGGAGGTCGACGACGGCGAGGGGCTGCGCGAGGCCGCCCGGGCCCTGCTCGCCGGCCAACCCGACCGCGCCGAGGCCCTGGCCCGTGGCGTGCTGGGTCGTCGTCGGGTCGGTCCCTCGGCGGCCGCGTCCGCCCGGGAGCTCGTGGCCTGGTCCCGGTTGGCGGCCGGGGACGTCGACGCCGCCGCGGCCATGGCCGGTGGGTTCCCCGCCGGCCAGCAGCCCAGCGCCAGCCTGCGCGGTGCGCTCGCCCTCGCGCAGGCGAACACCACGGAGGGTGTCGCCGTGCTGGCCTGGTCCCAGGCCCACGACCAGGACGGGCTGTGGCCCACCCTGGGCGCGGTCGCCGCCGCGCAGTACGGCCAGGTCGAGGCGCTCACCCGTGAGCTGCTGCTGCTCGGCCCCGGGGCCGGTCCCACGGCGGCGGAGCAGTTCCGGCGCCGTCTGGCTTCGACCGGCCACGGGGCTGCTGCGGCGACCGTGGGTCGGCTGGCGGCGGGCGCCGCGGGCGGAGCCCCGCCTGCGGCGTCGGGCCCGCCGTGGATGAACTGACCGGCCTCAGCGGCCGGCGGTGGCGATCTCCCGGGCCCAGCGGTAGTCGGCCTTGCCGGCGGGGCTGCGCACGACCTTGTCCACGAAGACGATGTCCTTGGGCAGCTTGTAGCGGGCGATGTGCTTCTCGCACTCCTCGATGAGGTCGGTGATCGAGGCCAGGAAGCCCTCCCGCAGCTGCACGACGGCCACCACCTCGTTGCCCCACCGCTCGCTCGGCCGGCCGGTCACGACGGCGTCGTACACGGCGGGGTGGTGGGCCAGCGCCGCCTCCACCTCCTCGGCGAAGATCTTCTCGCCGCCGGAGTTGATGGTCACCGAGTCGCGTCCGTGCAGCTCGAGCAGGCCCTCCGCGGTCATCCGGGCCCGGTCGCCGGGCACCGAGTAGCGGACCCCGTCGATGACGGGGAAGGTGCGGCTCGTCTTGGCCTCGTCGCCGAAGTACCCGAGGGGCACCCGGCCGGACTGTGCCAACCAGCCGAGGGCCGTGTCGCCCGCCTCGAGGCGCTGCGTCAGGTCTTCGCTGACGATGCACATGCCCGGCCCCGGGGTGAAGGTCCCGGTGGTGGCCTCGGCTCCGCCCCCGCTGACCTGGGTGGCCTGCTGGCCGGTCTCGGAGGAGCCCAGCCCGTCCATGATCCCCATGCTGGGCACCTTGCGCAGGAAGGCGTTCTTGACCGGGGCGCTGAGCGCGGCGCCGCCGCTCACCACCATGAGCATCGACGACAGGTCGTAGGTCTGCCGGTCGAGCTCGTCGAGCAACGGGCGGCCGAAGGCGTCGCCCACGATGAGCAGGATGTTGACGCCTTCCTCCTGCACCGTGGCCCACACGTCGGCGGCGTCGAGGTTGCTGGTGTTGCGTGGGAGCACGACGGTGTGGCCACCGGCGAAGGCGTTGAACGCCATCCAGTGCGCGGCGCCGTGCATGAACGGCGGCGCCGGCATCATCCGGGCGCCGCCGTTGGCGGCGTTGTCGACGATCTGCTCGAGGGCCTCCCACTCCTCGCCGGTGCCGAGCTGGCGACCCCCGAGGGCGGCGGGGAAGATGTCGGCCTGGCGCCACAGCACCCCCTTGGGCATCCCGGTGGTGCCGCCGGTGTAGAGGATGTACAGGTCGTCGGGGGAGGGGTCCACCGGCGGGGGCTCGGGGCTGGCGGCGGCCAGCGCGTCCTCGTACCAGGCCGCGTCGGGGAGCAGCTCGTGGCCGGACTCGTCGGGGACCTGCAACAGGATCTGCAGCGAGGGCACCTCGGCGCGCACCGCCTCGAGCCGTGGCGCGAACGTCGAGTGGTAGATGATCGCACGCGCCCGGGCGTCGTTGAGCAGGTAGCGCAGCTCCTCCTCGACATAGCGGTAGTTCACGTTGAACGGCGCCACCCGGGCCTTGTAGCCGCCGATCATGCCCTCGAGGTACTCGTTGCCGTTGTGCAGGTACAGGGCGAGGTGGTCCTGCCCGGACTCCCATCCCTGCAGGGTGTCGCGCTCGGTGTGCACGGTGCAGCCCTGTGCCAGGAGGTGGTTGGCGAGGCGGCGGGTGCGCTCGGCGAGCTGGCCGTAGGTGATGCGCCGGTCGCGCCACACGATGGCCTCGCGGTCGGGCGCGGCCGCGGCGACCGCCTCGTTGATGTGGGCCAGGTTGAAGTCCATGACGCCTCCCGTGTCGAGGCGCCCCCGTGCGCCCCCCGATCGGGCGGGATACTACGAGCGCTGCGCCCGCCGGCGGTAACCGGGCCGACGGTCAGCCGCAGGTCGTGCCTCCGGCGGGCACGGCGAGGTCCGTGAGGTAGTCGAGCACCGCGGCGCGCACACAGCCGCTGCGGCCGTAGCTGGTGTGCCCGGCGCCCTCGTAGGTCACGAGCACCCCACCGGGGAGCCGCTCGGCGACGGCCACAGCGTAGGCGTACGGGGTCGCGGCGTCGCCGGTGTTGCCCACCACCAGCACGGGTGGGCCCGTTCCGTCGCTCCCGGAACCTGTCGGGCCGGGCCCGGTGGGTTCGGCGCCGTCCCAGAAGGCGCAGGGCAGGATCTCGTTGGCCGTGGCCGCCCCGACGCGGGGCGCCTCGTCGGCCAGGCCTCCGGCGAAGTCCCGCCAGGCCTCGGCGCCCACCGGGTGGGCGAAGTCGGCGCACAGGGTGCCGACGTAGGCCGGGTAGTCGCCGAGGCCCCAGTAGCGCTGGGCCAGGTCCCGCAGGGCGAGCCCGTCGCCCTCGGACGCGTCCTCGAGCCCGCCGAGGAGCTCTGCGCTCCGGGAGGGGTCGTAGGAGGCGCTGATGGCGGCCACGGCCAGGCTCGCGGGGTCCAGCGGCCCGGCGGTGCCGCCGGGCAGGGGAGCGGACTCGACCTGTCGGGCCAGGTCGTCGAAGGCCTCGGCGTCCTCGCCGAGCATCTCGGCCAGCACGCCCTCGATGGCCCCGGCCTGGTCGCGCAGCAGCGTCGGCAGGTCCAGGGTGGGGTCGACCACCCCGTCGAGCACGACCGCCCGCGCCGAGCCCGGGAACAGCTCCAGGTACCGCTGGCCGAGCAGCGTGCCGTAGGAGAACCCCAGGTAGTTGAGCGACGGTTCCCCCAGTGCCCGCCGCAGCTGCTCCAGGTCCCGCGCCGTCGACCAGGAGTCGAGGTGTGCGGCGAGCTCACCGGCGTCGGCGGTGCAGTCCACGGCCACCCGGTCGGCGGCGCCGTCGAGGGCGGCCTGCTCGGCGGTGTCGTCCGGCTCCGGATCGAGGGCCCGGAACGCCGTCGCGGCGGCGTCGCAGTCGTTGGGGTCGCTGCGCCCCACGCCCCGTGGGTCCCAGCTCACCAGGTCGAAGCGTTCACGGAGCTCGGGGTCGCCGAACGAGGCGGCGAAGTCGACGCCCGAGGCGCCCGGTCCGCCGGGGTTCACGACCAGCGCGCCGATCCGTCGGTCGGGTTCGGTGGCCGGTCGTCGGATGACCGCCAGGTCCAGCGTCTCGCCGTCGGGCTGTGCGTAGTCGAGCGGCACGGTGAGGGTGGCGCACGCCGCTCCCGATCCGCACGAGGTCCACTCGAGCGGCGGAGGTCCGGGGGTCGGGGGAACCGCCGCTCCCTCCGCGGGTGCCGTGGTGGCGGTGCCGGGGGAGGAGTCGTCGTTGCCGGTCGCCGTGGAGGGCGACGCGGCCCGGGACACGTCGTCGTCGGACGAGCAGGCGGCCGAGGCCAGCACCAGCACGACGGCGGCGAGCAGCGCAGGGCGGAGGAGCACGGCGCGGGATCGTAGAGGCGTCCCGGCCGGTGGCGGCGTCGGGTGGGACGCCGGTCCGGGCGGGACGCGGTGGGCGGTATCCGTCAGAAGGTGTCGAGGATGAGCACCGAGCACGATGCCCGGTGGGCGACGGCGTTGGGCACGCTGCCCAGCACCCGTCCGGCGCCGCCCATGCCCTTGTTGCCCACCACGATCAGGTCGGCGCCGACCTCCCGGGCCACCTGCAACAGCACGTCCGCGGGGTCGCCGGGCAGCGTGTGGCAGGTCGTCTCGCCCTCGGTCAGGGCGGCGAGCGAGGCCAGGAGCTGTTCGGCGTGGCGCCGCTCGGGGGCATCGGGGGCGCTGATGCCCGGGGCGACGGCGTGCACCAGGTGCAGGTGGGCCCGGCACATGGCGGCGAGCTGGGCGGCCCGTCGGGCTGCGTCGTCGGCCTGCTCCGCCTTGGGTATGCCCACCACCACCGTGTCGAACATCGGCTCGCCCCCCTCGTGCTGTGGATCGACGCGACGCTACCCGAGCGGGCGGGACCGCTGTGGGCCGTTGCGGCGCCGCACCGACCGGTGGCAGCGACACCCGACGCGGGGTCCCACCCGCCGCTACGGTGCAACCTCGACCGCTCGGCGTGGAGGTGTGCGTGATGATCTTCGGTGTCTTCGTCCCCCAGGGTTGGAAGATGGAGCTGGCCGGGATCGCCGACCCGCGGGACAAGTGGGCGACGGCGGTCGAGGTGGCCCGGCTCGCGGACGACCTCGGCTACGACGTGCTGCTGGCCTACGACCACTTCCACAACGTGCCCACGCCGGCCCACGAGACGGTGTTCGAGTGCTGGACGACGCTGGCCGCGCTGAGCCAGGTCACCACCGACATCCGGCTGGGCCAGATGGTCGGCTGCGCCTCGTACCGCAACCCGGCGCTGCTGGCCAAGATCACCGCCAACCTCGACGTCATGAGCGGCGGTCGCCTCGACTGGGGCATCGGCGCCGGCTGGTACGAGCACGAGTACCGGGCCTACGGCTACGACTTCCCGCCCGCGGCGCAGCGCATCCGCATGCTGCGCGAGACGGTCGAGATCGTGAAGCTGCTGTGGACCGAGGCCGACGCCACCTACGAGGGTCGCCACTTCGCCGTGCGCGGCGCCCAGTGCGATCCCAAGCCGCTCCAGCAGCCCCACCCGCCGATCTGGATCGGCGGTGGCGGGGAGCAGCTGACCCTGCGGGTCGTGGCCCGCCACGCCGACCGCTCCAACTTCGGCGGCAAGCCCCACGAGTTCGCCCACAAGGTCGAGGTCCTCAAGGGCCACTGCGCCGCGGTGGGCCGTGACGACGACGAGATCGTCAAGACCTGGTCGCCCGAGGTCTTCATCCGGGAGGACGAACGGGAGATCCTCGACGGCGGCACCCGGTCCTTCTGGGGCGAGCCCTTCGAGTCGTGGCGGGCGGGCAACCTCGTGGGCACCCCCGAGCAGGTCTGCGAGCAGATCCAGACCTACGTCGAGCTGGGCTGCACGGGGTTCGTGCCCTGGTGCAGCGACTTCCCCGAGACCGAGACGCTGCGGCTCTTCGCCGAGCAGGTGATGCCCGAGTTCCGCTGAGCGGATCCGGCGCGCCTACTCGTAGTAGCGGAAGATGACCTCGGCCACGCAGGACGGCTTGGGGGCGCCCTCGACCTCGTAGGTCACGGTCATGGAGATCTGCGCGCCGTTGTTGGGCAGCTCCTCGACCGAGGTGAGCTCCACCCCGGCCCGCAGACGCGACCCGACCGGGACCGGGGACGGGAACCGCACCTTGCCGAGGCCGTAGTTGACCGCCATGCGGATGCCCTCGACGCGGACCACCTGGGGGATCACCAGGGGGCCCATCGACAGCGTCAGGTAGCCGTGGGCGATGGGCCCGCCGAAGGGGCTCTCCTTCGCGGCCCGCTCGGGGTCGACGTGGATCCACTGGTGGTCGCCCGTGGCGTCGGCGAAGGTGTTGACCCGCTCCTGGGTCACCTCGACGTAGTCGCTGTAGCCGAGATGCTGACCGGCGAGCTCCCGGAGGCCGGCGATGCCTTGCACGATGGTCGTCATGATCTGATCATGCGTCAGATGGGCCGACGGAGCCAACCGCCGCGCCGGTCGGGTGCCCGGCGGGCGCTACCGGAACCAGATGCGCTGGTACTCGCGGCTCTGGGGGTGCACCAGCAGGGCGAGCTGGGCCACCGGGAACACGAGATCGAACAGGAAGCCCAGGTCGAAGATGATCGTGGGCTGGCGCATGAAGGCCAGGGCGGGCCCGACGAGCAGCAGGACCGAGGCGGCGAGCCCCAGCCAGTAGCCCCACCGCTTCTCGTTGGCGATCCCGTAGGCGGCCGCGGCGAACGCCCCGATGAACAGCAGGGTGAGCACGGACCCGACCCCGAGCAGCACCACGAACAGCGCCAGCATGCCGGCCCGGATGTACAGGAGCCACTGGGCCAGGTAGAGCGTCTGTGGCTGGGACGGGTTCGTCCACCGGCGGGTTTCCATGGGTGACAGTCTGGCAGCCATGACCCTCGTCTCGCGCTCATCAGCCCCGATCGGCGTCGTGCTGGCCGCCGGTGCCGGCACTCGGCTGGCACCGCTGAGCTCGCTGCGGCCCAAGGCGCTGTGCCCGGTGGGCAACGAGGCACTGGTGGACCTCGCGGTGCGACGGGTGTCGGCGGCGTGCTCCGAGACGGTGGTGAACGTCCACCACGGCCGGGCCGCCATGGAGGCGCACTTCGCCGGGCGGGTGCGCGGTCGCGTGGCCGAGGACGGCTCGGTGGCAGTGGCGGAGCCCGACAACGGCGTCGGCGGGCGAGCCGGCGAGCCCGCGGTGTGGCTCTCGGTGGAGGACGCCGAGGCCCTCGGGACGGCCGGCGCGTTGGGACGGCTACGCCCCTGGCTGGACGGCCGTGCGGTGCTGGTGGCCAACGCCGACGCCTGGTGCCAGCCTGATCTCACCGCCTTCGTGGCCCACTGGGACCGGGAGCGGGTGGCGCTGCTGCTGGCGGGGGGAGGGCCGTTCGGGCCGGGCAGCCTCGTGGTGGCGTCGCTGCTTCCCTGGTCGGAGGTCGTCGGCCTGCGCGCCGAGCCGACCGGGCTGTACGAGTGCTGCTGGCGCGACGCGGCGGCGCAGGGGCGACTCGACGTGGTGGCCTACGACGGGCCGTTCGTCGACTGCGGCACCCCGGCGCAGTACCTCGCCGCCAACCTCGCTGCGGCCGGTGGGTGCGGTGCCTCGCTCGTGCACCCCGAGGCGGTGGTCGCGCCGGGCGTGCGCGTCGTGCGCAGCGTGGTGGGGGCGGGCGCGACGGTGGACGGCGACCTCGACACCTGCGTGGTGTGGGACGGCTCCCGTGTGGCGCCGGGCGAGTCGCTGCGGGGCGTCGTGCGCGCCGACGGCGGGGTGACGGTGGCGGTGCCGCCGGAGGCGCTCAGCGCGGCGGCCGATCGCTGATCTCGACACGGGCCTCGTGATCGGCGCGCAGCTGCCCGCAGGCGGCGTCGATGTCGGTGCCCCGGTTCTGGCGCACGGTGGCGTTGGCGCCGAGGCTGCGCAGCAGGTCCCGGAAGGCGCCGACGCGGGCCGCAGGCGTGCCCCGCGTGGCGTAGCCGGCGGTCGGGTTGAGCGGGATGAGGTTCACGTGCGCACGGAGGCGTCGGGCCAGCGCGGCGAGGCGTTCGGCGTCGCCCGCACGGTCGTTGACCCCGTCGATCAGGGCCCACTCGAACGACAGCCGCCGGTTCTTGGCCGCCAGGTAGTCCCGACACGCGGCCTCGAGCTCGGCCAGCGGGTAGCGGCGGTTGATCGGCACCAGCTCGTCGCGCAGCTCGTCGTCGGCGGCGTGCAGTGACACGGCCAGGTTCACCGGCAGGGCCTCGGTGGCCAGGCGGCGGATGCCGGGCACGATCCCCACCGTCGACAGGGTGAGGTGCCGAGCCGAGAGCCCGAGCGCGCCGTGCAGGCGCTCGACCGCCGCCCAGGTGCGGTCGTAGTTCGCCAGGGGTTCGCCCATGCCCATGAACACCACGTTGGAGAGCCGTCGGGGCCGGGCGTGGCGCGCGGCGCGCACGACCTGCTCCACGATCTCGCCCGTGGTGAGCTGCCGCTCGAAGCCGCCCTGGCCGGTGGCGCAGAACCCGCAGGCCATGGCGCAGCCCGCCTGGGTGCTCACGCACACGGTGGCCCGCTCCGGGTACAGCATCAGCACCGTCTCGACGCGGACGCCGTCGTGCAGCTCCCACAGCCACTTGCGGGTGTCGCCGCTGCGGCTCGTGGAGTCGACGACCGCCCGCAGCGCCTCGGGGAGTGCCTCGCCGACCCGGTCACGCAGTCCCCGGGGGAGATCGGTCAGCTCCTCGGGTGACGCCAGGCGCTCGTAGAGCCCGCGCCACAGCTGGTCCACCCGGTAGCGGGGCTCGCCCGCCAGCAGCTCGGCCAGCTCGGACCGGTCGGCGTCGTAGCGGGTGGCCATGGTCCGCCAGCGTAGGGGGCGCTCGGCGCCGCCGGTCGTCCCGGTCGGCGCGGTGGCGACCCCTGCCCGCGCACCGCCGCGACGGTCAGGTGCCGGGCGGGCGGAGCCGCCGGCGGTACCAGCGGTGCCGGTGGTGCAGCTCGAAGCCCAGCTCGTCGTACAGCGCCAGCGCTTCGACGTTGTCGGCCTCGACGTAGAGCATGCCCACGCCCAGGCCCAGCCCGGCGAGATGATCGAGGCCGGCCAGGACCAGGCGGCGGCCCAGTCCCAGGCCCTGGAAGTCCGGGTCGACGGCCACGACGTAGATCTCGCCCATGGGGGGATCGGTCTCGGCGTGCACCTTGGTCCAGCAGAAGCCGGCGAGGCGCCCGTCGCGCTCGTGCAGGAGGAACCCCCGGCGATCGAACCAGGGCTCGGCCTCGCGCTCGCGGAGCTGCTCCTCGCGCCAGCCGGCCTGGTCGGGGTGCCAGTGGAAGGCGCGGTTGTTCACCGTCAGCCACGCCGCTTCGTCCCGCCCGGGCTCGAAGGGCCGGGTGTCGAGCGTCCAGGACCGACCGACCGGCAGGCGTCGGCGGAGCTGGAGCAGCTCCCGGTCGAGCTCGAACCCGCAGCTGCTGGCCAGCTCGTCGTGGATGTCGGTCGCGGGCTCGGCGTCGAGGACCACGTCGTGGATCTCCAGCTCCCGCGCCCGCTCGAGCACACTCGTCAGCAGGTCCCCGCCCTCGAGGCGGAGGCGATCGGCGTCGAGCACGGCCAGGCGCACCGTGAGCTCGTCGATGACGGGGTGGGTGTCGGGTTGTGTGGTGACCCGCAGACCGGCCATCTCCGCAGGCTAGGCGCAGGGGAGACCGTGCACGCCGGTAGCCTGCAGTCTCCATGCCACGACCGCGCACGCCTGCGGGCCGGGCCCGGGAAACGAACCGCCGTTTGGCCGAGGCGTACCCCGACGCCCGGTGCGCGCTCGACCACCGCAACGCCTACGAGCTGCTCGCGGCCACCATCCTGTCGGCGCAGTGCACCGACGAGCGGGTCAACCTGGTCACACCGGCGCTGTTCCGGCGCTACCCGGAGCCCGCCGACCTCGCCGCCGCGAACCCCGACGAGGTGGCCGGGCTCATCCGCTCGACCGGCTTCTACCAGAACAAGACCCGCAGCCTGATCGGCATGGCCGTCACGGTCGTCGACCGCTTCGGGGGCGAGGTCCCGTCCCGGATGCAGGACCTGGTCACCGTGCCCGGCGTCGGGCGCAAGACGGCCAACGTGGTCCGCAGCGTCTGGTTCGGCGAACCCGGGTTGCCGGTCGACACCCATGTGACCCGGCTGTCGCACCGCCTCGGGCTCACCCGGGCGACCGATGCGGTGCGCATCGAGCACGAGCTCAACCCCATGATCCCGGCCCGTGAGCGCGGCCTGTTCAGCCTGCGGCTCATCCTGCACGGCCGCCAGGTGTGCGTCGCCCGGTCGCCGCGCTGCGGGGGCTGCGTGCTGGCGGACTTCTGCCCCTCGGCCCACGCCCCGGTGCGCACGCCGTCCCGTCGGCGTCCGCCGGCCTCCTGAGGACGCCGTCCGCCGGGCCCGGCTCCCGGGTCCTCGGCCCCCAGATGCGGGGACCTTGGGACGGAAGTCACGACGAGAGGGTTCCGTCAGCGCCAGGTTGGGGGTACAGTACGCGTGTCAGGTTCCCGCCACCTGGCAGCTGGCGACATCATCTGGGATCCGCCGCCCAGTGTCGCCCCGCCGGCGCCCCTCGAGGGCGCCGGCGTTCTTTTTTCGGTCCGGTCCCCTGTGGCGCGCTCCGTCGTCGCCCGCGGGCGGTCCCCCCTGGCCGTGGCTCAGCGGTGGCGGCGCAGCAGGGCGTCGAGGCGGCGGTTGGCGCCGCGCAGCGCCCGCTCGACCTCGTACAGCTCCGCGGCCGTCGCCTCCTCCCTGGCCGCGTGGAGCCGGTCGGCGGCGCTCTCGATCCGTTCGATGAGGTCGTGCAGCAGGGTCGCGGCAGAGGAGAGCTCGGCGTGTTCATCGCGCACGGACCTTGTCTACCCGGTTCGCGGCGGCTCGGTGGCGCCGGTGCCGTTTCGGGTTCCCCGGGGTCGCCGGCGCCGGAACGGGTTGGCGTGGCCGCCCACGCGGCCACGTAGGGTGGGCGGCATGCTGAACCGGCTCGACCTGCGCGGCGCGCGCGGACCGCTGCGCGACCACCTGCCCCGCCCGGGCGAGGAGGCCGAGGTCGGCCCGCTCGAGGCCGTGCAGGGGATCCTGGCCGACGTGCGCGCCCGGGGCGACGAGGCCGTGCTCGAGTACACGGCCCGCTTCGACGGTGTCGAGTCGGATGCGCTGCGCGTCGATCCGGCGGAGCCGGCGCGGGCCCTCCAGGACCTTGATCCCGCGTTGCGTGAGGCACTGGTCGCCGCTCGTGACGCCATCGACGCCTTCCACCGGACCCAGCGCCGCCACGACCACACCTGGGAGCGCGACGGCATCGTGATCAGCGGCCGCACGGTGCCCGTGGACCGGGCCGGCGTGTACGTGCCCGGCGGACGGGGGGCCTACCCCTCCAGCGTGCTCATGACGGCCGTGCCCGCCCGGGTGGCGGGCGTCGGGGAGGTCGCCCTGTGCGTGCCGCCGGACCGCACGACGGGGCAGGTCCACCCGGCCGTGCTGGCCGCCGCGGCCCTCGCCGGGGTCGACGAGGTGTACGCCATGGGCGGGGCCCAGGCCATCGGCGCCCTCGCCTACGGCACCGCCTCGGTGCGTCCGGTGGACGTGATCGTGGGGCCGGGCAACCTGTACGTGGCCCTCGCCAAGCGGGAGGTCTCCGGTGTCGTGGGCATACCTTCGGCCTTCGCCGGACCCTCGGAGATCGTCGTCGTGGCCGATGCCTCCACCCCGGTCGACTTCGTGGCCATCGACCTGCTGGTGCAGGCCGAGCACGGCCCGAACGGCCTGTCGTGGCTCATCACCTGGTCGAGCGAGGTGGCCGACGCGGTGAGCGACGCCGTGGCCCGGCTCACCGCTGCCGCACCCCGACGCGCCGACATCGAGGCCACGCTGGGAGCCAACGGCTACGCAGTGGTGGTCGACGGGCCCGAGCAGGCCATGGAGGTCGCCAACGCCATCGCGCCCGAGCACCTCCAGCTCATGACCGCAGAGCCCGAGGCGTTGGCCGGCCTGGTGCGCCACGCGGGGGCCGTGTTCTGCGGTCCGCTGTCGCCGGCCTCCATCGGCGACTACCTGGCCGGGCCGTCGCACGTGCTGCCCACCAACGGCTCGGCGCGCTTCGGCTCGGCGCTCACCGTCGACGACTTCACCAAGCAGGTGCACGTGATCACCGTGACCCCCGACGGCTTCGGTCGGGTCGCCGGCCACGTGGCCACCCTGGCCGACACAGAGGGCTTCGACGCCCATGCCTCCTCGGTGCGCCTGCGAGCCGAGGCGGTCGGGGTTCGCCTGCCCGAGGGCGGCCAGCGCTCGTGATCGGTCCCCGGGACGACGTGGCCCTGATGGCCGGGTACCACTCGCCACAGGTCGACGTGGCCGTGCGGCTCAACACCAACGAGTCGCCCGAGCCCCCACCCGAGGCGTGGCTGGCCGAGCTGGCCGACCTGGCCGTGACGGTCGACTGGCACCGCTATCCGGACCGGGCGGCCACCGAGCTGCGGGAGGCCCTCGCCGCGCTGCACGCCGTCCGGGCCGACCAGGTCTTCGTGGCCAACGGGTCCAACGAGGTGCTGCAGACCCTGCTGCTCACCTACGGCGGCGCCGGGCGCACGGCGGCGGTGTGGGAGCCGACCTACGCCCTGCACGGCCACATCGCCCGCGTCACGGGAACCCGGGTGGTCGAGGGTGAGCGGGGGCCCGACTTCGCCGTCGACCTCGACGAGGTCCGCCGGGTGTTCGCCGAGGCGGCGCCGTCGGTGGCCTTCCTGTGCTCGCCCAACAACCCCACCGGCGTCGTCGACGACGAGACCACGGTGCGTGCCGTGCTGGAGCTGGCCGAGGCCGGCGACGCTCTCCTGGTGGTGGACGAGGCCTACGGGCAGTTCGCCCCGTGGTCCGCCCTCGACCTCGTGCAGGACGGTCGGCCCCTGGTGGTGGTGCGCACCTTCTCCAAGACCTGGGCCATGGCCGCCGCCCGGCTCGGCTACTGCGTGGGCCCGGCGGAGGTCGTGGCCGAGCTCGACAAGGTCGTGCTGCCCTACCACCTCGACGCCTTCAAGCAGGCCGCCGGGGTGTCCGCCCTGCGGTTCCGGCCCGAGATGGAGCGCCGCGTCGCCTCGCTGGTGGAGGAGCGGGGCCGCCTGGTCACCCGGCTCGCCGAGCTGGCCGTCGACGTGTGGCCCTCGGGCGCCAACTTCGTGTTGTTCCGCCCCCGGGCGCAGCGCGGCGGCGAGGTGTGGCAGGCCCTGCTCGACCGCTCGGTCCTGGTGCGAAACTGCTCGTCGTGGCCCCGTCTGGACGGCTGTCTGCGGGTCACGATCGGTACGCCCGACGAGGACGACGCGTTCCTCGACGCCCTGGAGGAGATCCTGCGATGAGCCTGCGCTCGGCCGCCAAGACCCGCACCACCAACGAGACCGAGATCAAGGCCTTCCTGCTGCTCGAGGGCTCGGGGGACACCGACATCGCCACCGGCATCCCCTTCTTCGACCACATGCTGGCCCAGCTCGGGCGTCACGGCGGCATGGACCTGTTCGTGACGGCCAAGGGCGACCTGGAGATCGACGCCCACCACACCGTGGAGGACACCGGCATCCTGGTGGGCGAGGTCCTGGCCGAGGCCCTGGGCGACAAGGCGGGCGTCCGCCGCTTCGCCTCCTGCCGGGTCCCCCTCGACGAGGCGCTGGTGGACGTGGCCCTCGACCTGTCGGGACGGCCCTACCTGCACTACGAGATGAACTTCCCCGGCGAGCAGATCCTCGGCGACCCGCCCTTCGACCCGCAGCTGTGCGAGGAGTTCTGGCGGGCGCTGGTCACCGCAGCGGGCATCACCCTGCACGTCACCTCGGTGCGCGGCCGCAACACCCACCACCTGGTGGAGGCCAGCTTCAAGGCGGTGGCCCGGGCCCTGCGCGACGCGGTGCGCGTCGAGGGCAGGGGCATCCCCTCGACCAAGGGCGCGCTGTGACCGCAGCGGGGCAGGCGACCCGGATCGCCGTGCTCGACTACGGCATCGGCAACCTGCGCTCGGCCCAGAAGGCCCTCGAGCACGTCGGCGCCGATGCCGTCCTGACGGCCGAACCGGGCGAGATCCTCGGCGCGGCCGGCGTGGTGCTGCCCGGTGTGGGGGCCTTCGGTCGCTGCATGGACGCCCTCGAGGCGTCGGGCCTGGACCTGGTCGTGGCCGACGTGCTGGAGGCGGGCACGCCGTTCCTGGGCATCTGCGTGGGCATGCAGCTGCTGTACGAGGGCTCCGACGAGACGCCGGGACGGCCCGGCCTGGGCGTGCTGCCCGGTCACGTGCGGCGCCTGCCGGACGGGGTGAAGCACCCCCAGATGCAGTGGAACGTGGTGGACCGGGTGGGGGAGTCGCCGTTGTTCGCGGGCCTCGACGACCCGCTGTGGATGTACTTCGTGCACTCCTTCGCCGGCGAGCACTCACCGCAGGTGGTGGCGACGTGCGACTACGGCGGTCCGGTGGTGGCCGCGGTCGCGCTCGACAACCTGATGGCCACCCAGTTCCACCCCGAGAAGTCCGGGACGGCGGGCCTCGCCCTGTTGGCCAACTTCGTGACGCTGGCGCAGCGTGCGCCGCGCGTGCCGCTGTCCGCCGAGCACCTGGCGCGCTGCCGGGGGAGCCTGCGCGCCCGCGGCCGCGCCGCCTGAGAGGGACCCACCATGGAGCTCTTCCCCGCCATCGACCTGCGCGACGGGCGGTGCGTGCGCCTCTACCAGGGCGACTACGAGCGCGAGACCGTCTACGGCGACGACCCGGTGGCCCAGGCCCGGGCCTTCGCCGGCGACGGTGCCGGCTGGCTGCACGTCGTGGACCTCGACGCGGCCCGCACCGGCGAGCCCACCAATCGCCCGGTGGTGGCGGCGATCGCCGCCGCCGTGGACGTGCCGGTGCAGACCGGCGGCGGCGTGCGCACCGAGGAGGCGGCCGAGGCGCTGGCCGAGGCGGGCGTGGCCCGGGTCGTGCTGGGCACCGCCGCGCTGGAGGATCCGGCGCTGGTGCGCCGGCTGGCCTCTCGTCTGCCGGTGGCGGTCGGCCTCGACGCCCGCGGACGCGACGTGGCCGTGCGGGGCTGGGAGCAGGGCTCCGGCCGGGACCTGCTCGACCTGGCACGCGACTACACCGATGCCGGCGTGGCCGCACTGATCGTCACCGAGATCGGACGTGACGGCACCCTGGCCGGCCCCGACCTCGACGGCCTGGCCGCCGTCCTGGCGGCCACGCCGGTCGAGGTCGTCGCGTCGGGTGGCGTCGGGACGTTGGACGACCTGCGGGCCCTCGCCGCGTTGGAGGTCGGCGGCCGGTGCCTCGCCGGCGCCATCGTGGGACGCGCCCTGTACGACGGCCGCTTCACCCTGGTCGAGGCGCTGGAAGCCGTCGCCGCCGCCGACGCCGGCGGTGATGGGCCGGCCGGGGGGCTGCGGTGAACCGCGACGTGTGGAACGAGCGCTACGGCGCGGCCGACCTGGTGTGGCACGCGGCGCCCAACCAGTTCCTGCCGCCGGAGGTCGCGGACCGGCCTGCGGGTCGCGCCGTCGACCTGGCGGCCGGCGAGGGGCGCAACGCCCTGTGGCTGGCCGAGCAGGGGTGGACGGTGACCGGCGTCGACTTCTCCGACGTGGGCCTCGCCAAGGCGGCCCGGCTGGCCGCCGACCGCGGCGTCGAGGTCGAGTGGGTGCTCGCCGACCTGCTGCGCTGGGAGGCCGACCGGCCCTACGACCTGGTCATCCAGTTCTACCTGCAGCTGCCCGCCGACGAGCGCCGTGCCGTCAACGCCGCCGCTGCCCGGGCGGTGGCCCCCGGCGGGGTGTTCCTGGCCGTCGGCCACGACCTGGTCAACCTGACCGAGGGCTACGGCGGGCCGCAGTCCCCGGCGGTGCTGGCCACCCCCGACGACGTCGTGGCCGACCTGCGGGCGGCGGGGGTCGACGACCTCGAGATCGTGCGTTCGGAGCGGGTGACGCGGCGGGTGTCCACCGAGGAGGGCGAACGGGTCGCCATCGACCTGCTCGTCCGGGCCGAACGCCGCGCTCGGTAGCCTCGCTGACCATGCGGACCGCCCGGGTCATCCCCTGTCTCGACGTCGACGACGGCCGTGTCGTCAAGGGCGTCAACTTCGTGGCGCTGCGCGACGCGGGCGACCCCGTCGAGCTGGCCGCCCGCTACGACGCCGAGGGTGCCGACGAGTTGATCTTCCTGGACATCACCGCCTCGAGCGAC
Source organism: Acidimicrobiales bacterium (assembly GCA_025456085.1). Classification (GTDB taxonomy): domain Bacteria; phylum Actinomycetota; class Acidimicrobiia; order Acidimicrobiales; family Acidimicrobilacustridaceae; genus JALOLF01. Next base: position 26,068 of record JALOLF010000015.1, read on the forward strand.
GATCGCGACACCGTCGTGGACATGGTGAGCCGCACCGCGGAGGAGGTGTTCATCCCCTTCACCATCGGTGGCGGCATCCGCACCGTCGACGACGCCCGACGACTGCTGCGCGCCGGCGCCGACAAGGTCTCGGTCAACACCGCTGCGGTCAACCGGCCCGAGCTCGTGGCCGAGATCGCCGAGGAGTTCGGCGCCCAGTGCTGCGTCGTGGCCATCGACGGCCGGCGGTGCCGACCCGAGGACCCCTTCCCGGCCACCCCGTCGGGGTTCCGGGTCTACACCCACGGCGGGCGCACGCCCATCGATCTCGACGCCGTCGAGTGGGCGGCCCGGGTGGAGGCCCTGGGTGCGGGCGAGCTGCTGTTGACCTCGATGGACCGCGACGGCACCAAGGACGGCTTCGACCTGCCCCTCACCCGGGCCGTGGCCGACGCCACCGGGGTGCCGGTCATCGCCTCGGGCGGGGTCGGCACGCTCCAGCACCTCGTCGACGGGGTGCGCGACGGGGGCGCCGACGCGGTGCTGGCGGCATCGATCTTCCACTTCGGCGAGTTCTCGATCCGCGAGGCCAAGGCCTATCTGGCCGAGCACGGGGTGAGCGTCCGCCCGGGGTGAGCGTCCGCCCGGGTGCGCGGACGATCAGTCGGGCAGCGACCGGGCGAACGCCACCAGCAGGTCGGCCAGGCGCGCCGTGCGGCCGGCCAGGAAGTGGTCGGCCCCCGCGATGACCTCGATGCGGGTGGCGGCCCACGCCGCGGTCCGCTCCCGTGCGGTGGCCGGTGGGCAGAACTCGTCGTGCTCGGGCACGGCGCACAGCTTGGGCCGGGGGTCCCCGCCGGCGACGAGCTCGTCGAGGGGCAGGATCCGCAGCGGCGGTGCCACCAGGAACCACCCCGACAGCCGGGGGTCGACGACGGAGGCCGAGACGTCGGCGCCGAAGGACCAGCCGGCCTGCACCACCGGCACCTCCGGCGCCAGCACGCACAGCGAGTCCAGCGCGGCCAGGACGTCGTGGCGTTCGTCGCGTCCGCCGCCGTGGGTGCCGCCCGAGCCCTCCACCCCCCGGAAGTTGAACCGCAGCGCGGCCAGGCCGTGCTCGGGCAGGGTGCGGAACAGCTCACTCGTCACCAGCGAGCGCATCGAGCCGCCGTGCAGCGGATGGGGGTGGGCCAGCACGACGGCCGCCCACGCGGCCTCCGGCACCGCCACCTCGCCCTCGAGGCGGACGCCGTCGTCGGTGACCAGGCGGACGGGGCGGGGTTCGATGGTGGCGGCCACGGGTGCAGACGGTACCGTCGGGGCGTGGCCACCCCCGACATCGACAAGCTTCCCGTCAAGATGCTCAACGACCGCATCCTGGTGAAGATGGGCGGCATGGAGGGGGAGCGCCGCACCACCGGGGGCATCCTCATCCCCGCCACCGCCCAGATGGGCAAGCGCCTGGTGTGGGCCGAGGTGGTGGCCGTGGGGCCCAACGTGCGGGCCATGGAGATCGGCGACCAGGTGCTGTTCAACCCCGAGGACCGCTACGAGGTCGAGGTGCGCGGCGACGACTACATCATCCTGCGCGAGCGCGACATCCACGCCGTGGCGGCCAAGCGCCTCGAGGAAGGCTCCACCGGCCTGTACCTGTAGCGGCCCGAATCGTTTGCGGTCCTCGCGTGCCGCGCCCCTACCATGAGCGCCCTATGCCCGAGACGACCCCCATCGCCGTGACCGACGAGCAGCTGGCCCTGGTCCGCTACGACGCCGCCGGGCTCGTGCCCGCCATCGTGCAGGAGGAGGGCACCGGGCGCATCCTGATGATGGCGTGGATGAACGAGGAATCGCTGCGGCGCACCTTCGACGAGGGCCGCACCGTGTTCTGGAGCCGGTCCCGCCAGGAGCTGTGGCGCAAGGGCGACACCTCCGGCGACCGGCAGTTCGTGCGCGAGGCCCGCTACGACTGCGACGGCGACACGCTGCTGTTCGTGGTCGAGCAGGAGGGCCGGGGTGCGTGTCACACCGGGGAGTACTCGTGCTTCTTCCGTCAGTTCGGCGAGGGCCACACCACGGCCAGCCCCGACGACTGAGCCGGCCGCCCCGCCGTGCTGCGCCCCTCACGAGACGAGTTCCGGGCGCTGGCCCGCGACCACACCGTGGTGCCGGTGTGGCAGGAGCTGCTGGCCGATCTCATCACCCCGGTGGCGGCCTTCGCCCGGCTGACCCGCGACGGCGAACCCGGCTTCCTGCTGGAGTCCGTGGAGCACGGGGAGCGCTGGAGCCGGTGGTCGTTCGTGGGTCGTCGGGCCGTGGCGACCCTGGTCGCCCGGGGTCGCCACGTCGACGTCGAGGGGGAGCTGCCCGCCGGCATCCCGCTGGGCGACGGCATCCTGGCCGCGGTCGAGGCCCTGCTGGGGCACTACCGCTCGCCGACCCTCGAGGACCTGCCGCCCCTGCACGGCGGCCTCATGGGGTACCTGGGCTACGACGTGGTGCGCGAGGTGGAGCACCTGCCCCACGTCCCCACCGACGACCGGGGCCATCCCGACGCGGTGCTCTCGGTGATCGGCGAGCTGGCCGCCTTCGACCACTTCGCGCAGCGGGTGACGCTCATCGCCAACGCCCTGGTGGCGCCGGGGGCGAGCGACGACGAGCTGGACCGGGCCTACGACGACGCCGTCGCCCGCCTGCAGCGCCTGGCAGCCGACGGCGCGGCACCCCTGCCCGAGCCGCTGCTGGAGCCGCCGCCGACCGACGACCCGCTGCCGGAGGTCACCTCCTCCATGGGCGCCGCCGCCTACTGCCAGGCCGTCGAGGCGGCCAGGGAGCACATCCTGGCCGGGGACATCTTCCAGGTCGTGCTGGCCCAGCGCTTCGACCTCGACCTCGACGCCGACCCGTTCGACGTGTACCGGGTGCTGCGCCAGATCAACCCCAGTCCGTACATGTACTTCGTGCGCACCCCCGAGGTGACGCTGGTTGGGTCCTCGCCGGAGCCCATGGTGAAGCTCGTCGACGGCACCGTGATCTCCCGGCCCATCGCCGGCACCCGTCGGCGGGGCCGCACCGAGGAGGAGGACCGCCGCCTCGGTGCCGAGCTGCGCGAGCACCCCAAGGAGATCGCCGAGCACGTGATGCTCGTCGACCTGGCCCGCAACGACGTGGGACGGGTCGTGGCCTTCGGCACCGAGAAGGTCGACGAGATGCTCGTGCTGGAGCGCTACAGCCACGTCATGCACCTCACCTCGCAGGTGTCGGGCCGGCTGGCCGAGGGCCGGACCCCCATCGACGTGCTGCGGGCCACGCTGCCGGCGGGCACCGTCTCGGGCGCGCCCAAGGTGCGGGCCATGGAGATCATCGACGACCTGGAGCCGGTGAAGCGGGGTCCCTACGCGGGTGTGGTCGGCTACCTCGACTTCTCGGGCAACATCGACACCGCCATCGCCATCCGCACCATGGTCATCGGGCCCGACGGCCGGGCCTCGGTGCAGGCCGGCGCCGGCGTGGTGGTCGACAGCGTGCCCGAGCACGAGGACCTCGAGTGCCACAACAAGGCCCGGGCCCTGCTCGCGGCGGTCCCCGGTGCCCGCCGCATGACCGCCGCCCGCCGCTCCGCCACCTCCCCGTCTTGACGAAATCTCGTCACCGAGCATCGGTCTCCGGGGTCTGGTGACGAGATCTCGGGCTGGGGGAGGAGGGATCGGCCGTAGCCTGGCGGGATGGGCGACGCGTCGACGGATCAGTGGGTGGTGCGCAACGAGGCGGGCGCAGCGAGGTTGCCCGTCGACGTCGTGTCGGTGGAGGGGCCCGACGCCGCAGCGTTCCTCCAGGGCCAGCTCTCCCAGGACGTGGCCGCCCTCGCGGTGGGGGAGTCGGCCCGCTCGTTGCTGCTGCAACCCCAGGGGAAGCTCGACGCCTGGGTGCGGGTGAGCCGCACGGCGGAGCGCGCGTTCCTGCTCGACGTGGACGCGGGCTGGGGTGAGGTGGTGCTGGCCCGCCTCCAGCGGTTCAAGCTGCGCACGAAGGCCGACCTGGCGCTGCACCGCGACTGGGCGCTGGTCGCCGTGCGGGGCCCGGCGACGCCGTCGCTCGAGCTCGACCGCACCGGTGCCGCGGTGGTGGTGCCCGTCGAGGCGGGAGGCGTCCCCGGTGTCGACCTGCTCGGGCCCGATCCGGTGGTCCCGCCGGGGGCGGTGACGGTCGATCCCGACGCCCTCGAGACCCTGCGCATCGAGGCGGGGGTGCCGCGCATGGGGGTGGAGCTCGACGAGTCGACCATCCCCGCCGCAGCCGGCATCGTCGAGGGCTCGGTGTCGTGGACCAAGGGTTGCTACACGGGCCAGGAGCTGGTCGCCCGCATCGACAGCCGCGGCAACAACGTGCCCCGGCTGCTGCGCGGCCTCGTCGTGGAGACCAACGCCCGGCCACCGGTCGGTGCCGACATCGTCGTCGGCGACGAGGTCGTGGGGGCGGTCACGAGCGTGGCGGAGTCCGCGCTCCTGCGGGCCCCGATCGCCCTGGGCTACGTCAGGCGTGGCATCGAGCCGCCGGTGCAGGGTGCGGTGCGGGCCGAGGGTCGTGCGGTCCCCGTCCGCATCGAGGCGCTACCCCTGGTTCGTTGAGGGCCGGTCGTCCGCCTCGGTCGGGTCCGGCACAGCTCCCGTCGCGTCCGGACGCGGCGGTGGTCCGTCCAGTGGCCCCGGCAGGGTGACGACGATGGCGGCCCCGGCGCCCGGCGCGGAGGTGGCCGTCACGGTGCCGCCCATGCCTTCCACCAGCTCACGCACGATGGCCAGACCCAGGCCCGAACCGCTCTCGGCGTGCCGGGGCGTGCGGGCGGCCTGGTACAGCCGCTCGAACACGTGGGGCAGGTCCTCGGGGGCGATGCCGGGCCCGTCGTCACGCACCTCGATCCGGGCGCCCGTCGCCGCACGGGTCACCGCCACCGAGATGACCGCGGTGGCGTAGCGCCGAGCGTTGTCCACGAGGTTCGCCACCACCTGCCGCAGCCGGTCCGGGTCGGCCCGTGCCGGCACGGGTCCGGCGTCGGGGACGAGCTCGAGGCGCAGGCCCACTCCTTCGACGCCGGGTCGCAGCCCCTCGACCGCCCCGCCGACCACCTGCGCCGCGTCGACGTCGGCCGGGTGGAAGCGGAACGTGCGGGCCTCCAGCCGGGCGAGGTCGAGCAGGTCGGCGACCAGCCGTTCGAGGCGTGCCGATTCGTCGAGGATCACCGAGGCCGCCCGGCCGGGGTCGGGCGCGGTGTGGTCGACGATGGCCTCGGCCCACCCCCGGATGGAGGTGAGCGGGGTGCGCAGGTCGTGCGTGATGGACAGCAGGAACTGGCGCTCCAGGCCCCGCGATCGTGCCAGCGCCTCGGTCATCTGGTTGATGCCGTGTCCCAGCTCGTCGAGCTCGTCGGGGGAGCGGCCGGTGCTCGGCTGCTCGGGGAGGCGGACCTCCAGGTCGCCGGCCGCGATGCGTGCGGTGGCCGCCGTGGCTCGCCGCAGCGGGCTGGTGAGCGCCTGACCGAGGCGCGTCGCCACCACCGCGCCGATGAGCAGCGTCACCCCGGCCGACAGCGCGAACCAGCGCACCGAGCTGCCCGGCACCGGATCCACGGTCTGGGCCACGACCACCGCCTGCACGTAGCCGGCGTCGGCGTCGACGGGCGCTGCGGCGAAGACCCGGCGCCCGCGTGAGCCCGACACGGTCGAACCCTCCAGCAGCGCCGACGGCGGCACGTCGGCCGTGGTCAGGCCGTCGGGGAGCTGCGTGCCCGGTTCGAACGTGCCCCCTGGGGTGACGACCACGAGCTCGATGTCCTGGCCCTCCAGCGTGGCCTGGAGGGCGTCGCGCTGCGCGCTGCGCCGTTCGGCGGCCGTGCACAGCAGGCGTCGGGCCTGCGCGAGGCGTCGGCGTCCGCTGGCCGGGCCGACCTCGGGGCTCGGCTGGGTGCAGAAGGCAGATCGCAGCCCGCCGAGCGTGTCGGCCGACGGGTCGGCGCAGAACACCTCCCCGGCGGAGATGACCTCCTCGGCCAGGTACGGCGCCAGCGACGAGCCCGATCCGTCGTCGCACACCGCCGCCGTCACCTGCTCCAACCCGGCGGTGGTGGTGGCATCGACGCACAGCAGGGCCTGGAGGCGCACGACGGCGTCCTGTTGGGCGGGGGCGGCGTCGAGCGGCGGCGGCTCGTTGCAGAACTGGTCGCGGAGCTGGTCGAGCTCCTCGCCCGTGGCCCGGGTGAGACCCTCCTGGCTGAGCGCGATGAGCTGCGCCGCCACCTCGGCCTGGGACACGACGTCGTCCCGGGCGGCGTTGCGGGCCCCGATGCGGCTGAGCGCCAACGTGCCCAGTCCGGCGATGAGCAGCGCAGCAGCGGCCGTCCCCAGGATGGCCAGCGTGAGCCGGCGCTTCACCGCCGTCGCCTCGCCGGTCCGGGGCGCGGCCCCGCCCCGGGGCGTCGCTGGTGGTCCGCGGGCGGCGGCCGGCGTCGGGCCCGGCGGGGGTGCAGCACACCGGCAGTCTTGCCGGCGGATGTGAGCAGGATGTGAACGCCCGACCGGTCGGCGACCGCCCGGGTCACGTCACCCGAGCCGGTAGCCCACACCCCACACCGTCGCCAGGGGCAGGTCGTCACCCAGCTTCCTGCGCAGCTGTCGGACGTGCACGTCGACGGTGCGCTCGTCGCCGACCCAGTCGTGGCCCCATACGCCGTCGAGGAGTTGACGGCGGCTGAGCGCCAGACCGCGGTGCTCGGCGAGGTAGGCGATCAGGTCGAACTCCCGGGCAGCCAGCGCCACGACCGTCCCCGCGTGGCGCACCTCCCGGCGGCCCAGGTCGATCTCGGTGTCGCCGACGGCGAGCACCTTCGCGGCGCGGGTCGGGGCCTCGGTGCGGCGCAGCACGGCCTTGACCCGCGCCACCAGCTCCCGGGGGGAGAAGGGCTTGGTCACGTAGTCGTCGGCGCCCAGCTCCAGGCCGAGCACCCGGTCGAGCTCGCTGTCGCGTGCCGTGAGCAGGATGACGGGCAGATCGGAGTCGGCCCGAACGCGCCGGCACACCTCGAGGCCGTCCATGCCGCCGGGCAGCCCGATGTCGAGCACGACCAGGCTGGGGCGCCGGTCGCGCACGGTGCGCAGCGCCGCCTCGCCGTCGGCGGCCTGGTAGACGCGGTAGCCGGCCTGACGCAGGTAGAGGTCCACCAGATCGGCGATGTTCGGGTCGTCCTCGACGACCACGACGACGGTTTCCGGTTCGGCCATGGCCCGGTCATTCTGGCCCACCGGCGATCCCCGCCGCCGGCGGGCCCGCTCCTGCCGCCGACGGGCGGTCGCGCCACCCGGCCCCGTACCATCACGACACGGACGAGAACCCCTACGACGTGCTGCAGGTGGCGCCGACGGCATCGGTGGCGGAGGTTCGGCGCGCCTATGTCCGCCTGGCCCGTCGTCACCACCCCGACTTCCACGTCGGCGCGTCCGCATCCGAGCGCCGCCGCGCCGAGCGCGAGATGCAACGGCTCAACCAGGCATGGGAGGTGCTGCGGGACCCGGCGCAGCGCCGGGACCTCGACGAGCGCCTCCGCCTCGATCGTCTGCGTGCCTGGGCCCCGGGCACGGCCCACCCCGACTTCGAGCCCCTCGAGCCCGACGACCTCGACGACCGCGGCCGACCGGTCGACGCCGACCTGCTCGACGACACACCCTTGAGCGCGAGCCGGGTACCGCCCTGGCAGCAGCTGCTTCCGGCCGTCCTGTTCCTCGCCGCCGTGCTGTTCCTGTCGGCCGGGCTGGTGGCCAGCTTCGCGCCCCTGCTGGCCCTCGGTGTGACGGCGCTGGTGTGCTCCGGGCTGTCCTTCGTGCTGGTCCCCATGCTCACGGTGCTGCGCAGCCACGATCCGGACCCCGAGCGCTGACCGCCGTCGTGCCCATCGTCGCCCGCTACGCTGCCGCCCATGGCGAAGACGTCGATGTTCGTGAAGCTCGTGGCCGTGCCCGGCCGGCGTGAGGACGTGCTGGCCGCGTTGGAGCGCATGTTGCCCGTGGTGGCCGAGGAGCCCGGTACCGAGGTCTACTCGTTCCACCGGGACAGCGCGGACGAGAACACGGTGTGGGTGTTCGAGCTCTACACCGACGGCGACGCCCTCGCCGCCCACGGCGCCTCGGACGGCATCAAGGAGCTCTTCGCGGCCATCGGCGGCATCCTGGCCGAGCCGCCGGTGATGGCCATCACCGAGCCGACCGCGGCCAAGGGGCTGGCGCTCTAGCCGCCGGCGTGGCGACCTACCTCGACCGCATCCTCGAGGCGCACCGTGCCGAGGCCCGCGCCGACACCCGACGGCTGGACGCCCTCGTGTCCGAGGCCCGGTCGTGCCCACCCACCCGGGGCTTCCGCCGGGCGCTGGCGACGGCGTCGGCCGCTGCCGGCGTCGCCGTCATCGCCGAGGTCAAACGGCGCTCGCCCTCCAAGGGCGCGCTGGCCCCCGACCTCGACCCGGCCGAGCTGGCCCGGGCCTACGAGCGGGGTGGTGCCGCCTGCCTGTCGGTGCTCACCGACGGGGCGTTCTTCGGCGGATCGCCGCAGGACCTCGCCGTGGCCCGCGGTGCCTGCGGCCTGCCGGTGCTGCGCAAGGACTTCACCGTGTCGCCACACGACGTGTGCGACGCCCGACTCATGGGCGCGGACGCCGTGCTGCTCATCGCCGCTGCGCTCGACGACGTCGAACTGGCGGAGTTCACGGCGCTGGCCGAGGTGGTCGGCCTCGACGTCCTGGTGGAGATCCACGACGAGGCGGAGCTCGACCGGGCGCTCGCAGTGGGTGCGGATCTGGTCGGTGTGAACCAGCGCGACCTGGTCACCTTCCGGGTCGACACCGAACGGGCCGTGCGCGTGGCGCCGCTGCTGCCGGACGGCGTGGTGCGCGTCGCGGAGTCGGGCATCGGTGGTCCCGCCGACGCGGCGGTGCTGGCCGACGCGGGCTACCACGCCCTGTTGGTGGGGGAGTCGCTGGTCACCTCGGGCGATCCGGCCGCCGCCGTCGCGGCCCTCCTCGCCGCTGCGTCGCCCCGCTGAGCGCGGTCGGCGTCGGGTGTCCTCGAGCACCCGGGGCGAATGACACGGTGGGCGGGTCCCGGTCCGGTAGGTTCGGCGTCGTGTTCGTGAAGATCTGTGGCATCACGAACGAGAGCGACGCGCTGTTCGCCGTCGCCATGGGCGCCGACGCCGTCGGCTTCGTCTTCGCGCCGTCGCCCCGCCAGATCGCACCGGTGGTGGCCCGCGACATCGCCCGTCGCCTGCCTCCCGAGATCCTGACCGTGGGCGTCTTCCGTGACGAGTCCACCCAGCGTGTCGTGCAGATCGTGAACTCCATGGGCCTGCGGGGCGTGCAGCTCCACGGCCACGAGTCCCCGGCCGAGGCCAGGTGGGTGCGCCAGCGGGTCCCCTTCGTGATCAAGGCCATCTCCGCAGGGGACCGGAACCTGGAACGGGCCGGCGACTACGAGGTGGACGCGCTGCTGCTCGACGCGGCCGAGCCCGGATCCGGCCGTGTCTTCGACTGGAGCCTCGCCGAGCACCTGCCGGTGGACCGCCGCATCATCCTGGCGGGTGGCCTCGACCCCGACAACGTGGCCGAGGCCATCGAACGGGTCCGGCCGTGGGGGGTCGATGTCTCCACCGGGGTCGAGGCGGCGCCCGGCCACAAGGACGCCCGCAAGGTCCGGGCGTTCGTGCTGGCGGCGAAGGCCTTCGAAACCGACGACGAGGGCTACTTCGACCTGGGTCACGACGAGCCGGAGCTCTACGACTGGGGCGAGGACTGGGTCCTGGAGCGACAGGAGCAGCCCACCGCGGCGGTTCCGGCGGACGGCGCATCCGGCTTCTCGGCCGGCGCCGAGGACGCGTAGGGTGCGGGCGCCCGCCCGCCCTCCCCGCGCACCCCGGACAAGGAGCCCGACGTGTCCCTCCCAGAGCCCTCGATCGACGGGCGCTTCGGCGAGTTCGGCGGACGTTTCGTCCCCGAGACGCTCGTGCCCGCCTGCCAGGAGCTGGAGGAGGCGTTCCGCCACGCCTGGGCCGACCCCGCCTTCCACGACGAGCTCGACGCCCTGCTGCGGGACTACGCCGGCCGTCCGTCGCCGCTCACCGAGTGCCACCGGCTCTCCGAAGCGCTCGGCGTGCGGGTCCTGCTCAAGCGCGAGGACCTGAACCACACCGGCTCCCACAAGATCAACAACGTGCTCGGCCAGGCCCTCCTGGCCCGCCGCATGGGCAAGACCCGCCTGGTGGCCGAGACCGGGGCCGGTCAGCACGGCGTGGCCACCGCCACGGCCGCAGCCCTGCTCGGCCTGGAGTGCCTGGTCTACATGGGCGAGGTGGACATGGAGCGCCAGGCGCTCAACGTGTTCCGTATGCGCCTGCTCGGCGCCGAGGTGCGACCGGCCGTCACCGGCAGCCGCACCCTCAAGGACGCCATCAACGAGGCCATGCGGGACTGGGTCGCCACGGTCGGGGGCACCCACTACTGCCTCGGCTCCGTCATGGGCCCCCACCCCTACCCGTGGATGGTGCGTGAGCTGCACACGGTCATCGGCACCGAGGCCCGGGCCCAGTGCGAGGCGCTGCTCGGCGGTGCGCCCGACGTGGTGACGGCCTGCGTCGGCGGCGGGTCCAACGCCATCGGCATCTTCTCGGGCTTCGTGGGCACCCCGGCGGAGCTGGTCGGCGTCGAGCCCGCCGGCGGCGCCGCCATCGCCCGGGGCGTGCCCGGCGTGGTGCACGGGTCGAAGTCGTTCCTCCTGCAGGACGAGTTCGGCCAGGTGAACGAGGCGCACTCCATCTCCGCCGGCCTCGACTACCCGGGCATCGGGCCCGAGCACTCCCACCTGGCCACCATCGGGCGGGCCCGCTACGTGAGCGTCACCGACGCCGAGGTCGTCGAGGCCTTCCAGCTGCTGAGCCGCACCGAGGGCATCATCCCCGCGCTGGAGCCGGCCCACGCCCTGGCCTGGATCGCCCGGGACCGGGCGTCCCTGGCCGGGCGCACCGTGCTGGTCAACCTGTCGGGGCGGGGCGACAAGGACGTCGCCCAGATGATGGACGTGCTGGGGTGAGCGCCGAGTTGCCCCCGGGGGTGCCGGCGCCGCCGACCGGGCCTGGCGCCCTGGAACGGCACCTGCGCCAGCGCCGCGACGCCGGCGCCAAGCTGCTGGTGCCCTACGTGACCGGCGGCCTCGGTGCGGACTGGGTCGACGCCGTGCGGGCTGCGGCCGACGCCGGTGCCGACGCCGTCGAGGTCGGCATCCCCTTCTCCGACCCGGTCATGGACGGCCCCGTCATCCAGCAGGCCTCGGACCAGGCGTTGCACGCCGGCGCCACTCCGGTGAGCGTCCTGGAGAGCCTGCGCCGCGCCGACGTGGGCGTCCCCCTCGTGGTCATGACCTACTACAACCTCTGCTTCCACATGGGCCACGAGCGCTTCGCGGCCTCCTTGGCCGAGGCCGGCGTGCGCGCCGCCATCCTGCCCGACCTGCCCCTGGAGGAGGTCGGTCCATGGGCCGGCGCGGCCGACGCCGCCGGTGTGGAGACGGTCCTGCTGGCGGCGCCGACGGCCCCCGACGAACGCCTGCCCCGCATCTGCACCCGGGCCAGGGGCTTCGTGTACGCGGTGGGCCTGCTGGGCGTGACCGGCGAGCGAGCCGAGCTCGCGGAGAGCGCCACGGTCATCGCGGCCCGCCTCAAAGCGGTGACCGACAAGCCGGTGCTCATCGGTGTGGGCGTCTCCAACGCCGAGCAGGCCGTGCAGGCGTGCGCGGTGGCCGACGGGGTCGTGGTCGGCTCGGCCGTCGTGCGCCGGCTCCTCGAGGGGGAGGGACCCGAGGGCGTGGCCGCCTTCCTGCGGGGCATCCGCCACGCGCTCGACGCCACCTCGTGAGCGGGACGTGGCCGCTCGGCGACGGTTCACCGATGCCGCCGCGCCCACTCCCTAAGCTGTGACACCGTGCGATCGGGTGTCACTCGTCTCAAGGCCTTCCCTCGCAACCGGTTGCTCGACGTCGAGCTGGTCCGGGGACGGGTGAGCGAGCTGGACCTGCTCGCCGCGTTCGACGAGCCCACCACGGTCCGCGACCGCCGGGACGCCGAGCCGGCGTTCTTCTGGGACCTCGAGTGGCCGTGCGGGCTCGTCATGGACCTCACCTTCCACCAGCTCTCCGAGGAGCTGCGGGTGCGCCTCGACGCCACCGAGATCGACCACGCCCTGCGCCACCTGGGCTTCCGCATCGACGAGCTGGAGCGGCTGGACCAACGCGATCCCGAGGCCTTCCGGGCCGCCGGCGAACCGACCGAGCTGGTGTGGGGTCTGTGGTGTCACGACGACGACGACACCCTCCGGTTGGTGGCCGCGGGGCTCGCGGAGCGCGACGCCCGGTGCTGGCTCGACGAGCTGCGCCGCGACGGCGACCTGCGTCACGAGTTGCGGCACATGCCCTGAACCCGCCACCGGCGGGTCGCACCGGTCCCGTCACCGCTCGCCGGTCACGCCTTGCCGATGCCGGCGAGCATGGCGATGATGCGCAGCATCACCTCGTCCGCCCCACCCCCGATGGACAGCAGGCGGCTGTCGCGGAAGTAGCGTGCCGTCCACGTCTCCTCCATGTAGCCGATGCCGCCGTGGAACTGGATGCACCAGTCCGCCACCTCCCGTGACAGCCGACCGGTCTTGAGCTTGGCGATCGAGGCCATCTTGGTCACGGTCAGCGGGTCGGCACCGGAGGTGATGGCTTCGGCGCAGGCGTAGCAGTACTGGCGGGTCAGGTCGACCTCGGCCACCAGCTCGGCCAGCTTGAACTGGATCCACTGGTTGTCGCCCAGGCTGCGACCGAACGCCTGGCGCTCCTGCACGTAGGTGATGGTGCGATCCAGGGCCAGCTGCAGGTTCCCGATGGCCATGTAGGCCGCGATGAGCCGCTCGTTCTGGAACTGCGCCATCTGCTGCTGGAAGCCCCGACCGATCTCGCCGATCGTGTTCGCCACGGGCACCCGCACGTCCACGAACGACAGCTCCGCGGTGTCCGACGAGCGCTGGCCGAGCTTGTCCAGCTTGCGGCTCACCGAGAAGCCGTCGACGTCGGTCGGCACCACGATCTGGCTCATGCCCCGGTGACCCCCGTCGTCGGAGGTGCGGGCCAGCAGGCACAGCCAGTCGGCCTGCGTCCCGTTGGTGATGTAGAGCTTCGAGCCGTTGACGACCCACTCGTCGCCGTCTCGCACCGCCCGGGTGCGCAGGCCGGCCACGTCGCTGCCGGCGTCGGGCTCGGTGACGGCGATGGCGGCCACCATGTCGCCCCGCACCGCCGGCACCAGGTAGCGCTCCTTGAGCTCGTCGCTGCCGAAGCGGTGCAGCGACGGCGTCGCCATGTCGGTCTGCACGCTGACCGCCATGGCCACCCCGCTGGCGGCGCAACGGCCGAACTCCTCGCCGTAGACGAGGGTCCACGTGTGGTCCGCCCCCTGCCCGCCCCAGCGGGGGTCGTACTCCAGGCCGAGCAGGCCCAGCTCGCCCAGGCGGGGGAACAGCTCGTGGGCGGGGAAGATCCCCGCCGCCTCCCAGGCGTCGGCGTGCGGGTTGATCTCCTTGTCGACGAACTCCCGCACGGTCGTGCGGAAGAGCTCCTGTTCCTCGGTGAAGCGCATGGCGATCTCCTCGTGGGACGGCGCCGTGGCGGCGCCGCGGGACGGGCCCGGCGGGTTCAGAGCGGGCCGGGCAGCAGGGGTTCGGGGATGTCGACGACCTTGGCCCGGAGGTACTCGCCCAGTCCCTTGGCCTGGGGATCCGAGCGGGTCGAGGCCGCCACGCCCCGCCCCAGCAGGCCGACGACGACGAAGTTGAGCGCACGCAGCTCGGGCAGCTCGTGACGCTGCACCTCCAGCTCGCGCAGCTCGGGCAGCAGCTCGCGCAGGCGCTCCACCGTGAGCGTGGCCCGCAGCCAGGTCCAGGCGGTGTCGTCGCGGGCCCACACCCCGAGGTTGGCGTTGCCGCCCTTGTCGCCGGATCGGGCGCCGATGAGCCGCCCGAGCGGGACCGGGCGCCGCGCGGCGCGGTCCCACCCGCCCGCCACCTCGACCGCGCCCTCGTCGGAGCCGCTGAACACGAGTCCGTGACCGACGGGTTCGATCTCCCCGGAGCCGCCGTCGTGGGTCGGCGACGGGGCGACGGCGATGCGCTCGTCTCCCACCACCACGACGTGGGGGACGAGGGCCGCCGGGACCAGGGTCGGCCAGTAGACGCCGAAGCTCGAGCCCTCCGAGGGCGGGCTGGTGGTGAAGAAGCCGGGGTAGGAGGCCAGGGCCATCTCGATGACCGGGTTCGAGAAGGCCCGTCCCACCCGGGCCTGGTCGCGGTCCATCACCGTCACCCGCAGGTGGGCGACGGCGTCGTCGTTGGTGGCCGGATCCTCCCGGTCGGAGCGGACCAGGCGCACGTCCACGGCGTCGAAGGCGTCGCGGCCGCCGGGCAGCAGCGACCACAGGGTCCGCTCGGCCAGCGCCGCCTTGGCCTCGATGTCGAGCCCGGTCAGCTCGAAGGTCATGGTGTTGCGCCAGCCGCCCAGGTAGTTGAGGGCCACCTTGGTGTCGGCCGGTGCCGGCAGGCCCCGCACCCCGTGCACCCGCACCCGGTCCGGGCCGTCGTCGGCCAGGCGGACGGTGTCGAGGCGCACCACCACATCGGGGTTGGCGTACGTCGGGCCCTGGATCTCGTAGAGGAGCTGAGCGGTGACCGTGCCCACCGAGACCAGTCCTCCGGTCCCCGGGTGCTTGGTGATCACGCAGGAGCCGTCCTCGTGCACCTCGGCCAGCGGGAAGCCGGGCCGCTCGAGGCCCGGCACCTCCCCGAAGAAGGCGTAGTTCCCGCCGGTGCACTGCGTGCCGCACTCGATGACGTGGCCCGCCACCACCGCTCCGGCCAGGCGGTCCCAGTCGGTGCGACCCCAACCGAAGTGCCACGCCGCGGGGCCCACCACCACCGAGGCGTCGGTGACCCGACCGGTGACGACGACGTCGGCGCCTCGGCGCAACGCCTCGGCGATGCCCCAACCGCCGAGGTAGGCGTTGGCGGTGAGGGGCTCGACCCCCAGATCCTCCAGCGACTCGCCGGTGTCGAGGTTGGTGAGCGGCACCCCGGCGGCGCGCAGCTCGTCGAGCCGACCCAGGAGGTCGTCGCCCTCGACCCAGGCGATGGTGGGAGCGAGACCGGCCTCGGCGGCCACCGTGCGCACGGCCGCGGCGCAGCCGGCGGGGTTGAGGCCGCCGGCGTTGGCCACGACCTTGATGCCCCGCGCCAGGCAGGTGCCCAGCACCTCGGCCATCTGGGCCACGAAGGTCCGGGCGTAGCCGCCGTCGGGGTTGCGCAGCTTGTCCTTGGCCAGGATCAGCATGGTCAGCTCGGCCAGCCAGTCGCCGGTCAGCACGTCGACGGGTCCGCCGTCCACCATCTCGCGTGCGGCGCTGCGGCGATCGCCGTAGAAGCCCGAGCAGTTGGCGATGCGCAGGGGTGCGGTCACGGGGCTCCCTCCTCCAGACGAACCAGGAGCTGGTGGGCCTCGACGGTGTCGCCCTCGGCGACGAGGACGGCCACGACCGTGCCCGGCTCCGCGGCGGCGATGCGGTGCTCCACCTTCATGGCCTCGAGCACCACCAGGGTCTGGCCCGCCTCGACGTGGTCACCGACCTGGGTGGCGACCCGGACGACCCGGCCCGGCACCGGGGCGAGGGGACCGCCGCCGGCGCCCGCGGCGCCGTGCTCGGTGAAGCGCGGTGCCTCCTGCCAGGCCGTGGTGGCCCCGTGGCTGCTCACCCAGGTGGCACCGGTCGCCGGGTCGGTCGTGCAGGTGCAGCGCAGGCGGGTCGCCACGCCGACGGCGTCGTCGCCGTCGTGCACCTCGAGCTCCAGGTGACGGGTCGGCCCGGTGCGGTGGGTGCCCGCCACGCGACCGTGCAGCTCGACGCCGGACGGTTCCACGACGGCCCGGAAGCCGCCGCGGGCCTCCAACCGGTAGCGCACCGTCGTCGGCTCCGTGGCGCCGTTCGGGTCGTGCCACGTGGTGTGCGGCGCGTCGCCGGCCACGTTGCGCCACCCCGGCGGCGCGAAGCCGCTCAGGGCGTCCTCGCCACGGCGGTCCAGCACCCCGGCCAGGGTGGCGGCCACGGCGTGGCGGGCCGTCGTGGCCCCGTCGGGGCCGCTGGCGCGCAGGTGGGTCGCGTCGTCGAGGAACGCGGTCGTGGCCTCCCCGGCGAGGAAGGACGGTTCGCGCAGCACCGCGGTGAGCAGGTCGCGGTTGGTGCGCACCCCGTGGACCTCGAGCTCGTCGAGGGCCCGGGCGAGGCGGGCGGCCGCCTCCTCCCGGGTGCCGGCGTGGGCGATGGCCTTGGCCAGCATCGGGTCGTAGTGGGGCGACACCTCGTCACCCTCCTCGACGCCGCTGTCCCAGCGGGCCGGGGTGGGCCCCGGCCGCCACCGCAGCAGGGCGCCGGTGGAGGGCAGCCAGTCCCGGGTCGGGTCCTCGGCGTAGATCCGGGCCTCGACGGCGTGGCCCTGTGCCGCGAGGTCGTCCTGGTCGAAGCCGAGCGGCTCCCCGGCCGCCACCGCCAGCTGCAGCCGGACGAGATCCACCCTCCACACCGCCTCGGTCACGGGGTGCTCCACCTGCAGACGGGTGTTCATCTCCAGGAACCAGAACCGGGCGTCGTCGCCGGTGCCCTCGAGCAGGAGCTCGACCGTTCCCACCCCCTCGTAGCCGATCCGGCGGGCCAACTCGACCGCGGCGCTCCCGAGCCTCCGGCGCAGGTCGGGGGTGACGGCGGGGGAGGGGGCCTCCTCGACGATCTTCTGGTGCCGGCGTTGCACCGAGCAGTCCCGTTCCCCGAGGTGCACGACGGCGCCGTGGCGGTCGGCCACCACCTGGATCTCGACGTGGCGTCCCGAGCGCACGAAGCGCTCGGCGAACACCGTGCCGTCCCCGAAGGCGGCCTGCGCCTCGCGCCGGGCGGCGGCGACGGCCTCGGGCAGATCCTCGGGTCGCGTGACCAGACGCATGCCCCGCCCGCCGCCCCCGGCCGCGGCCTTGACCAGCAGCGGGTAGCCCACCGGCTCGGCGGCCTCCCGCCAACCCGTCGGGTCGTCGCCGTCCAGCACGGCTTCGGGCAGCACCGGCACCCCGGCAGCCCGAGCCTCGGCCTTGGCCGCGACCTTGTCACCCATGGCCGCGATGGCGTCCGCGGGCGGACCGATCCACACCAGGCCGGCGTCGACCACGGCCCGGGCGACGTCGGCCCGTTCCGACAGGAACCCGTAGCCGGGGTGCACCGCCTGCGCGCCGCTGGCCCGGGCCGCGGCCAGGATCCGGTCGACGTCGAGGTACGACGCGCCGGCCGGCGCCGGGCCCAGACGCACCGCAGCATCGGCGTCGCGCACGTGGGCCGCGTCGCGGTCGGCGTCGCTGTACACGGCCACCGTTCCCAGGCCCAGCTCGCGGGCGGTGCGGATGACCCGCCGGGCGATCTCGCCCCGGTTGGCCACGAGCACGGAGGTGTACGACGGCAGCGGTGCAGGGTTCACGGCGTCACATCCGGAACACGCCGAAGCTGGAGGTGCCCTGCACCGGCGCGGAGTGGGCGGCGCTGAGGGTCAGGCCCAGCACGGTGCGGGTGTCGCGGGGGTCGATGATGCCGTCGTCCCACAACCGACCGGTGGCGAACAGCGCCGTGGACTCGCCCTCGATCTGGGTCTC
Organism: Acidimicrobiales bacterium; assembly: GCA_025456085.1. Lineage (GTDB taxonomy): Bacteria > Actinomycetota > Acidimicrobiia > Acidimicrobiales > Acidimicrobilacustridaceae > JALOLF01. The sequence continues at coordinate 43,842 of JALOLF010000015.1, forward strand.
CACCAGGGTCCGCATAGCGGCGTCCGCCTCCTCGTCGTAGGGTCGGCCGGCGCGTTCGGCGGCCTGGCGCTGCACGATGGAGAGCACCCCGGCGAGCTGGCGGGGGCCCATCACGGCGATGCGGTGGTTGGGCCAGCTGAACACGAAGCGCGGGTCGTAGGCCCGGCCCGACATGCCGTAGTTGCCGGCGCCGTAGGAGGCGCCCACCATGAGCGTGAGGTGGGGCACCGTCGAGTTCGACACCGCGTTGATCAGCATCGAGCCGTGCTTGATGATGCCGCCCTGCTCGTAGCGGGTGCCCACCATGAACCCGGTGATGTTCTGCACGAACACCAGAGGCAGGTCCCGCCGGTTGCAGAGCTGGATGAACTGCGCGCCCTTCTGGGACTCCTCCGAGAACAGGATGCCGTTGTTGGCCAGCACGCCCACCGGGAACCCGCAGATGGAGCCCCACCCGCACACGAGCTGCGTGCCGTAGAGGGGCTTGAACTCCTCGAAGCGGGAGCCGTCGAGGACCCGCCACAGGATCTCGCGGACCTCGAAGGGCACCCGCACGTCGGGGGAGGCCACACCCAGCAGCTCGTCGGGGTCGAGCAGCGGCGGGTCGGCCGGCTCGGACGGACCGGGGCCCGCCTTGCGCCAGTGCAGCCGGGCCACCAGACGCCGTCCGAGGCGCAGGGCGTCGTGCTCGTCGACGGCCAGGGCGTCGGCCAACCCCGAGCGGCGGGCGTGCATCTCGGCCCCGCCCAGCGTCTCCTCGTCGGCGTCCTCGTCGATGGCCATCTTGACCAGGGGCGGACCGCCCAGGAACACCTTGGCCCCGCCCTGCACGAACACGGTGTGGTCGCTCATGCCCGGCACGTAGGCGCCCCCGGCCGTCGACGAACCGAACACGAGGGTGACGGTGGGGACGCCCTCGGCCGACAGGCGGGTGAGGTTGCGGAAGGCCGCGCCGCCGGGCACGAAGATGTCGGCCTGACGGGGCAGGTCGGCGCCGCCCGACTCGGTCAGGTTGACCAGCGGCAGCCGGTTGACCCGCGCCACCTCCTGGGCCCGCAGGGTCTTGGCGATCGTGGTCGGCGACGAGGTCCCGCCGCGCACGGTGGGGTCGTTGGCGCTCACCAGGCACTCGACGCCCTCGATCTGGCCGATGCCCACGACGAGCCCACCGCCCACGGGGTCGTCGGTGCCCCAGCCGGCCAGCGGGGACAGCTCCAGGAACGGCGTGTCCCGGTCGAGCAGGAGCTCCACCCGCTCCCGCACGAGCAGCTTGCCGCGCTGGCGGTGCCGGTCCACGTACTTGGCACCGCCGCCCTCGGCCAGCACGGCCTGCGCCGCGAGCACGTCGTCGAGCAGCGTCTGCATGCCGGCGCGGCGCTCGGCGAACTCGGCCGAGCCGGTGTCGATCGTGGTCGGCGGTGCCCCCCGCATCGGACCCGACGCTAGCCCCGCCAGCGGTAGCGTCGGTCACGATGAGCGATCAGGCCCGGACCATGTACGAGCGGGTGGGTGGCGAACCGTGGTTCCGCGCCCTCGTCGAGCGGTTCTACGCCGCAGTGGCGATGGACCCCCTGCTGCGCCCGATGTACCCCGACGAGGACCTGGCCGAGGCGGAGGACCACCTCGTGCTGTTCCTCGTGCAGTACTGGGGCGGGCCCATGGTCTACAACGACCAGCGCGGCCACCCCCGGCTGCGCATGCGTCACCAGCCCTTCGTCATCGGCCCGGCCGAGCGTGACGCCTGGTACCGCCACATGGCCGCCGCGGTGCGTGCCGGCGGTCTCGATCCCGACGACGAAGCGGCGATGCTCGCGTACTTCGAGATGGCGGCGAACCACCTCGTGAACGCGGGCGGTTGACCGCGGTCAGGGGCCCTGCTCGACCGCCGGGCGGACCTGCTCGGCTCGTCCGCGCACGATGACGACGATCGCCGCCACGCACAGCGCCAGGGACACGCCGATCGACCCGGTGTTGGACGCACCGAGCATCTTGAGCCCCGACCCGACCAGCACCACGGCGAGGAGGGGGCGGATGGCGTAGTCGGGGGCGCGTGACGAGACGTGCGCACCGAACCACACACCGGGCAGCGCGCCCAGGAGGAGCCCTGCGGTGAGCCCGAGCTCGACCGAGCCGAACAGCAGGTGACCGAGCGCCGCGGCCGCGACGAGGGGTACCGCCTGCACCAGGTCGGTGCCCACGAGCTGGCGGGCGCTGAGCACCGGGTAGAGGAGCAGCAGGAGCACCATCATCAGCGAGCCCGAACCGACCGACGTCAGCCCCACCATGACGCCGCCGAAGACACCGATGGCGACGGTGCGGACCCGGTGGACGTGCACGGGATGGTCCTCGTCGACGACCGTGCCGGTGCGGTGCGCGAACGCGCCCTTGACGGCCAAGGTCGCCGACGCAACCAGCAGCGCCGCGCCGATCAGGTTCTTCACGAGGACGTCCACACGCTCGGGGTCGAGGTGGGTCTGCACGAGCCAGACGCTGCAGAAGGCGGCGGGCATCGACCCGAGCACCAGCCAGCGCACGAGGTCCGTCTGCACCGTGCCGCGTCGGAGGTGGACGCCGCCGCCGACCGGTTTCATGAGCAGGGACACCACGAGGTCGGTGCCGACGGCGGTGGAGGGGTCGACGCCGAACACGAGCACCAGGATCGGCGTCATCAGCGCCCCGCCGCCCATGCCGGTGAGCCCCACCATGAAGCCCACCAGCAGACCCGCTGCCACGACGCCCCACTCGAGATCCAACTCGCGCCCCGTTGCGACCCTTCCTCACCGAGCCGGTGAACTGGTGCGCGGGAGGGTACGAGCCGCGTGTCCCCCCGTCCAGCGGCGACCATCCACCCGCGACGCCGCCCGGGCGGCCATGCTGGCGCTCCAGTGGCCTCGTGAAGCGGAGACTCGAGGCTCGGGCCGAACAGACCGGGAGAGGTCACCCGGCGCTCGTAGCCGAGCCGAAGAGGAGGAGTAGGAGACATGAACAAGACCGAACTGGTAGCTGCCATCACGGAGCGCTCGGGCGTTTCCAAGGCCGACGTCGAGCGCACCCTCAAGGCGTTCGAGGAGATCGCCCAGCAGACGGTGGCCAAGGGCAAGGACGCCATCACCGTGCCGGGCTTCCTCAAGATCGAGCAGACCCAGCGGGCGGCCCGCATGGGCGTGAACCCGCAGACCGGTGAGCGCGTCAAGTACAAGGCACGCAAGTCGGCCAAGATCACGGCCGGCTCGACCCTCAAGCGCGTCGCGGCCGGCGAGGTCAAGGCACCTCGCTGACGCCCCCGGCGACCTGAACGTCCGACGGTGCCGAGCCGACCCCGGGAACACCCCGGGCCGGCTCGGCACCGTCGCGTCCGGCCATCGGCGCCGAGCGGCGCGGTAGCGTGCCCGCATGAGCGACGCCAAGCTGCAAACCGGTGACAAGGCCCCGGCCATCGCCTTGAAGGACCAGGACGGCAAGACGGTCCGGTTGTCGTCCTTCAAGGGCCGCAAGGTCCTCGTGTACTTCTACCCCAAGGCCGACACCCCTGGCTGCACCCAGCAGTCCTGCAACCTGCGCGACATCGCCGGCGACATCGGTGACACCGCCATCATCGGCATCAGCCCCGATGTCCCCGAGCGCCAGAAGCGCTTCGACGAGAAGTACGGGCTCGGCTTCCCCCTGCTCGCCGACACCGAGCACGCCGTGGCCGAGGCCTACGGCGTGTGGGGCGAGAAGAAGAACTACGGCCGCACGTACCTGGGCATCATCCGCTCGGCCTTCCTCATCGACGAGAAGGGCCGCATCGCCGAGGCCTGGTACAAGATCAGCCCCAAGGACACCCCGACGAAGCTGCAGCAGGCGCTCGCCGGCTGAGCGCGGACCAGCCGCCGTGACCCTGCCCCGACCCGACGCGTTGCTGCCCCACCGGCCGCCCTTCCTGTTCCTCGACGAGCTGGTCGCCCTCGACCCGGGCCGGTCGGCCTCGGGGCGTTGGCACCTCACGGGCGACGAGGACTTCTTCG
>JALOLF010000016.1 GCA_025456085.1 Acidimicrobiales bacterium
CTAACGGCCCTTTGAGGACGCCACGGGGCACTTATCGCGTGCGCGTTCGGGATGCCCGTTCCGGGGCGACAGACCCGTTGCCTGGACCGTCGGATCAAGATAACTTGACGGCGTGGACCCGGTCGTGTTGGCCAGCGCTCGCCGACACGGGATCGCCGATGACGACATGGTCCACGCCTATCGCCACCCCGTCCACGTGTTCGAGCACGACGACCTGACCATGCTGATCGGCGGCGACGCCAGCGGTCGACTCCTCGAAGTCGGCCTGGTCACCTCCGACGAGGGCATCGAATTCATCGTCCACGCCATGGCCGCTCGACCGAGATTCTTGAGGTGACCACCATGCCCCGCTCGATCCAGGAGATCCTCGATCACGCCGACGAGCTGGCCGACGAGCTCGAGGCCTTCGACCCGTCGCCCGACAACGAGGTCGACGTCGCCGAGTACCTGCTGCGCCGCGCCGCGCTGGCTCGAGCCCGCAGCGAACGCCACGTGGCCGAAGCCGTGATCGCGGCGCGCCGCGCGGGACTGCCATGGAAGCGCATCGGCGAGCAACTCGGCACCTCGGCCCAGGCCGCACAGCAACGCTACGGCCCACTGGCTGAGACTGCCTGACGCGCCCCGATCGCTCGATCGCGCGCTGGGCCAGCCGCGTCCCTGATCGCCGGGTCCTGATGACGCTCCAGCGCACTCGCCGAGGCAGCCTCGCCCTGCACTACGCGGAGCGTCAGACTGGCGCGATGGCGGACAACGAGACAATCGAGCTTGCCAGCAGGTATCGGGCCGTACTGGTAACGATGGAAGGCGTTCGACCAGAAGTGGGAGGTCGGCCCGACACCTGGAATCAGCTGGTGGACGAGATGCAGCGCCTGCACCTTGAACTGGCGACGACCTCGATGGGTCGGGACCGCATCACCGAGATGGTGGATGATCAGGTGGCAACGGTGCGCCTGTGGTCCGCCACCAATGCCCGCGCATGGGACCCCGGAAGGGCACGTCCGGTGCTTGAAGAGACGGCGGAAGGTAACGACACGGACGCCCTTGCAGCGAAAGCGACGCTTCGCGAGTTCGACGCCGGCCGCCTGCGCATTGACTGGGTCCCCGAGGAGCGCTGACTAATCGACCACGCTCAACGCATCGCAGAACGTCCCCTACCGCCGGCTTTGTTGACGCCAGCGGGACGAAGCAGTGCCGGCGAGCGGGCTCATCGACGAGACTGGCACATGGCATTCGGACAACAGGCGGGTCCACCCGCGACCTCCCGACAGACAAAGGAGTTGCTCGATCTCCTACGCGACGCGGGACACAGCGACTTCCGAGACGCTCGCGGCCCGATGGGGTTCACGCAACGCCAGGCCGGCGGCAGGTTCACCCGAGACGAGGCCGACGCGCTCATCACACAGCTTCGCGACGCGGCCGACGCCGCGGAGGAGGGTGTGGGCGAATCCGACACACAGGCGTCTGGATCGGCTTCGGCTCCGCGGCGGAGCAAGACCGAGTTGGGTCTCACCAAGGTCCCGGACGGGTTGCTCGCGGCGGAACTGCAGCGGCGGGGGTGGATCGTCGTCGAGCCTGAGTGAGCAGAGCGTCCCATAACACCCGCAGCCAGCGCGTCGGAACAGCGCGGCCCGGATGCCGCCGAACGCGGGTTGGCGACGTTCGCGATCTCAGCCGGGCGGAAGTCGATCGCGGTCGTCGGCCAGGCCCCGGCCGACTGACTCGGTCGTCGTCATCCTCGGCGCCAGTAGCCTGTCGGTCATGGGTGAGCGCATGGCTCTCATCGAATCGAAGCGGCTCGAGATACTCGAGATCGTGAACCGCCACCGGGGCAGGTCGGTGTCGGTGTTCGGTTCCGTCGCCCGCGGCGACGATGGAGCGGACAGCGACATCGACTTCCTGGTCGAGTTCGAGCCGGGAAGCTCGCTGTTCGACCTGCTGCACATCAGCGAAGAACTCGAAGCCCTGCTCGGCACCCCGGTCGATGTGGTGTCCGTCGGTGGCCTGAAGGAGCGGGACCACTACATCCGACGTGAGGCCGTGTCGCTGTGAGTCGCAGCGACGACGAGCGCGTCGCTGACATCCTCGATGCCGCGGACGAGCTCGCCGCCGTCGTCCGGGTGGGTCATGAGGCGTTCCGGACCAGCCCGCTGCACACACGGGCCGCCGAGCGGTTGCTGGAGATCATCGGCGAGGCCAGCAACTCGCTGTCGGAGGACTTCAAGCTCCGTCACGGAGACGTGGCCTGGCGCGACATCGCAGCGCTGCGGATCCTGCTTGCGCACCACTACCACCGGGTCGATGTCGACCAGGTCTGGCAGATCGCAACCGACGCTGTCCCCGAATTCGTCAGGCGACTCCACCGTCCCTGAACGCCGGGTTCAGGACGCTGTGATCCGAGGCCGCGACTTGGCCGCCATCTGCGCTTCGCCGAAGTCTGCCTGCCCCGCGGGCAGATCGATCACAACGCGTGACCGGGACGTCGTCCCGGCAGGTTTCCCGAGGGAAACCTGCAAGTGTGTGCGCGCCGGATTCCTGGATGAGGTGCTTGCTCTGGGTGAGCGAGCGGGATCGGGTCGATGGCCTGGTGATGATGTCGACGGCTTCGGATGGGGCGCGTCGGCAGGCGCTTGTGGGCGGGACGGCACGAGATCGCGGGCCCGACGGTGTTCCTGTTTCCGCGCGTGGAAACAGGAGGCCGACCCGCGGTCGCGCACCTCGACTCGGCTCAGGTAGTGCTGCCACCAGGCCGCTACCACCGCCACGCGTCGGCATCGTCGATTCGGACACCGCAGCTCGGGCAGAACGGTTCGGACCCTATGCGTCGGTGCTCGCAGAGGTTGCGCGCGGCCGCTGTCCGGACGGCCTGGACGGCGACACGTAGGGCGACCACCCACGAGAACCGGCCGGCGTCCTCGAGCTCGCACTCATCGCCGGCTGCGATGTCGATCGACGGCTCCGTCGGCTCGGCGACCCACGGATCCGATCCGGGATCGTTGTCGGGAGCGATCGTCACCCGGTAGCTCCCGTGGCGCTCGCGCAGGTAGAAGCTTCGTCCGTCGCAGACGCCGACGAGCACGTGGGGGGCCGCCCACACCTGGGTGCCTGCCTCGACACCGAGCACTTCCGCCTCGGATGCAACGAGCTCCCGCTGCTTCTGGAAGTACCGCTCTTCGTCGAGATACTCCTGCTCGATGTCCTCGTTCCACACCTCACGGAACGCCGTCATGCGGGCAGCACGCTCATCAGCGGTCTCCTGACAGGGGCAGGACTGGCCACCGTCGTGGCGGCCGAGGTCAGCGGGACGCGGATGGCACGCGCACATGCAGTCGACGGCGGCCTCGACATCGCGAAGGACGGGACCGGCAAGGATCGCCGCACGCCGCGCCGGCCGGGCCGCTTCGCGAGCCGCTCCCCGCTCGGCTCGATCTCGCTCGAACGCCGCGCGCGACTCGGCTATCTCCTCCTCGGACGGCGGGACGTACTGGCGCACGCGCGGCGGATGCAGCGACACGCGACGAGGCTCCCAACCGAGCATGGCTGAAGCCAACGAGTTCGGGGCGCAGAGGCCTTCGTTGCTCGGAGAGTCGGACGCGTCCCGACCACGTGGACGCCCAGTCGGGACGGCGCCGGGACACCGAGCGTGACCGTCGTCCTGGTCGCGTCCCAGTGTCCCGATCAGTTAGCCGGCTGTTGGCACTCCGATTGGCGCTCCACTGGCCGTCACAGGGCCCGACTCGCCAACAGCTGCTGGACCACGCACCCCACCTGACCCGCTACAAGAGCAGGAGACAACACCAGCCGGACCCGTCGGAAGCGCCTACGGATCAGAAGGTTGGGGGTTCGAGTCCCTCCGAGCGCGCTGAAGAAGTCCTGGTCAGAGGCTGTTTCTGTCCGGCTGATCTACGGGTCGGTGGTTGGTTGGGGCAGCCACGGGTGCAGCCAACGGGTCGACGTCCACGTGCTCGGGACGGCTGTACACGGCGGAGACGGCCACGGAGTTCGAACGGGTCGGCGTCGCGGTCGAACTCGAGCCGCCGGGCGAACGCGGTGCGTCCCTGTCGTCGGGCCGGGTTCGACCACGGGTGTGTTCAGCGAACGGGTCGTCCATCGTGTCCGGGTCGGTCGGGGCGTGAGCGTCGCGCTGCTCGACGGCGCGCCGTTTCATCAGGCGCCCCTGGATCAGCACCTCCCCGGCGTATCCAGTGGCCGCTGGCCGCGCCGACGTCGTGGCCATCACCGCGCCGTTCTCACGGCCGCCACTGCGCAGAACCCGCTGTCCTTTGACACCCGGGTTGTTCACCGAGGCGTCGTGCGGCGACGAGCATCCCGGGTCGGTGCGCCGGCCCGTGGCGCGAGTCGTCGACCGAGGTGGCGGTCGTGCCGGCGGGGGTCACCGGCTGGCCGGGCTGCCGATCCGGACCCGCTGGCGGCGTCACGGGCCGGCTAACGAGCCGGTCTGACACGTCGACACGAAGACGGGCCCATGACGACGAACAGCGACGACCGCGCCGACGCCGACCCGGTGGGTCGACACAGCGTGCTGGCCGCGCGTGCGGCCACGGCAGCCGGGGCGTGGGCCGCCCCGCACCTCCTGTCGGTGCCAGCGGCGGCCGCCGCCACCCCGCCACCACCGCCCATCGCCACCCTCGTCGCCGTCGGCGGCACCGCGGCCTGGCGTTCCGGTCCACCGACAGCGGCGCCACCTGGGCCGCCGCCACCACCACCCAACCCCCCGGCGCCAGCACCCTCTTCGCGGTGGCCGCGAATTGACCCCACCCGGCCCACTGCGAAGGGCAACCCTGGCACGACAGCCAGACCCCGCCCGCGACGCGTCCCCGAGCCGCGGGATCCGGTGGCGCTCAAGTGACGTCGACCCGTCCCGGCGTCCGTGACGGGGCGGGACGGGACCGGGTGAAGGCGTCGCTGGCGACGAGGCCCGCTCTTCGCTGCTCCGGGCGGGTGCGAGCTCGGCGATACGCGATTCACCAACGGCGACCCCTCGCCGATGGCATCGCCGATCCGGTCGGCCAGCACGACGTCGTCGACGGCGACCTCCAGGCGGGCCAGATCGACGGCGACGTCGACCGCCACCGAGCGGGTCGCCTCGCCGGGCAACCGCCGGTGCGGGTAGCTGGCCGGGATGGCCTGGCTGCCGATGACCACCAGGTCGCGAACCTCGACGACGCGGACCACGGCTCGCAGGAGGTGCTCGAGCTGGTCGCAGGTCACGGCGTGGCCAACGTGGCGTCGAACGCGTCCGCCGCGGCCAGCGCCGCCGCCCACCCAGCGGCAACCACCGGAACCGGGCCCAGGTGCAGCCAACGTGCCCGGCCCGCTCCGCACGGCGCTGGGCCCGACAGGACCCTGACCTGCACCTCCACCGGACGTCCACGAGTACGGACCCAAAACCCGCCGCAGCCGCCGCACCATCGACATCGACCACCGCACCGTCGCCGCGCTGCGCACCTGGCGACGCCACCAACTCGAGGAACGCCTCGCCTGGGGACCCGCCTACACCGACAGCGGCTACGTCTTCACCCGCGAAGACGGCCGGCCCCTGCACCCCGAACGCATCAACACTCTCCTCGAGCAGGCGCTGCGCGGCCTCGACGTACCCGCCCTCACCCCCCACGACCTGCGCCACACCTGCGCCAGCCTCATTCTCGCCGCCGGCGTGCACCCCAAGATCGTCAGCGAACGCCTCGGCCACCCCAGCATCGCCATCACCCTCGACCGCTCCAGCCACCTCATCCCCGGCCTCCAGGCCGAAGCCGCCGACAAACTCGCCACCCTCCTGTTCGCCCACCCCTGAACACCCAGCACGGCCGACGCCCCCGGCCCTGCGCCGCCCGGCACCACACCGCGCAACGCTCTGCACCCCCCGTGCAGACCAAGAGCCGGTGGTCTGCACGCCCGGTGCAGACCACCCCCGGCGAGCACTGCACCAGACGTGCAGACCACCGGCGCAACTTCCGTGCCGCGTCCCGCTCCCCCGACGCGCTTTTCCCAGATGGACCCACCCCCACTCCGGAGGACCCCATGGCCGAACGGCTCACCTACACCGTCGACGAAGCCGCCGAACTCCTCGGCATCTCCCGCTCCACCGCCTACGAATGCATCCGCCGCGGCGAGATCCTCCGCCTCGGCGCCCGCGTCCTCATCGCCCGAGCGACCCTCGAACAACTCATCGGCCCCCTCCCCGGCGACGACCCCGACACCGCTCCGACCGACCTCCATCCCACGCCCGGCCGCAGGCCTACCGCCCCCATCGCTGCCACCGTCGCCACCAGGCCTGACGCGCCGCCACGCAGCCCAACGCGGGAGCTGACTCCGGGCGATGACGACCCACTGGACCTGATCCGCGCCCTCGAAGACGTCGCAGGTCTCCCACCCTGCGCTGGTGATCAGGCAGGCGCTCCTGCTGGTTCGCTCTCGTCGCTTCTTGGGAGCAGGGGTTGCGCCCCTCGCACCGGCGGAGTGTCGTCGGGTCGGATCGACAACTCGTGAGACCGAGCCCGCGGGTAGAGGCCGATGGACGAGCAGCGGACTCCGGTGCACATCCACGCTCGCGCAGCGCAGGACCGCCGAGAGCTGATCGGTGGATCGCTCGTGGGTCAGACGCTTCACGGGACGCAGATGGGCGTGTCGATCGCTGTCGCCAGCTACGGCCAACCGTCAGAATGGGTACACCGAATCCGACAGTCCCGCGCCCCTCGGGGAAGGGCTTGGGATCCCACCGGCCACAAGGACCGACCTTCATCGATCAGGACGATCGGCCCTACTGATCCGCCCGATGGTCCGTCATGGTTGATGTGGAGGCCCGAGGGGCCGGCCCATCGTTAACAGCCGTCTCCTTGGGGAAGGAGGCGGTCATGTGGCGCCGAGTCGTTTCCCTGTTGGTCGTGATGGCTTTCGGAGTGATTGCGCCGCTGCAGACGGTGAGCGCGGCTGAGCTGGTCGATTTCGGTGGACATCTGCGGTTGCCGGCTGGGGCCTCGATGGTTGACCACCGGGTGGAGTTGGAAGGGCCGGGGGGCTCAACTTCTGGACGGTGACCGATGAGGAGGGCGTGTTCTCGTTCGTCGACCTGCCGCCCGCGGACTACCGGCTCCTGGTCAAGAGCAACAGCGTGCAGCCCGGGCTTCCGGGGCTGTACCTGTGGAGCGCCGTGAACCTCGACACCGACACCACCGTCGAGATCACGTTGCCGTTCCAGGAGGTCGTGGTCCAGGTGCGCAACGCGGCCGGTGCCGAGGTGCCCGGCATCCCGCTCACCTTCCACAACTACCTCGACTTCTCTGTCGACGGCGTGGGTTGGGGTGGCTGGAACACCTACGGACTGGAGCACGAACTGGCCACCGACGCCGACGGCAACGCGACCTTGATGCTGCTACCCAGCGCGGACCCGAACGGGCCGGGGCCGCCCGTGCTGACCGCGATCCCCCCCGACAACAGCGGCTACACGACCACCGTGGTCACCGACGTCCGCGTCACCACCGACCCCAACCAGACCTGGACCCTGACCCTGGTGTCGAGCAACCGGCCGCCGGTGGCGGACGCCGGTGGGCCCTACAGCTTCCCGCTGCAGGCAGGCCCCTTTGACGGCTCCGGCTCGTACGACCCCGACGATGACCCCCTGACGTTCCTCTGGGACTTCGGCGATGAGACCACGGGTTCCGGGTTGGCTCCGTCCCACACCTACGCCGAAGCCGGCACCTACAACGTGTGCCTCACGGTCGATGACGGGGCTGCCCAGGACACCGGCTGCACGAGCGCGGTGATCACCGGGCTGGTGTACGAGTTCGTCGGGTTCACCTCACCGGTGGACAACCCGCCGGTGCTCAACAAGGCCAAGGCCGGCCAGACCATCCCGCTCAAGTGGCGGGTGCTGGACGCCAGCGGCAACCCGGTCACCAACCTGACCTCGGTCACCGTCCGGGTGTCCAGCACGGCCTGCACCACCGGGCTGCCCCTCGACGCCATCGAGGAATACGCCGCCGGCGCCTCCGGCCTGCAGAACCTGGGCAACGGCTACTACCAGTACAACTGGAAGACGCCCAAGAGCTACGCAGGTTGCCGGACCATTCACCTCGACCTCGGTGAGGACGGCGGCATCACCCACGATGCCCAGTTCCAGTTCAAGAACTGACAGCGTCACCAGCGCCGAACGATGGCCGACCCCAGAACACCATCAAGGGGTCGGCATCGTCGCGGAGAACGCCGCCATCGGACCAAGTCCCCACGTCCGCTTGGCTTCCACGTGCATTGGGGATCGGCCGGTTGCGCTAGGCGCAACCGGCAAGTCTGTGCCGAACATGATTGGGCTCCAGGGGGCCTCCGGGGCGCTGGCCGGTGCTGCCGGCCGGGAAGGCGAGGGCACGGGAGCGGCTCGTCGCTGGTGGCGTTGTGGCGCCGGGTGGATGAGCGCTCGGGGTCTGCACTGGGCGGTCGCCTCCGCCCGTTTGCTCGGTGCCTCCGCCGCGTCGGTGCCAGCCGTGCCTGCACGGGACGTGATGACTGGCTGGATCGTCGCCGGCCTCGCTGCTCACGCGCTCGACGCACGGCCGGTCCAGCCGCCGTTGTGCCCGCCGCGGCCACCCCTTCCGGGAACTTCGGATCGCGTCAGATTCGATCAATCGATGTCGGCATCGAGTAGGACCTGGCGTTGCCGCCAGGGACCCCTCATTCCAACCGGACGTGCGGGTTTCCCGCATCCGGCTGACCCGAGACCGTGCTCTCATGCGAGCGAGAGGTGTGCTCGACGGATGTTGGCGAGGCTGACGAGGCCGAGGTGCGTGAACACGCAGTTGGGCATGTGGCGCTGGCCTTGGCCCCAGGCCTTCTTGGCGATCACCTTGGAACGCAACCGCATCCGGACCCAGGCGTCCAGTCGGGTGAACAACGTGATGACGTCGCCCACCTCGAAATAGTGCCCCCAGCCCCGCAGCACGGGGTTGAGGTCACCGATCATGGCCGCGAGGGACACGGGAGCGTTGCGCCGGGTGAGGGCGCGGACCCGGTCCTTGAACCTGGCGAGGGCCTTGGGCCGCGGGGTCATGTGCTTGCCCTTGAAGGCGAAGCCCCGGAACTCGAAGCCGTCGGTGACCTTGATGACACCGGACTTGGCTTCGGCCACTTCGAGCCCGATGTCCGCGAGGATCTCGCGGACGAGGCGGTCAGCGGCCTGCGCTCTCCAGCGTCGGTCAGCCAGGATCACGAAATCGTCGGCACAGCGGATGAGCCGGAACCCAGCCGCTCTCACCTCAACATCGAGGCGGTGGAGGTAGATGTTGGCCAGCAGCGGGGAGATGACCCCGCCTTGTGGGGTGCCGGTGTCGGCGTGGCGGACGCCACCCTCGACGAGCACGCCCGCTTCCAGCCAGCGGCGGACGAGGCCAACCACCTCAGGGTCATCGACGATGTCGAACTCGGCCACCCACCGGTCGCCCCGCCGGATCGCTTCTCGCACCCAGCCCACCGCTTGTTGGGCACTACGGCCCGGGCGGAACCCGAACGAGCACGGCAAGAACCGAGGCTCGAAGAGGGGGCCGATCACCGACAGGGTGGCTTGCTGGACCACCCGGTCAGCGACCGTTGGGACCCCGAGCGGGCGCATGCGCCCGTCGGGCTTGGGGATCTCCACCCGCCGCACCGGCGGGGGGACATAGCGCTCGGCAGACAACAGCCGCCGTCGCAGCGAGCCGAGCTGGTGCTCGGCGTCTGCTTCGAAGGCTGCGATCGACTGGCCGTCGACCCCGGCCGCACCGGCATTGGCCCGGACCTTGGTCCAGGCTGCCGCCAGGTTGGTGGGATCGGCGATGGCTGCAAGCAGTCGGCCCACGGCCAACTACCTCCTTCTCTCAGCCGCTCCCCTCGCTTCCGGCCCACGAGCCGGGCCGCCAGCACCGTCAACCCGCAAGCGGTCAAGTGCCGGCCCCGTGATCGCTCGCCGAGCTGGTGCTCGCTTCGCGGCTTGGTCTCGGTCGGGCCCCTTCGCCGGTGACCGCCACCTTTTGGATGGCGGGCCGCCCGCTCACGTACTGGCAGCGGGTCGCCGGGCATTACCCCGGCTTCGGCACTACTACGAGCCCGTCTGACTCCTCGCAGCGCATCGGTTCGCCTTCCCCTTCGGGTTATCGCTCCCCTACCCGACCGGGCCGATCCGAACGACCGGGCCACACCTGGACCACCGGCCACACGCCCTCGGCGTGCTCGTCGTCGTCACCTCGGACTGCTCGGGAACCTACGAAGTCTCCCTGGATCACTTCGATGGCGTTGTCGCCGCATGCCCGCCGAAGCACCCCCTGAGGTCCGCACCGTCAAGCCGTTCCTGTTGCTTGGACGGGGCTGGGCCACCAAGGCTGTCCCCTGGACGGTGAGGTCATCGGCTTCCCCGAATCTGTGGCGGGTCGCCACCTCAGAAGGCCTTGCCACGGTTCACTACACGTTCAGGCCTGCGGCTTCGCCTCGGCCCCCTTCAGACTCCGGGTCACCCCGGACGCCCTGGGCGTCGGCTACAGAACTTCAACGGCCAAAGCTCCGGAAGGACTTCCACCTCCTCGTCATCGACACTGCCAGGCGTACACAGACTTGCCGGTTCCGCTCAACAGCGGAACCGGCCGACGGCGCGCGTTCAGCCGCCACGGTCGACGCGCTGCACCGAGACCCTTGCGGCGTGCTCGGGGTGTCGGCGGGGCAGCTACGCCGTCACCGCCCGACTCGCAACGAAGACCGGCGCCGACGGCCAGGGCGAGACGCTCACCGGTGTCTGCACCACCGGTCTGCACAGACCACTTCCCCCGGCTCGGGGTCTGCACCGGCGGTCTGCACATCGAACGCGGCAGACCGCGCCCACGAGCCACGGAGGGTCCGGACGCCGCCAACCTCGACCTGGACGCCGGCGACGACACCCGCCTCACGGGTCGTTGTGCTCGTAGGCTGTCGGCATGGCCGAGGCGACGATGTCACCGCTGCGGGCACTGGTGGAAGCGAACCGCGCCGAGATCAAGGCCATCGCCGCGCGCCACAAGGCCCACTCCGTGGCGATCTTCGGATCCGTCGCCCGGGGCGACGACACCCCCGACAGCGACCTCGACTTCCTCGTGGAGTTCGAAGCGGGCAGCTCGCTGTTCGACCTCGTCTACCTGCGCGACGACCTCAGCGCCCTGCTCGGACGCGACGTCGACGTCGTGTCCAGCGGCGGGCTGCTCCCCGAAGACGACGACATCCGTCTCGAGGTACGCCGCCTCTGAGCCAGAACCAAGGCGCACGACGGCACCGTTGCGGGGGTCTCGTGGTCGAGCGCGCGCTTCGACAAGCAAAGCGACCCGGGGTTCGCTTTCGTTGCGCTGCTCGGAGGTCAAGACCGCTTTCCTTGGAGCCCACGTGCGACCCGACGCCTTCACGTCCCGACAACGGGAAGACGTGGGCAAGTCCGCGGCAGGCTTCTGGTCGTTCTTCACCGCCGAGGTGCCCCGCCGGCTGCCGCTCTCCGAGGACGTGGTGACGCTCCTCGATGAGACCCCGTCCACGAGCTGGTGAACCGGTTGGTGGTCACTTGTTAGTGTCCACAGACCGGCCGGGGTAGGCTTTCCCCGTGGTTCGCACGACGAAGGCCAGCCTGGTGGCGCAGGGGGCGGCCGCGTTCGCCCGTTCGCTCGAATCGCTCGGGCACCACGTCGTCGAAGCGCCCGACGGCGCCGGTGGAGACCTGGTGGTCACCGTGGACGGCATCGAGGTGCCGGTCGAGCTCACGGCCGCCTCGGTCGTCACCCCCCAGACGGTCGACCGCCTGCTCACCGCCGCACCCAAACGCCGGCGGAGCGTCGCCCACGTCGTGGTGGGCGACCTGGTCACCGGGCCGGCTCGGGAGAAGCTGCGCGACGCCGGGTGGGGGTGGCTCGACCGCCGGGGCCACGTCGTGCTGCGGGCAACGGGCGTGCACATCGACGCCGACGTCAACCCGGACCAGCGACCGAGGGCCAACGCACCGACGACGCCGATCTCGGGCGCGGCCGCGGTCTCGTGGGCCGCCGCCCTTCTGCTGTCGCCGGACGATCCGCCCTCGATGCGTGCGGTCGCTCGACGCGTGTCGCTGTCGCACTCGGCGATCGTCGCCGCGTCGAAGAAGCTGAAGGCCGCGTCGTTGCTCCGTGCCGACGGGCGGCCACTCGTCCCCGAGTTGTTCTGGGCCCTGGCCGAGCAGTGGCATCCCCGCCCGGTCGCGCTCGCCGAGCTCCCACCGAGCGGCGATGACCGCACCTACACCGCGCTCGGCGTCAACCTCGACGAGCCGGGTCCGGGCTGGGCGGTGGCCGGCACGGTCGGCGCCGCAGCCTGGGGCGCGCCGGTGGTGACCGGGAGCGCCTACCCGCCCGACTTCTACGTCCCGTCGGCGGCCGAGCTGCGCCAAGCCACCCTCCGACTCGGCGAGGCATCCCGCTTCGCCGAGCGCGCCTGCACCGTGGCGGTGGCACCCACACCGCTGGTGTGCGAACGGCGGTTCAGCCGCAACACCGACCAGTCCGCCACCTGGCGGTTCGCGCACGGCCTGTTCGCCGCGCTCGACCTGGCCCAGGACCGGGCCCGAGGCACGGAGATCCTCGCCGACTGGGAACCGAAGGACTTCACGCGTGTCTGGTGAGCGGGTCGTGCTCGCCGGCGACGCCGACGCTGCCCGCCTCGTGCGCGCCGCGGCACAACTCGCCCGCGCCGGGCTCGGCCCCCACGCGCTCATCGGCGGGCTCGCCGTCATGTGCCGCCTCGCGGCGGTGCACCGCGCCACCCACGACGTCGACACGGTCACCGAGACCACCGCACCCACCGCGGTCCAGGTGATCACGTCGAGCATTGGCACCGCCGACCCCGCCAACCCGACCCGGGTGCTCATCGACGGCGTGAAGATCGACCTGATCGACACCGAGTCCCTCCGCTCCGAGGACCTCGACGGCATCGACCCCCACGACCGGCTGTTCGTCGTGAGCCACCGCTGGGCACTCGACACCGCCACCGAGACCGACATCGTCGCCGGTGAGCACACCGCGTCGATCCGAGTGGCGACCCCATCGGCGCTCGTGGCCATGAAGTCGGGGGCGGTGCTGGGCGGCCGGCGCCGCGAACCCCGCAAGCGGGCATCGGACCTGTACGACCTCTACCGGCTCGTCATCGAATACGACCGGGCCGGTGGCATCGCCGTCACGCTCGCCTCCGCGCCCATGGGCCTCGGGCCCCTGGTGGCCGACGCGCTTCGAGACCGCGTCACCGACGAACCCGAGCGCGCCATCCGCTGGCTCCTCGACGGCGGACCCGAGATGGCCACAGTCACCGCGGACGACCTGCGCGACGCACTCGATCCGCTCGTCGAACACCTCACAAGCTGACCACGACCCGCACCGCAGCCCCGACGACCGAGCCCGCCGACCCGGGGCAGACCCGACGTCGCGGCGCGCCGATCGATCCGGACCTCCGCCAACGACCCGACCACATCCAACGGGGCCCGTCTGCAAACACCGCTGCAAACGAACGGGCCGCACGACGCCCAACCGGCCCTTCCCACCGGACGTACCGGTCGGTAGAGTCCCAGCTCAGGAGCACTGCGGGGACCGAGACACCCGTCCCGAGACCCGACAGGACTCCCTACGGATCAGAAGGTCGGGGGTTCGAATCCCTCCGAGCGCGCCGGATCTGCCGGGGTGAGGGCAGCTTGCGTCACTGACCGGGATCGCGCCCGGGCCGTCGCGCAGAAGGCTGGTCGCGAACGGTCGGTCGGGACCGGTCGGGTCCGGCCCTCACCGAGCGCTCCTCCACCCCCGAAGTCGCGCGACTCGCGCCTCGACCTCGCGGGCGCGTTCCTCGAACGCGACGACGGCGTCGGCCGAGGCTGCCAGCCGTGCGCCGGTCAGGGTGACCACAGCGGTGGCGGGCGGCCGGCGGAACTTGGCCTCCCACTGGCGGTCGAAGGAGTTGCCCGGCCGGGAGCGGAACCGCACCGTGCGCTCGGGGACCCGCACGCCACGGCAGTGGCGGCGCAGGAGCCGGTTGTAGAAGACGTCGTCACAACCGACGACCGCCACGGCGGGTGACTCGAGGAAGCCGCCGACGAGGCGGTGGGCCCAGGCCCGCACCGCCACGGTCTGGGTCAGCGAATCAGCGATGGCGACCTCCCAGTCGGGGTGGACCGGCCGGTCGAGCAGCACGCCGGTGCGAACCACGTCGACACGGGGCAGCGCCGCCAGGGTGTCGAGGCACCGGCCGAGGTGATCGGGCAGGTACTCGTCGTCCTGGTCGAGGAACAGCAGGCACTCCGCCTCCGTGGCGGCGACGCCCGTGTTGCGAGCCGCTCCGGTTCCGCGACGTCGGTCGTGGGCGACGACCGTGACCGGGACCGGGGCGCCGTCTGCGAAGCTCCGGACCGTGGCCGCGGTGTCGTCCTCGGACGCGTCGTCCACCACGACGACCTCCACCTCGTGTCGGCACGCCACGGCGCTCGTGGCGATGGACGCCAGCGCGGTGCCGATCACCTCGGCGCCGTTGCAGGCCGGGACCACGACGGCGGCCTGGAGCGAGTCCGCGCTCACCGGGTGGTCCTCACCAGCACCCGTTCCACCCAGGCGGCGAAGGCCTCGGCGGACCGCTCGAGACGCTCCGAGCGCAGTGCGGCGAGCGCAGCGCGGTCCTCGACGAACCGGCGGCGATCCAGCGCGGCACGCAGCCCGGCGGCCACGTCGTCGAGGCGGTACCGCGGACCGACGCTGATGTCCACGGCGGCGGCGTGACGGGTGTTCAGGATGGGCACGGCGCCCACACCGATACCCACGCCGAGCGACCCCGTGGCCTTGCCCCGTAGGTAGGGACGGCCGCCGACGAAGCACTCGTCGATGAGCGGCAACACGTAGTGGGAGCCCGCCGCGGCGCCGTAGAGCTCGGGGTACGTGAGCTCGTGCGCACTGAGCTCCACGAAGTCGCGGACCCCTTCGTCGTCGAGCACGGCCCGCAGGCGGTCCCCGTTCAGCCGCATCCGCCCGTGCAGACGCGTCCCGCCGGCGTCGGCACGGCCGAGCAATCGGACGGTGAGCTGATCGGGGGTGACCCCCTCGGCCCGGAGTCGAACCAGGGCTCGCACCAGCGCGCCGTAGTTGCGGCGGGCGAACTGCACGTTGCCGGGTACGCAGACCACCACCGGCCCGTCGGGGGAGGCCGTCGTCGTCGCCGCTGGAACGACGTCCACGGTCGCCGGGTCAGTAGGGCCACCGAGGAAGAAGGGCTCGACCACCACCGGGGGTTCCGCGAACCACGACCGGCCCCCCGGCGAGAGCACGCACGGGGTGGCGAGGTCACGGGCGCAGCGAAGCGGCGGTGGGTTGTGGTGCACGTGGAGCTGCGGGACCCGGAGCCGCTCCAACGCGCCGACGCGGTCGACCGGTTCCGCCGTCCCCAGCACGACCAGGTCGTACCGCCCCGGCTCGAACAGCTCCGTCGCGTCGAGCGGTGCCGCGCAGGGATCGTGCGGGTCCGCCGCCACGATGGGCACGATCCTCGGTGGCTCGGGCAGACCGGCGAGCGGTCGCAACACGAGGTTGTCCCGCAGCACGTGGAAGTCGAGCTCCAGGCCGGCCCGTCGGGCGACCCACCAGAACGTGGGCTGGATCTCGCCGTGCCAGAAGTTGAGCTCGACATAGGCGACCCGGGTCGTCATGGCGCGGGTACCGGTGCGGAGACGGAACGAGGGTCGCGCCGCGCCGCGAGCCGTTCGTGGAGGGCCGCCAGACGATCGACGAAGCGATCGGGGTCGAACCGACGGGCTGCGGCACGCAGCTCGTCAGGCGTGTGGAAGGGCGCGTCGAGCTCCCGACGGATGCGGGCGGCCCACTCGGTCGCCTTGTCGGGTAGCCAGGGATCGTGCAGGTCCTGCAACGCCTCGACCAGTCCGCCCACCCGTCGAGCCAGCACCGGCACGCCGGCGCGGAGCGCTTCGACCGCGACCCGTCCGAACCCCTCGGACCGCGACGGCACCACCACGAGGGCCAGCTCGCCGAGTCGGTCGGCAACGCCGGGGACGAAGCCCAGCAGGCGGACACGGCCACCCGACCCGCGGGCCACCCGTCGCAGTCGGAGCCCCTCCGGGCCTCCGACGCGACCGATGAACACGACGTCGACGTCCCCGGTGGTCTCCACCACCTCGAGGAGCGCGTCCAACACGTCGAGCTGCCCCTTGCGCGGCACGGTGCTGCCGATGACGGCGACGGTGCGTCGGTGCGGATGGAGGCCGAGGCCGGGGGCACCTGGACGGAGTGGCGCCACCCCGTTGAGGACGATCTCGACCCGCGGCGCGTCGGCGAAGCGGCGGGCCGTGGCGGCGCTGTTGCACACGATCACGTCGGCCCGTCGGGTGATCGCATCGTCGACGGGCGCGGGGTCGGGCACGAGGGCGTGGTAGAGGATCGGCGTGTCGCCCACTGCGGCCTCCGCGGCAGCGAAGGCCACCGGCGAGCTGACCTGCACCACGTCGTGCGAGCGAGCCAGATCGCCCAGCGAGACAGCCAGCCGTCGGGGATCGTGCGGGACCTCGACGTGCGGTCGGTCGCCGGCCAGACCGCCCGGGCCGGGCACGACCAGCAGCGGGCGGTGGCCACGAGCGTGCAGGCCGTCGGCCAGCATCAGCAGGCCCACCTCGCCTCCTCCGACCACCCGGTCGAAGTTCGCCACGAGCAGGGGTCGCAGCATCACGCCGCCACCTCGGTGAGCAGCGCATCCCAGCGGTCCCCGATGTCGCGCCACCGGTGGGCGGCCGCCACCGCCGGGCCTGCGGCGGCGAGCTCGGCGCGCCGCGCCGGCTCCTCGGCGAGCGCCACCAGTGCGCTCACCGCGGCATCGAGGTCGGCGATCGCCTCGACGCCGAAGGGCTGCACCACACCACTCACTGCCGGCACCAGCATCGAGAACGGCCCCGCGTACTCGCCCGGGCCGGCGTAGTCGGTCACCACGTTGGCAACGCCACAGGCGGCTGTCTCCAGGACGGTCAGCTCCCAGCCGGCGCCCTGGTGCAGCAGCAGGTGGACATCTGCTGCCGCCATGCGTTCCGCGAGACGCGCCGCGGGGATCCCCCGACCGACGGCGAGCGTGCGGTCCCACAGGACTCGGTCGGCCACGCCGAAGCGGCGCGCCAGGCGCTCCAGGTCGAACCCGCCGCTGCGGCGCCGGTCCCGTTCCCCCAGCAGCTCGGTGTGCGCCAGCAGGCGGACGTCGTGGCGGGGCTCGGCGGGCACGAGCGCGCTGCGAGCACAGCGGCGGCACCGGTCGGGCGCACGCCAGGCTCCCGCCGGATCGAGCTCGGCCACGGTCCGATGACCGCAGCCCGTACAGCGGTGGTGCGCTCCGGTGGCGAGGTGCGCGAATGCCCGCAGGGCGAGGTCCGGACGCTTGTGGGCGCTGTTGCGTCCGAAGTAGGCCACGAGGAGCTCGTCGGGGCGCACGCCGAGCTCGCGTCGGACCGCCGCACGCCGGTCGGTCGGCAGCGGACGGAACCGATCGGTGTCGACGCCGTGGGGGATGGGGCGGACGGCCGAGCCGCCCAGGGCCACGGCGGCGAAGCGCGTCGCAGGAACGAGACGATCGACGACGGCCTCGACGGCGCGCAGCGCGTCGGGCGCCGGCGCGTACTCCACGGCGACGTAGTACGTGACGTCGATGCGTTGTCGGCAACCGATCTCGACGGCGCGCCCCAGCAGGTCGAGCAGGTGAGGCACCCGGCCGAAGAACAGCACGAGGGGGCAGGCGGGGGCGAGCTCCCCCAGCCGGTCGCCGGCGTCGGCACACTCGGGCGTCGCCTCCACCGGGAACGGCCAGCGGGTCGTGTCCGATCCCCGTGGGCCGAGCCCCAGGTAGCGAACCGGCCAGCCGCGGTCGTGGAGCTGGCTCGCCACGTTCGCCGCGACGGACGCGAAGCCGACCGTCGCCGACGGGTGCTCCGCCACGACCACGACGGGCCGCCTCACCAGCGCCGCCCCGAGACCAGGCCCGGCCGGGTGACGGACGAGTCGGCGCGGGCGAGCACCCGCCACCACTGCGGCGCCAGGACCTCGGGCAGACAGGCCTGCCACGCCGACGTCGTCTCGCCGGGTGCTCGGCGCGGTGCACCGCGGGCAGCCGAGACCGCCAGCAGCGCCCGCGCCGTGGCGCCGGGATCGAGGTGGACCCGCACCGAGCCGTCCGCCACGGTCTCGGTGCGCACCGCGCAGGGCGTCCCCCATCGACCGGACGCGGCTTCCCCGTGGTCGGGCACCAGTGCGGGGACGCCCGCGCCCGCCGCCAGCAGCGCCCCTCGGGGCGCGGCGGGGCCGCTGCCTGCGGCGAGCGCCACGTGCACCCCCTGGAGCCGTCCCATGACGTGCTCCTCGACGGCGACCGGGCCGTCGTCGAGCTCGACGACGTCGGCGAGGCCGAGCCACGACCGCAGGCCCCGCAGGTACTCGAGGCCCCAGAGCGGCTGCGACTCGTCGAGCACGGCGACGAACGCCCGCAGCGGTCGGGCGGGTACCACCTCGACCGCACTGCCGCACGGGCACCGGGTCACGGCGGTGGGACCCGCCCGAACCGGATCGACCCGGGGGGCGAGCGTGGCGTCGCACCGTGAGCACCACCGGAGCCGGCCCCGGGCCAGGCCGGCCAGCACCGCCAGGGCAGCGCCGGCGTGGTGGTCGAGGGTGTCGAGCACCACGCCGACGAGCAGCTCCGCACCCGGCGGACCGGGGCCCCGCGTCCGGCCCGAGGCTCGGGTCGCGTCCCGAGTCGGTAGCGGAGGCACCATGGGCGCCACGACGACGGTCGACGCGCCCGCGGCCCTGGTGGCGGCCGCGGTGACCTCGTCCGGCGCGACGACCCGGTGCAGCCGACGCAGTGCCCATGCCGCACCCGGCGGCAGCGGCAACCGATGGTTCGTCGGGCGCCACGTGGTCGACGCCCGACGGGTGCGGAGCACCGCGAGGAGCTCCTCGAAGGTCCCGAACACCACGACGAGGTCGTCGGCGGACGCGTGGTCGTGCAGCGGTCGCCACGGGATGTGGCACGTCTGCGCGACGAGGCGCGCCTCGGCGCCGCCGAGCATCGTCAACGGGGCCCCTCCTGCGTTCGAGCCGACATCCGACGTCGAGGATCCAGACGGTCGTGCCATCCGAGCGTTACAGCGCACGGTGGCCCGGGCCCCGGCCACCGAGAACCGCTCCGCCTACACTCCGAGCGTGGGAGCGACCGGGGGCACCCGCTTCCTGCGGGGATGCACGGCCTGCGCGGCGTGCTCGTCGAGGTGGTCGTCCGGCGACGGAAGGCGCGTCGTGTGGGGCGTCACCGACCACGACGATGCCTGCGGCGACGGGTACGACGATCCGGCGGCGCTTCTCGCCGCACGACCGGCGCACGTCGCCGTGCTGGAGGCCCGGGACGTGCACGACGCAGTGCGCTCCATGGCGAGCGTGCTCACTCGCTTCGGCGGGCCGCGCCGGCTCGTGCTCCTGGCGACGCGCCGGCCGGCGCCCGAGATCGTCGTCGCTTTCGACGACGGAGACGTGGCGTCCCTCGTCGTGTCCGGCGACCGGGCGCACCTCGTCGACCTGGAGGGTGAGCTCTACGCCATGGTCGAGACCCTGCTGGGACCGGGCCCGCACGTGGACGTGGCCGTCGCCCAGTTGCCGGCGGAGGCCGGGGACACGCCGAGCGTCGCACCGGAGCGGTCCGATCGCGCCGCACCCGCCACGTGGGTGATCCCCCATCGAGGCGCGCTCGACCTGCTCGAGGGGTGTCTCGACAGCGTGGCCGGTGCGGCCGGTGACGACGACGACATCCAGGTCTGCTTCGACGAGCCCGTCTCCGAGGAGCACCGGGCCCTCGTGGCCCGCCACCCCCGCGTCACCTTCCACGCCGTGACCCCGCCCGCAGCCGGCCCGTACCTCCCCCGCCAGGTCCTCGCCGAGCGCGCGACGACACCCCTGATCGCGTGGCAGGACTCCGACGACCGTCCCACGATCGATCGCCTGGCGGTGCTGGAGGTCGAACAGCAGGCGACCGGGGCCGCCATGGTGGGCGGCCAGGAGCTCGTGGTCGACACGATGGCGCGACGGCTCCGGGTCCGTCGCTACGCCCTCGATCCGACGGTGCCCCTGCACCACGGGCTGGTCGGTGGGATGGCCGTCGAGGGATCGGTCGTCACCACGGCGGCCTTCCGAGCCCTCGGCGGCTACGCCACCGACCTGCGGTTCGGCGCCGACACGCAGTTCCTGCTGCGCGCCTCGCTCACCCGACGGCTGTCCAACGTGAACGAGATCCTCAACGTGAGCCGGCTGCGGCCCGACAGCCTCACCACCGGGGTCGACACCGGCTTCGCCTCGTCGGCGAGGCGGATCCAGATCCTGACGTTCAAGTGGCACTACGCCAACGTCCGCCGCGGCGTGCTGGCGCTCGACCGCTCGGCGCTCGTCCCGGGACGGGTCGGGGGCGAGTCGGAGCGGCTGCGCCCGATCCGAGCAGTGCGGTAGAGCTCGACGTACCGGCTCGCCACCACCTCGGGCGCCCAGTGCCGCAAGGCGTACTCGGCCGCGGCGTCGCCGGCACCGGCGCGGGCGAGGTCCAGGCCGTCGTGCAGGGCGGCCGCGATCGTCGGCGGGTCGCCCGGGTCGAAGCGGGGGAAGCCCAGCTCGGCGAGGCTGCATCCCACGTTGCCGACGTCGGGCCCCACCACGACACGTCCGAGGGCGGCGCCGAGCGGGACGACGCCCGAGTTGCACGGATCGACCCGGGCCAGCAGCACCACGTCGGCGACAGCGACGTAGCGGGCCAGGACCGAGTCGGGCACGAACCCGTCGTGCAGGTGCACGCGTGGGTCTCGGGCCAGCTCGTCACGGCGCCGCCGGACCCGCTGGCGCGTGTCGTCGTCGAAGGCCTGCACGGCGCCGGCCAACACCACGCGGAACCCGGCGTCGAGCGCCGCCGCCACCTGGTCGACCTCGTCGGTCGTGCGCAGCGTCTGGGCCACGACCACGACCGGCTCGTCGGCGTCGAAGCCCACGGCGGTGCGGGCCTCACCCCGGTCCTGCGGACGACCGTAGGTGGGCATGACGTGGAGGGGCACCGTCTCGTGGCGGGCCGTCGGGGCCCAGCCGAGGGCCTGGGCACGAGCCGCTGTGGCGGGGCCGAAGTGCACGACGAGGTCCGCGTGGTCGAACACGGCGCGGTACAGCTCGGCGAAGGCCGCGGTCGCCCGACCGTGCGGGGTCCAGGTGTGCAGGGTGACCACGATCGCCGTGCCCCGGTCCTGCCACCACCGACAGCGCTCCCGGACGGCGGTCACGTCGGCGACCCCGGGCTCGCGGTGGTCGGTGAGCAGTTCCGGGAAGT
Organism: Acidimicrobiales bacterium; assembly: GCA_025456085.1. Lineage (GTDB taxonomy): Bacteria > Actinomycetota > Acidimicrobiia > Acidimicrobiales > Acidimicrobilacustridaceae > JALOLF01. The sequence goes on from JALOLF010000016.1 coordinate 21,385, forward strand.
GGAGGTGCACGACGTCGGTGGACCGGTACCCGTGCCAGAAGGAGAGCACGCCGTAGCCGAGACGGCCGACGCCGGGGTGGTTCCCGAGCGCGGCGGCGAGGTCCGTGCAGTCGGGGTTGAGCGATCGGCGCGGTCCCGCGAACACGACGACCAGCGGCTCGTGCGGGCTCACCCGACCGGAACCGCCTCGGGCACGCGACCGGCAGGCGTCGTCGGACGGCCGAGATGGCGCAGGGCACGCTCGACGGCGTCCTCGGCAGCCAGCACGCCGAAGGTGAACTTCCCCGGGTAGACGGTGATCGTGCCGTGTTCGTCGCAGCGCGTCCACCAGTCGCGGCGATGCGCCGATCCCGTCGGGTCGTACAGGTCGGCCTCGCCGAGGTCGGTGGTCACGGTCGGGAGCAGCCGGACGTGGCGAACGGCCCGGACGGCGGGCACCAGCGATGCATAGCCGGCAACCACCGCCTCGGCCACCGCGTCGTGGATGGCCGCCCCTGCCGCGGCCGGGGCTCGTCGGGCCAACGTCACCACCTGCGCCGCGAGGGCGTCGAGAGCCGGCGGCCGCTGCGAGACGGCAGCCGCATCGGCGGTGGCCGGTGTCAGGGCTGCTGCGAGCGCCTCCAGCCAGCGAACCGGGTCCTCGGGGGCCAGGAGCAGCGCCCGCCAGCTCTCGGGGACACCTGCACCGGGCGAGGTCGCCAGGTTGCACACGGGCTCGCTGACGAAGCGCATCGGCCCGTCGTCGAAGAGGGTGTGGTTGCCCAGCACGCCACGGTGGAAGAACATCGAGGGCACCCGGCGCAGCGCCGGGGGCGACTCGGCGCAGGCGACGACGCGCAGCCGGGTGGACATCGGCGGGGTCCCGGCCCCACCGAGGGGCTGGAGTCGGTCCAGGTCGTGCCACGTGCAGTTGACCACGGCGTCGGCTCCGACGCGCTCGCCGTCGGTCAGCTCCACGATGCTGCCACCGACCTTCGGCCGGGGCTCGACGGCGCGCACCCGTCGGCCGAAGCGCAGGGTCACGCCGGGCAGCTCACGCAGCTCGCGCTCCAACGTGGCGCGAAGGGATCCCAGGTCGACGATGCGCTCGCGGGTCTCGACGCCGAGCAGGACGCGGCCTGGCCGGACGTGGGGCGCGTAGTCGGCGGGGTCCAGCACACGGGCCGCGTCCTGCGCCGGACCCAGCACGGCCAGCGCTGCCGGGTCGGCGGCGGCGAGCGACGCCTGGTGCTCGCCCAGCCTTCGGCAGAAGGCGAGGTAGGCCTCGGGGGAGGTCATCGAGTCGTCGGTGATGAGCTGCCACCAGCGTCCCGGGCGCGGCGCCACCTCGGGGTAGCGTCGGAGCCAGGCGAGCGTGCCCGCGACGCAGCGTTGCGCCGTGTTCTCCGCCTGATGCGCGAACTCGTGGTCGCCCGCGTAGTGGTAGCCGAGGTGCAGTCTCGCCAGGCCGTTGGCGCTGGCACCTCGCAGGATGCCGGCGTGCTCGTCGACCAGGACCACCTCCACGCCGTGGCGGGCGAGTCCGGTCGCGACGAGTGTGCCGACACCGGCACCGATGACGCAGACGCGGGGACGCACCACGACTCACAGACGAGCGCGGGCCGGGATCGTTACACCTCGGCGGTCGCCGTCCGGCGAGCGGCCCGGGCCAGCGCCCAGCTCCACACGTCGACGACGGAGCGCTCCTCGAGCTCGGCCGGGTAGGCCGCCCGGATTGCGGCCGCGGCTCGAGCGCCCTGCGCGTGAACCCCCGCCGCGTCGGCCCGCAGCGCATCCAGGACCCGCTGGGCGGTCTCGACGAAGGTGGCGTGGTCGCCGAAGTCCACCGGCCAGGAGGTTCCGGGCGTCCAGTACTCGCGTCCGCCGCGGCCGTGGTAGCCCACCACGACGCAACCCGCCGCCATGGCCTCGGCCGGGGGCAGCGCCCAGCCCTCCGGGTGCCCGAAGCTCAAGAAGACCGAGCTGCGCTCGAGCAGGTCGACCGTCTCGGCATGCGAGCGTCCGTGGATGGCCACCACCTCCAGTCCGTCGAACGCGTCGCGGTCGTGCAACGCCGAGACGACCCGCTCGGCGTGGGCGGGGTTCTTGCGCGGCATGTACGTGACCAGTGCCTCCTTGCGCTTCGGGTCGGCCCCGATGGCGGGGTCGACGGACAGGAACACGCGGCGCACGTCCAGGTGGGGGAACGCCCGCGACAGGACCCCGACGTGGTCCCGGTTCGTGGTCACCACACCGACGAGGTTCGGCGCCCGGTACGGGTTGTCGGAACGGCGACTCGCGTCGGGGCGCTCCCAGGGGCTGAGGTAGCAGTTCTGGTTGAACACGGCGACGGGCTGCTCCCGGGGGACCTGGCGGAGCGAGCCGGCGGCCACGTCGGGCCACACGAGCAGGTCCCCGCGGCCGACCCGCACGTCGTCGACGGCGACGACCGGGGTGTCGGGATGGGTCCACGGATAGCGGAACCCGGCCCGCTGGTGCACGACGGTGGCGTCGACGCCGTGACGGCGCAGCAGCTCGACATGGCGGTACACGACCCACACCCCGCCTGACGGGTTCACCACGTCGGGCAGCAGGAACCAGAGCCGTGCGCCCGTCACGGCGGGACGCCCACGTCGCCGGGCGGCGCCAGGTCGACGCCGTACCAGCGCAACGTGGCCTCGTCGAACAGCGTGTGCAGCACGGCGGCGCGCTGGGCGAACACGGCGTCCCAGTCGGCGATGTTGGCCCGGTAGTCACGGGTGCCGCCGACGCGGACCACGGTCATGCCCCACGAGTCCGGGTGGTGGGTGACCTCGAGGTCGTCGTCGACGTGGTGGAAGCCGGTGTGGGTGGCGTGGGCGAAGTGCTCCTCGAGTCCGAAGAAGCGGGCGACGGCCCGGTCCGGGGTGGGCCAGACCGTGCCGGCCGCCGCGGCCCCCGCGTGCCAGGCGAGGTCGTGGCTCCCGGGTGGCCAGGCGGTGTCGTGCACGACGACGTAGCCACCGGGACGCACGTGCGGAACCCACCGGTGGAGCTCGCACAGGACCTGCGGCTCGACGTGGAGGGTGTCGAGCACCAGCAGGTCGATGCCACCCCGGTCCCACCGGGACCCGACGGTCACGCTGTCGCCCCGGATGCGGTGGTAGCGGGGGTGGGCGCGCAGGTCGAACCCGAGGTCGGCGAAGCGCAGGTCGACGCCGTACACGTCGTGGTCCCGGTCGATGGCGTCGAGGGCCAGGGCGAGCGACGACACGCCGTGGGCCACACCCAGGTCCACGAAGGTGGAGCCTCGGCCGCAACGCTGCGTGAGGGCATGGAGCCGCAGCAGGTGCACACCGAGGTCGCTCAGGGTGCACGTGCCCGAGGTGGTGTGGTTCCACGACCCCGTCGGACCGTACCGTCCCCACGTCGCCACCGCCTGCGCGTCCGGCGACACGGCGGGCTGACGTTCCGGTGGTGGCCTCAGAAGCGTCCGGGCCGCCGGGGCCCGAACCCCCCGGCCAGGCCCAGCGGGTCGGCGATGACGCCCATGGACGCCGGTCCGCGCAGCACCGTGAACGAGTCGAGCGTGAACCCCCCGCGGGAGAAGGCGTGGCCGACGACCTCGGGTTCCTCGTCGGTGAGTCCGCTCATCTCCTCGATGGCGATGGACACGTCGTCACGGGTGAGGTCGTAGCCGAGCTCGCGGGCCACGGCGAGCAGCCCGTCGAGGTAGGCCTCCTGGACCCGGGCCGCGGCGGCCTCGTCCTCGGCCACGTCGACCAGGAACTCCTTCGCCTTGTCCACGGACATGGTGCGCCTCCTCGTTCGGACGGCCGGATGACGCGCCCGCGGCGACCCCGGGGCGCTACGACCCTGACGACACGACCGACCGCGGGTTACACCGCCACCCTCGCTCAGCCGCCGTGCCAGTGCTCGAGCGGGGTGCGTCGCCGGTCCCCGGTGAAGGGCAGCGGCACCACGGCACCGCCCGCGCCGGCGGAGGCGTACGCCGCGCACAGCACCTCGAGCACCTGGCGCCCGAAGGCGGCACCGGGACGGACCTTGCGTGCTGGCCCCGCTGCCGCGGGCCCGGTGTCGCCAGCCAGCACCGCCGCAGCTCCCAGCTGGGCCAGGAAGCCGAACTCCTGGAGACGGACGTGCGTCGGATCGGCCGGCACCTCGGGAAGCCCGACGCGCGCGCCGTCCACCTCGAGGGACCGGTCGGGCAGCAGCTCGGCACGCACGACACCCGTGGCGCTCGCTGCCTGGAGATCGCGCACCCGCGTCTCGTGTCGCCAGCTCGCCACCACGGTGGCCCGCACCCCGGAGGCGAAGGTGACCTCGGCCTCGCCGTGGTCGTCGACGCGGTCGCCCGGCCGGCGTTGCAGACGGGCCGACACGCTGACCGGGGGATCGTGTGGGCCGACGGCCGCGAGCACCAGGCCCAGCGGGTGGGAGCCGACGTCGAAGAGGGCGCCGCCGCCCCACCGGCCGGTCACCGTCTCGCCCCAGTCCGGCCGGGGCATGAGCAGGCGGGCCTCCAGGTGGTGCAGCGCGCCGAGCGTGCCGATGTGCGCCGCGGCGGTGGCGAACACCGGGGCGTGCAGGAGGTTCTCGCCGTAGAGCACCCGAGCGCCGGCCGCCTCGGCGTCCACGAGTCGATCGGCGTCGGCCAGGGTGGCGGTGAAGGGCTTCTCGACGAGCACCGTGGCGCCGCCCTGGAGCGCCGCCATGGCCGGTGCCGCGTGCCACGGCGGCGGGGTGGCGACGACCACCAGTCCGGCACCGGCGGGGAGCTGCGTGAGGGCACAGGTCCGCGCGCCCAGCTCGGTGGCCAGCTCGGCGGCACGCGCCGTCGTGCGCGACGCCACGTGGGTCACGCGCAACCCCAGCTCGGACGCAGCCAGGGCGTGGACGGCCGCGATGTGTCCCGCACCGGCCAACGCCACCGTGACCGCCGGCGCCGGGTGCACCGGCGTGACGGTGTCCTCGTTCTGTGCGGGGGATCGGCGGGAACGCAGCACCGCTGCGACGGTAGTTCCGGGAGCGGACCCGGCCGGGACGCGACGCCGGTGTGACGCCTGCCATGGCGAGACCCGGAGCTGGTCCTGCTACCGTCCGATCGGTTCCCCGGCACGTCGCTCCACGAGGGTCGACGAGCTCGCTCCTGCGCTGTGCGCCGGGTTCGTCGACGGTGGTCGACCTCCAGCACCCGATCCGGTGCGGGCCCCGCGCCGGCACCCGACGCGGAGGTCCCATGCCACCCGCACAGGTCGGCCCACCGCCCTTCCCGAAGCCCCCGACCCATCTGGCGTGGGCCGTGCTGTCGATGCTCCTGTGCTGTGTGCCCCTCGGCATCGTCGCCGTCGTGCATGCCGCTCGGGTCGACACGAAGTGGGCGGCGGGTGACTGGATCGGCGCCGCCGAGTCCTCGCTCAGAGCCAGGACCTGGGCCCAGTGCGCCCTCTTCGCCGGCATCGTGGTCGTGTTCCTCTACCAGCTCGCGACCGCATGGGCGGCCGCCGGCGCTCGCTAGGCGACGTCACTGCTGCGGGCGCCAACTCGCCAGGCCGTCGAGGCCGGCTCGCAGGCCACGCTCGAGTCGGCGGCGCAGCAGCGGTGCCAGCGGGCGCAGCCACCACGAGAGCTCGAGCGCCTGGCGGTACGTGACCCGGGTCCCGCTCGGACGCGGGTCGAGGGTCACGACCTCCACCATGGCCGCGATCCCGGGCCGGTCGGCGTCGAGCACCACGAAGGCGAAGCACGACGGTTCGTCGAAGACCAGCACCTCCTCGTTCACCCGCAGGCCCTGGACGTCGACCCAACGGGTGGCCCCCACCCCGTGCGGCGGCTCGCTGGTGTACCGCGCCGCCACCATGCCGGCGAACCATCGCGGCCACTGCGTGGCCTCCGCGAGCGCGGGCCACAGCTCCCGGGGTGATCGGGCGACGTCGATGCCGTGCTCGACCCGTAGCGGCGCCCGGTCCACGAACGACAGATCCTCACGTCGCAACGCATGGACCACTTCGGCCACCTCCCGGGTCGGCGGGCGCCCCGATGTGGCCGCCGACGTGAACGTAGCGGACCCCGACCGGCACGGCCGCGGAGCGGTCGAGGCGTCGATCACCACCCGCCGTCGATGCGACGCCGAGCCGCCGACCTCCCGCTGCGCAGTTCGTCACGCGTTCGTCACCCAAGCCGAGACGGTGTGTGCCATCATCGACACCTGCGGTGAGGGGCCAGCCTCTCCGTCGCGTGATCCGGTCGGAACCGATCCGACGATGCGACGGAGGCCTGCGGGACTGCACTTCCAGTCGTTGCGATCGCGTGACGACGAGGTGTAGGTTCTGTGACACCCATGCGTCTCCCAACCGCCCGTACCCGGCTGCTCCCCCTCCTGGCCACGCTGCTCACGGCGCTCGCGCTCCTCGCCGGCCCCGTCTCACCGGCGACCTCCCAGGACGGCACCACCGACCCCCGAGCCGAGCGTGAGCGCGTCCGTTCCCAGCAGGCCGACGTGGCCGCGCAGGTCGACACCCTCCAGGCCGACCAGTCCGAGGTGACGGCAGCCCTGGCCGCCATCGACACGGATCTGCGCTCGAAGCAGGCGTCGCTGGCCGACGCCCAGGCCGCGCTCACCGAAGCCGAGGCCGAGGTCGTCCGACTCGAAGGTGAACGCGCCGCCACCGAAGCCGACATCGAACAGCTTCGGGTCGAGGTGCGCGAGTTCTCGGTCGCGGCCTACATGTCGCCTCCCGATCTGGACGGTTTCGAGACCACCTTCCGTGCCGGCAACGCCAACGATGCCGCCGCCAAGCAGGCGCTGCTGTCGGTGAACGCCAACCACAAGGCCGACGTGATCGACGAGCTGCGCGCCGCCGAGGCGACGCTGGCCGCCCTCGAGGAGGACGCCACCGCCGCCCGTGCCGACGCCGCAGCCAAGCGCGACGAGGCCGACGCCAAGGTGGCCGAGGTGCAGGAGGCCCGGGACCGCCAGGCGCTCTTCGTCGCCGAGGTCGAGGAACGCCTGGATATGAAGCTCATGGAGGCCACGATCCTGGCAGACCAGGATCAGCAGCTCTCCGACCAGATCGCCCGGGAGGAGGCCGAGATCGCCGCGGCGCTCCAGCGCATGCGCGAGCAGGAGATCGAGGCCCAGCAGGCAGCGGCGCCGGTGAGTCCGCCGACTGCGGCCACGACCACGCCGCCGACCAGCGCCGGCGGCGGCTCGACCACCACGGCGCCGACCGTTCCCGGCCAGACCACGCCCCCGACCCAGCCACCCACGACGACGCCGCCGACCACCACGCCGCCGCCCGTCGTCATCCCACCCATCACCGGTAGCGGCGAGATCGTGTCGGTGCGGGGCATCTTCGTGCACCGTTCGATCGCCGGCAACGTCGAGGCGCTGCTGGCCGCGGCGCAGGCCAGCGGCGTGAACCTGTCCGGAAGTGGCTGGCGGGACGCGAACCAGCAGATCGCCCTGCGTCGGCAGAACTGCGGCACCAGCGACTACGCCATCTGGCAGATGCCGGCGAGCCAGTGCAGCCCGCCCACCGCCATCCCCGGTCGCTCCATGCACGAGCGGGGCCTCGCCATCGACTTCACGTACAACGGCGGCTTCATCAACAGCCGGTCCAACCCGGGCTACGTGTGGCTGGCCGCCAACGCCGGCCGCTTCGGGTTGATCAACCTGCCCAGCGAACCCTGGCACTGGTCCACCACCGGCCAGTAGCAACCCGAGCGCCGGCGCTCCTCACCCCGCCTCGTCACCCGGCGGATCGCTCGCCTCGTCGAAGACACGGTCGGTCCAGGCCCCGCCGTCCCACCACCGGTGGCCGTGGCGTCCGAACGGATCGGGTCGCCAACCCGGCGACGGCGACTCGGCTGCCGGCATCGGCGCCGTCGGGGAGCCGAGGACGTGGTCGAACCAGACCAGCACCAGTCCCAGCGCGGTGACGAGGAGCATCACGGGTACGAAGTACCGGTCCACCTGGTCGGCCACCCCGCGCACCAACCGGGCGGTGGGACCGTCGGTGAGCGGCAACGTCGGGTGCGGGGGTCCGTTCGGGTACAACGTCGTGGCGTCGGTCGCCGTGACGTCGACGCCGCCCATGCTCGCCCGGACCGTCGAGCCGTCCTCGAAGGTCGAGGCGGTCGACGACGAGTCGCCTGCGGTGCCGACGCAGGTGTAGGCGAACGGCTCGTCGGGGTCGACCACCACCGCCTCACGCTCGCAGTCGGGCACGGTGTCCGACACCGCGACCTCGAGCGGCGAGTCGGACCGGTTGACCACCTGTATCCGGACCTGCGGGTCGCCGCCGTACACGCCGTCCGCCCTGAAGCTCTCACTTGCCCAGTAGCCCTCGTCGGCGAACTGACCGCTGTCGGGGAAGGTCGCCACCTGACGGTCGACGACGAGCACCTCGCCGCCGTCGCCGGGTTCGGTCGGGTCGGTGCCCGGATCGAGCGCGGTCAGCCACACGGGCCGCGACTCGACGGGTGTCCGGCCGGCGTCCACGGGCCACACCCGGGTCGTGACCGGGTCCGCCACCGTGCACTCGACCACGCCCTGCGCGCCGGCCTCGAGCCGGCTCGGCGTCGACGTGCACACCGCCTGGTCCGGGTCGAGCGGGACGTCGGACGTCAGACGGATCGAGGGCTCGACGGCGCTCGCACCGACGTTGGTCAGCGACCATGCCAGCGTCACCGGCTGGTCGGACGGCGTGATGACGTCGGGCGCCGCCGTCGAGTCGTCCGGCCCGGCACGCGGTCCGGACAGCACGGCGGTGAGGCCGGCCAGCTCGAGGTCGACGAGGGCGGTCGCCGTCGAGTCGTCGACGAGATCCGGTTCGGTGGCGACGCCCTCCGCGGAGATCACCGAGCCCGCCAACTCGGTGGAGGCGACGAACCCGCAGGTGACGGTGCGGGCCTGTCCCGGCTCGACCAGTGCCAGGCTGGACGTGACGTCCTCGATGTCGGCATCGATGCACGTGTCGCTGGCGACACCGTGGAGCGTCACGTCGGCGAAGGCCTGGCGGCTGGTGTTGCGCACCGTGATGTCGATCGCCGACCATTCGCCGAGGCTCACCGCCTCGGCCGGGCCCTCGACCTCGAGCTCCAGCCCTCCCAACGCCGCGAACTCGTCGAAGGCCGCGCTCCCCACGGCGATGCCGACCAGGAACGCCACCAGGGCGGTGGCGGTGAACAGCAACGCTCGAGCCTCGGTCAGCCGGCGCTGCGCGAGGGCCACCAGGCCGCCGAGGGCGAACCCCGCCAGCGCCACGACCAGCCAGCCCCAGACGCCACCCTGGCTGAGCTGACCCCAGCCCCGGAGCTGGAAGACGGTCAGACCGCCGGCGAGCATCGGGGCCACGACGAACAGCACCACCTTGGTGAGGCGGTGACCCGGGTTGCGCCACCAGGCGGAGCGGATCACCACCCCGTGCGTCCCGCCCGGAACCGGCGAGGGCTCGGCTGGAGCTTCGGCACCAGCTCGGTCGGGATGGCGAACGACGGCCGGTCACCGCTGCGGTTGGCCTCCATGAACCCCCGCACCGCCGACCCGCCGATGGACCGCATGACCCGGCGCACCACCCGGTCGTGGCGGTTGTCGACGTGGGCCAGCACGCTGAGCCGACGCAGCGGGCCCTCCAGCAGGGCGGTCCAGGCGGTGTGCTCGACCCCGAGCAGGTCGGCGACCTCGTCGCCGGTGTAGAAGCGCACCATGGCCGGGACCAGCTTGCGCAGTGCGGCGATCGGCACCGTGTCCTCCAGCGCACCGACCAGGGCCCTGGTCAGCTGCCGGGCGTCGCGACTCGCGTCCTGCTGACGGAACCGGATCAGCTCGGCCGCCTGCTCGGCCGCCGCACGGTTCATGGGCAGCACGTCGGGTCGCACCCCCATCATCGCCCCGATGACGCACCAGCGGTGCAGGTAGCCCTCGAGGTCGTCCGGGTCGTACTCGACGCCCAGCTTGTCGAGCACCTCGAAGACGCTGACCGTGAACGTGAGCAGCCCGCCGAGGAGGTCCTCCTGGTTGATGGGCAGGCCCCACCCGTCACACCAGCCGCGTGCGGCGGTGGGCAGGTGCGGGGTGTGGGGGACGGAGGGGTCGTTCTGGATGAAGTAGCGCACGGCGGCGTGCATCAGCCGGATGCGCTGGATGTCCTCGTAGCCGGCTCCGATCCCCGGCGTGAGCCCGTCGACCACCATGGCGTCGAGCACCATCTGCGCCGTCTCCATGACCCGCCGCACGGGACCGTCCACCAGACGGCCCGTCAGGGTGAGCACACGGGCGCCCCGCGGGGAGGCGTAGCCCTCGGGCAGGGAGGCGCAGAACAGCGCCGAGCCGATCTCGAGCGGGTGGTCGGCGAAGAAGGCCGCGCCCCGACCCAGCAGCACCGGGTCCGCCCAGTCCGGCAACGGGAGGTCGTCGGCCAGATAGGTCTCGACAGCCGGCGAACGATCGCCGGGCGCGATGCGCAGATGGGCGGCCACGTGCCGCACGACGTCGCGCGGCACGAGCGTACGGCTCCACGCCGCGTGCTCGGCGATGACCCCGTCCGCGAGAGGATCGCCCTGGAAGGACATCTCGTCCAGCAGCGCGTTCGTCACGATCGTGGCCATCAACGGCTCCTGCCCATGGGGTGTCAGACTAGGCACGGCGACACCGAGGGAGGAGGAACACCATGGCCAACCGGGCCGGCCGGACCACGGGCACCACTCTCGTCATCCCGCTGCGCCGGGGGTGGGCGGTGTGGTGTCGGGTGCTGTTCGCGGCGTCCCGCCGCTTCGCCTTCATCACCGCCCCGTTGCGCCGGCAGTCGTTCATCCACATGGCCCACTGGTCGATCGTCGACGACCTGGGCGGCAACGCGCTGGGCCACACCTGCCTCTACTTCGAGAGCAACTTCGACGCCTCGATGGACGAGTACGTCGACGTGTTCGTCCAGGCACTCCCCTGGCACATGCGCCTGGTGTGGGCCGGCGGGGTGGCCTACCCCGGCCTGTACCCGAGCGCGGCCTACCGCGACTGGAGCGACGACCACGGCAACGCCATCCAGCACTACTACGGCGCCTACGCCGGGGCGACCACCACCGAGGTCGCAGCCGCCCTACGCGTGAGCGAGCGGCTCGACCGCTTCGAGGCCGACGCCCCGTACCTCGACGACGAGGCGTTCGCAGCCGGCTACCGGAGACTCCTGCACGAGGTGGGCCCGTGGCTCTGATGGACCAGTGGCGGCCTCGGCCGGCTCCCACCGCGGCGGCGACGCTCACGTCGCTGACCACGATCTCCCCGCTGCGGCCCGACCTCGAGGCCGACGTGGCACGCCGCCTCCTGGCGTCGCTGCCGGTCGGCGTGCACAGCCCCTTCGCCGTGACCCCGCGCACGCACTTCGGTCGGATGCAGATCGTCGACGAGCTCATGAGCGACCGGCGCCGACCCCTCGGCGGCGCGGTGCTCGTGCTGTCGGCCGACGTCGACGGCGATGCGCCGAGCTACCTCCTCGAGCTGCTCGACGCGGCGGGGACGGACCTGGCACCGGTGCTGGGCCTGTGCGCCGGTGCGCCGAGCGACCCCTCGGCGCCCGACTTCGCGCGGGCAGCGACCCGGTACCTGCTGGCCCACCGGGTGCCGGCCACGCTGCACTACGTGAACACCCCCGGCCACACCGCGGTGCAGGTGGACCGCGCCGTGGCCCGTCACCGTCGCCTGGCCGCCTTCGCCCTGGCCTACCAGGGCGCCGAACCGGCCCGGCTCCGCTCGGCCTTCCTGGACGCCTTCGCACCCGAGGCCGGGGTGCACCGATGACGCCGGAGCTGACACCGCGGGGCCCCGCCGGGCGGGCGCTGTGGCGCGCCATCCGCACCCGGGCCGGCCGCGCGCGTCCCGATCTCGGTGACGTGCAGGGCAACGTGCTGCGACCCTACGACAACGACCACGCCGCCTACCTGTTCGTGGAGCTGCGCGACCCCACCGCGGGCCGCCGGCTGCTGCACGACCTGCTGGCCGACGTGACGCCGTCCGCCCCGTGGGTGGTGCCTCCTGTGGTGACCACGAACGTGGCGCTCACCGCCGCGGGCCTGGGCGCCCTCGGGCTGGGCGACGAGGAGCTGCGCACCTTCCCGGCCGCGTTTCGTCAGGGCGCCGTGCGGCGTGCCGCGTTCCTCGGCGATCGCGGTCCCGCGGCACCGGAGCACTGGGAGCCCGGCCTGCGCGACGACACCACCCACCTGCTGATCACGCTGACCGCCTGGCGGTCGGAACGGCTCGACGAGCGCGTCGAGGCGCTGCACGAGCGGATCGCCGGCGACGACGGGCTGCACCTGGCCCACACGCAGCGTGCGGAGCGCTCCGAGGACCGCCGTGAGCACTTCGGCTTCCTGGACGGGATCGCCCAGCCCCGCCTGGCCGGCGTCGATCCCCCGGGAACGCCCGCAGCGGGCACCCCCCGCCGCCGGGGCTGGCAGTCGCTGCCCCTCGGGGAGTTCGTGCTCGGCCACACCGACGCCGAGGGCATCCGGGCGCCGGGCCCGCTCCACGGTTGGGGCACCAACGGCTCCTACGTCGTGGTGCGCAAGCTGTACCAGGACGTCGCCGCCTTCCGTTCGCTGGTGTCCGAGCAGGGCCGGGATCACCCGGGAGGGCCGGAGCTGTTGGCGGCGAAGCTCGTCGGTCGCTGGCCGGACGGGACCCCGCTGACCCTGTCGCCGGACACGCCCGATCCGTGCCTCGCCGACGACCCCGGCCGCGTCAACGACTTCCGCTTCGTCGACGATCCCGACGGGTTGCGCTGTCCGGTGGGCGCGCACATCCGCCGGGCCAACCCTCGCGACGGCGCGGGCGTGGGCGGGGTGATGACCACCCGCCACCGCCTCCTGCGGCGCGGTGTGCCCTACGGACCCCGACTCCCGGAGGGCAGCGCAGACGACGGCGTCGACCGCGGCCTGCTGTTCGTGTGCTTCGTGGCCGACATCGAGCGGCAGTTCGAGTTCGTGCAGCGGCGCTGGCTCGTCGACGGTGACGTCCTCGGCCTGGGCAGCGATCCGGATCCGCTGCTCGGTCTGCCCGAGCCGGGCGCGAAGTGCAAGGTGCCCGTCCCCGGCGGTCCCCCGTACCTGGTGCGCCTGGAGCGACCGCTGGTGGTGGTCCGCGGCGCCGCCTACCTGTTCCAGCCCGGCCTCCGAGCGCTGGCGACGTTGGCCTCGGGCTCGACGGGGTCGCGCTGAGCGGACGGCGGCTCAGAGCCGGTCGGCGAGGACCGCCGCCTTGCGGGCGATGGTGGCCGCGCCCGACCGGCTCGCCAGGTCGTCGGCCTCGGCCAGCAGGACACGAGCCCGGTCGAGGTCGCCGGGACGACGACGCCTGCCCAGCAGCGCTGCGGTGCTGACCAGGGAGCCCGCCGTCCAGCCGGGGGCCTGCAGCCGGCGATGGACCTCGAGGCTCTGGCCGAGGAGATCCTCCGCCTCGTCGAAGCGCTCCAGCGTGGTGGCCACGACCCCGGCCGCCTCCGCCGCCGACGGCGACGCGGTCGTGCCCGTCCACCCCACGTGGTCCCGGCACGGCAGCAGGACCTCGTACAGCAGGGCCGCCGCCTCGACATGGTCGAAGAAGGCCGCTATCTCGGCGTTCATGGTCATCGACACCAACCACATCCCGTTGTGCCGGTACCGCCCGAACCGATCGGCCACGTCCTCCGCGAACAGCTCCCGCCCGTCGGTGCGGTCGAGGTCGCAGAAGCACACACCGAGGGCGGGTCGGAAGGCCTCGATCTCGGGGGCCGCCGCCTGCACGGCCACGAGCAGGTCCACGAGCTCGTCGACCCGGCCCTGGCCCCGCCGGATCTCGAACAGGTGCGACGCATACACCGCGTCGGCGTCGGGCTGACCGCACGCCACGCCGAGTGCGTAGGTGCGCTCCATCAACGACTCGGCTGCGTCCCACTCGCAGCGGATCACGTGGGCGCTGACGGCCACGAAGCCGCCGATCCACTCGAGCAGCCGCTGGCCCGTGGCGGCGGCCGCCGGCAGGACGCCCGGCAGCAGCGCGTCGAAGCGGCCGGCGTCGCCGCGCTCGAGCGCCACGATGCTCCCGTTGTTGACGGCCCAGAACTGCTCGACCGGGTCGCCGAGGCGCTCCGCCAGGGCCGCGTGCTCGGCCGACACCCGGGCTCGCTGCTCGAGGTACCAGGGAAGGCGGTGCACCAGCTCCCAGGTCCGCAGGAGGTAGGCGAGGGTGGCCGGCTGGTCGAGTCGGCGCGCCATGGCCAGGGCCTCGTCCGCGAGCGACAGCCGGTGGCCCTCGTCCTCGCCGTAGCCCAACTCCACCGCCGTCGTGGCGAGGATGCGCGCCGTCACCGGATCGTCGGTGTCGCCCAGCGCCTCGCGCGCGGCCTGCAACTCGTCGATGCGCTCCTCGTCGACGCTGCCGCTCGTCGACCAGAAGCCCCGGAAGTTGGCCAACGCCGACTCGGCCAGCAGCGATGCCGAACCCAGCTCACGGGCCAGCGTCCCGGCTCGGTGGAGGGTGTCGCGGTAGTCGCCGGCCCCGGCATCGCGCTGCGCGATGCCGAGCCCGACCAGCAGCCGGCAACGGAGGTCGGCCTCGACCTCGATCTCGTCGGCCATCTCCAGGGCACGTCCGTACCAGCGGGCCGCCTCGTCGGGAGCGAGCTGGCCGCCGGCCCGCTCGGCGGCGAGCAACGCCCGCTCGATGGCCACGCCGGTGGTCGAGGGGTCGCGACCCTCGTAGGCGTGTCGGGCGATCTCGGTCACGGCGCCGGCGCTGCCCTCTGCGGCACGGCCCTCGAGGACCTCCGCCGTGCGCCGGTGGAGGTGGCGACGGCGCAGGGCCGAGAGGTTGCGGTAGAGGGTCCTGCGCACGATGGCGTGGGTGAACGCGCAACGGGCCGACGGCCCGGGGAGGAGACGGACGAGCTCGGCGGCCGCGGCCGCGTCGAGCCCGTCGACCACGGCCCCTTCCTCGAGCTCGAGCAGCTCGGTGAGCAGGGCGACGTCGAACTCGGCGCCGAGCACCGCGGCCCCGCCCAGCAGCCGCTCGACCTGCTCGCCGAGCCGTTGCACGCGACGGCTCACGACGTGCACGACGGTCGAGGGCAGCGAGCCGGTGAGCAGGGCATCGGGCTCGGAGGGGGTGCCGTCGGGGCGCAGCTCGCCGACCTCGACGAGGTGGCGGACGACCTCGCTCACGAAGAACGGGTTCCCCGCCGTCTCCCGGGTGATGGCCTCGGTGAGCTGGTCGGCGCCACGCTCGAGGGGGCGTCCGAGCTGATGCTCGATGAGCGTGGCCACCACCGGCGACTCGAAGCCGTCGAGGTCGAGGGCGACGAGCCGACCGGCCCGGAGCTGATCGGCCCGCAGGTCGTGGAGGGCGTTCTCGGCCGCCAGCTCGTTGGACCGGTACACGCACAGCAGCAACAGTCCGGAGATGGCCTCGTCGGCGAGGAAGCGGGTCAGCCGCACCGTCGAGAGATCGGCGAAGTGGAGGTCGTCGAGCACGAGCACCGTGGGACCGGCGGCGCTGACGTCACCGAGCAGCCCCGACACCGCCCGGAACAGCCGATAGCGCTCCGTCTCGGGATCGCTCTCCGGCGGGGCCGGCGGCAGCCCGATCCGCTCCCCCAGATCGGGGACCAGCCGGCGCAGCTCACCCCCGTGCTCGGAGACGTGCTCGGCCAGGACGGACGCGTCGAGGTGCGCCACGAGGTGCGCCAGCGGCGCCAGGTACGGCCCGAACGGGACGGGGAGCTCTTCACGGGCGCGGCCCGCCAGCACCAACGCACCCCGCCGGTGGGCGCGCGTCGCCAGCTCCTGGGCCGTGCTGCTCTTGCCGATGCCCGACTCCCCGGTGAGCGCCACCACACGGGCGTGGCCCTCCTCGACGGCACCCAGGGCGTCGTCGAAGCGCGCCAGCTCGGGTCCACGCCCGAAGAACGGGCCGGTCCGCTCCGAGGCCGCCGGCCACACCAGCGGGATCCGACCCGGCTCCACCTGCTCCCAGTCCACGGTGCAGGCCGGCACGGGGTCCGGCAGACCCTTCAGCTCGAACGGTCGCGACGGGCCGAAGGACGCAGCCACGGTGCGGCCCGCCAGCAGGCGGACGAGCTCGGCGACGAGGATCGATCCCGGCTCGGCGACCGCGCACAGCCGGGCCGCTTCCACCACGGGTTCGCCGAAGCAGTCACCGTCGACGTGCTCGACGTCGCCGGCGCTCATGCCGATGCGGACCCGCACGGGGTGCGCCACCCGCCGATCGAGACGGTCGACCCGCCGCTGGATCCCCACCGCTGCTTCGATACCGCTCGAGGCGTTGGTGAACACCGCCATGACGCCGTCGCCGAGGGTCTTCACCTGGCGGCCGCCGACCCGCTCGATCTCCTCGCGGTGGACCGCGAACAGCGACGTGCGCAGCTCGGCCGCACTCGCCGCGTCCAGGGAGACGGTGATGGCGGTGGAGTCGACCAGGTCGGAGAACAGCAGCGTGGCGGTCTCGATGGCCGTCACGCTGCGCCCCCCGACGGGGACTCGGGCTGCCGTGCGGTCCCATCCACGTCCGGCATGCTACGCCCGGGAGCCGGTTCCGTCCCCGGGTTGCCGCCACACCGCGGCGTCGAGAGCGATCCGATCGCCTCGCCCATCGGCCACGAGCGGATCCGTCGTGTGCCGTGCAAGACTGCGATCGATCTGTCGGTCGAACGGCGAGGCACACCGTGGCACGCACCCCCTTCCTCCACCCCTTCGCCAAGCCGGCGAACGAGCACTGGATCACCATCGTGCGTGGTGAGGGCGCACACGTCTGGGACGACGACGGCAACCGCTACATCGACGGCATGGCCAGTCTCTGGTACTGCCAGATCGGCCACGGACGGCCCGAGGTGGCGGAGGCGGTCGCCCGACAGATGCGGGCGATCGAGGCGTACCACACGTTCGACATCTTCACGAACGAGGCCGCGGAGCGGTTCTGCGAGCTGGTGGTCGGTCTGGCGCCCATCGACGGCCGGGTGTTCCTCACGTGCTCGGGCTCCGAAGCCGTCGACACCGCCATCAAGCTGGCCCGCCTGCACTTCCACCTCCAGGGCCAGTCGCATCGCAACCTGATCGTCGGTCGGAACCTCGCCTACCACGGCACCGCCTACGGCGGGATGTCGGCGCAGGGGCTGCCGTTGAACCAGGAGGGGTACGGCCCGCTGCTCGACGGCATGGTGCGGGTCCCCCACGACGACCTCACCGAGGCCGAGACGCTCTTCGCCGAGCACGGCGAGCGCATCGCGGCGGTGCTGGCCGAGCCGGTGATCGGTGCCGGCGGCGTGTACCCGCCCGAACCCGGCTACCTGGCCGAGCTGCGGCGCCTGTGCGACGGGGTGGGCGCGCTGCTCATCCTCGACGAGGTCATCTGCGGCTTCGGTCGCCTCGGGTCGTGGTTCGGCGCCGAGCGCTACGACGTCGAGCCCGATCTGCTGACCTTCGCCAAGGGCGCGACCTCGGGCTACCTCCCCGTCGGCGGGGTGCTCGTCGGCCGGCGCACGTTGGAGGTGCTCGAGGCCGATCCGGGCTACCTGCTGCGCACCGGCTTCACCTACAGCGGACACCCCACGGCCTGCGCCGCCGGTGTGGCCAACATCGAGATCCTGCAGGGCGAGGACCTGCCGGGGCGGGCGGCGCCCATGGGCCGACGTCTGCGGGCCGGCTTCGACGAGCTGCTCGCCGAAGAGCTCGTCGCCGAGGTCCGCGGCGACGGCGCGGTGTTCGGCGTGGGCATGCTCGACGGTGTCGACGCCGTGGCGGTCCGTGACGCCATGCTGCGCCGGGGGGTCATCGCCCGTCCCATCGGCGCCACGACCATCGCCTGGTGCCCGCCGCTGGTGACCAGCGACACCGACCTCGACACCTGCGTCGAGGTCTTCGGCGAAGCACTGCGCGAGGTGCGCACGGGCTCCTGAAACCCCAGCGTCAGCGGGTGCCCCAGGTGTAGGTCTGCTTCTCGAGGTGCAGGTAGGTGAACACCTCGGCGCTGCGCACCCCCGGCACGCCCCGGATGGTGTCGTTGACCAGCACGAAGAGCTGGTCGTTGTCGGTGCAGACCACCTCGACCAGCAGATCGAAGCGCCCCGAGCACACGACCACGTAGTCGATCTCGGGGATGTCGGCGAGCTTGTCGGCCAGCAGACGCAGGTCGCCCTCGGCTTCGACGCCGATCATGGCCTGCATCTCGAAGCCCAGCATGAGCGGGTCGGTGACGGCCACGACCTGCATGACCCCGCTCTCGATGAGGCGCTGCACGCGTTGGCGGACCGCGGCCTGGGACAGCCCCACCGCCGGGCCGAGCTTGGCGTACGGCGCCCGCCCGTCGAGCTGGAGCTCCCGGATGATGGCCTTGTCGATGGCGTCGAGGGTGACCTGTCGGGATCGCGGCATCGGGGTCCTTCCCTCGTCGGCAGGCGCGGTGGACCTCATTGTGACCGACGTGGCTGCGTCGACGGGAAGCCGGACCGGCCGTCCGGGGTCACGTCACAGCGCCGCCAGCGCCTCGTCGAGCGCCACCGCAGGCTTGCCGAGGGCGTCGGCCACCGCCGCGTTGACCACGTGGCCCGCCGCGGTGTTCAGGCCGAGCGCGAGCGTCCGGTCGGCGCGCAGGGCATCGACCACGCCCAGCCGTGCGAGCTCGGCGAGGTACGGCAGCGTCACGTTCGTCAGGGCGTAGGTCGACGTGTGCGGGACCGCACCGGGCATGTTGCCCACCGCGTAGTGCACGACGCCGTGACGCTCGAAGACCGGGTCGGCGTGCGTGGTCTCGTGGGAGGTCTCCACACAACCCCCCTGGTCGATGGCGATGTCGACGATGACCGAGCCGGGCTTCATGGCCCGAACCATGTCCTCGGTCACCACGACGGGGGCCCGGCCACCGGGCACCAGCACCGCCCCGATGACGAGGTCGGCTTCAGGGATGAGCCGCTCCACGACGCCCCGGTTGGACGTGATGGTGGTGATGCGCCCCATCTGGATCTGGTCGACCCAGCGGAGCCGGTCGACGTTGCGGTCGAGCAGGTCGACCTCGGCCTCGAGGCCGGCCGCCATCCACGCCGCGTTCCATCCCACGTTGCCCGCACCCAGCACGATCACCAGCGCGGGTCGCACGCCGGGCGCGCCGCCGAGGAGCTTGCCCCGGCCACCGTGCGGGCGCTCCAGGAAGTGGGCTCCGACCTGGACCGACATGCGGCCGGCCACCTCGCTCATCGGGGCCAGCAGCGGCAGGTTGTGCGCGGTCTGCACGGTCTCGTAGGCGATGCCGGTCACCCGGTGCGCCAGCAGGGCGTCGGCGACCTCGGGGTAGGCGGCGAGGTGCAGATAGGTGAACACCGTGAGACCGGGACGGAAGTGGGCCCACTCGCTCGGCTTGGGCTCCTTCACCTTGCAGATCAGGTCCGCCCGCTCCCACACCTCGTCGGCGGCGGACACGACCTCGGCGCCCGCCCGGGCGTACAGGTCGTCCGCGAAGCCGGCTCCGGTGCCGGCGCCCGCCTGCACCAGCACGGGCACCCCGTGCATGCCCAGCTCACGAACGCCATCGGGCGTGATCGCCACCCGGTACTCGTCCTGTTTGATCTCGGTGGGCACCCCCACGGTGAGCGGGCTCATGGCGACATCTCCTCCATGGCTTCCCCCAGCGCACGGCGCAGGACGGTCGTGATCTCCTCGAACTGCTGCGGACCGGCGATCAACGGCGGCGAGAGCATCACGACGGGATCGCCCCGGTCGTCGGCCCGGCAGATCAGGCCCAGCTCGAGCAGCCGGGGCGAGAGCAGGCCCCGCAACAGGCGCTCGGCCTCGGCGTCGTCGAAGGTGGCACGGGTCTCGGGGTCCTTCACCAGCTCGATGGCGTAGAAGTAGCCGGTGCCGCGGATGTCGCCGACGATGGGCAGGTCGCGCAGCGACTCCAACGCGGCGCGGAACGCCTGCTGCTGGGTGGCGACGTGGTCGACGATACCCTCGCCCTCGAGCAGGTCGATGTTGGCCAGCGCCACGGCACAGCTCACCGGGTGCCCGCCGAACGTGAAGCCGTGCAGGAACGACCGGCCCTGCTCCAGGAACGGCTCCGCGACGCGATCGCTCACGATCAGCGCACCCAGCGGCGCGTAGCCGGACGTGAGCCCCTTGGCCGTGGTGATCAGATCGGGCACGTAGTCGTACTTCTGGCCGCCGAACCAGGTGCCCAGCCGCCCCCAGGCGCAGATCACCTCGTCGGACACCAACAGCACGCCGTAGTGGTCGCAGATCTCGCGCACCCGCTGCCAGTAGCCGGCAGGAGGCGTGAAGCACCCGCCGGCGTTCTGCACCGGTTCGAGGAAGACCGCGGCGACGGTGTCGGGCCCCTCGCGTTCGATGGTGTCGGCGATCTCGTCGGCGCAGGCCAGGGTGCACGCCGGCGCCGACGCGCACGAGCGACAGCGGTAGCGGTTGGTGTTGGCCACGTGCAGCGCGCCGGGCATCACCGGTTCGAACGGCGCCCGGATGGCGGGCAGCCCGGTGAGGGCCAGGGCGCCCATGGTCGTGCCGTGGTAGGCGAGGTGGCGGCCGACGACCTTGTACCGGCCGGGCTCACCGACGGCCCGGAAGTACTGGCGAGCCAGCTTCCACGCCGACTCGACGGCCTCCCCGCCTCCGGTCGTGAAGAAGACCCGGTTCAGGTCCCCCGGTGTGAGGCTGGCGATGCGCGCCGCCAACTGCACCGCCGCGGGGTGGGCGTAGGTCCAGATGGGGAAGTAGGCCAGGCGGGCCATCTGCTCGGCCGCGGCGTCGACCAGCTCATGCCGGCCGTGACCGACCTGCACCGTGAACAGACCGGCCAGGCCGTCGAGGTACCGACGGCCGTTCTGGTCGTAGACGTAGCAGCCCTCGCCGCGTTCGATGATGGGCGAGTCGGCGCCGCTGGCGGTCCCCAGCCGGGAGAAGTGGCCCCACAGGTGCCGGGCGGCGAGGTCCTGCAACGGTCGGTCGGGGTCGGCTGGCACGGTCGGCTCGCGGTCGTCTCAGGCCCCGAGCTTCTTGGCCCGGCGGTTCGTGAGGTAGACGCCCAGCAGGGCGATGGCGATGCTCGCCACCAGGATGGCCGTCGAGAACACGTTGATCTGCGGCGGGACCCGGCTCTTCTTGGTGGTCCAGACCTGGATGGGGAACGTGGTGTCCTTGCCCGAGTTGAGGTACGTGATGATGAAGTCATCCAGCGAGAGCGCGAAGGTCAACAGCGCGGCCGCGATGACCCCGGGCAGGATCAGCGGCAGCGTGACGCGTAGGAAGGTCCGCCACGGCGGCGAGCCCAGGTCGAGCGCGGCCTCCTCGAGGCCCCAGTCGAACCCACGCACCCGGGCCCGGACGGTCGTCGCCACGTAGCTCACCGAGAACATGACCTGCGCGATGACGATCGTGACGAAACCCCGGGCCCAGTTCACCGACACGAACAAGGTCAACAGCGAGAAGCCCAGGACCACCTCGGGCATGGTGAGCGGCAGGATCAGGATGGTCCCGATCACGCCCTTGGCCCGGAACCGGTACTTGACCATGGCGATGGCCATCAACGTGCCCAGGACGGCGGAGATGACCGTCACCACCGCCGCGACCTGGAAGCTGAAGACCAGCGCATCGCGGAGCTCTTCGTAGCGGAACGGGTCGGTCCAGGCATCCAGGCTGAACTGGTTCCAGACGTAGTTGTACTTCCCCTGCGGCTCGTTGAAGGAGAAGACCACCACGACGACGATCGGGATGAACAGGTAGAGCAGTGTCCCGAACGCGACGACGGCGAGCCCGATCCGACCTGCACGGCGCAGCCACGGCGGAGGTCCCCCCCGTCCCAGGACCGCCAGCCCCGAGGCCGAGCTGCGAGCGTCCTGGGCCAGGGCCGTGGGAGCGGGTGGCGCGCTCACGCAATCTCCTCCGTACCGAGCAACCGGGCATAGACGAGCACCGCAACGAGGATGACGGCCATCAGCATGAACGACAGCGCCGACAGCTCGGGACGGAAGAACTCCTGGCCGAAGTTCCGCTCGATGATGTTGCCGATCATCGTCTGCTGGTCGCTGCCGAGCAGGTCGGCGTTCACGAAGTCCCCGGCGATGGGGATGAACGTGAGCAGGGTGCCGGCGAAGACCCCGGGCAGCGACAACGGCAGCGTGACCTTGCGGAACGCCCGGAACGGGCTCGCGTACAGATCGGAGCCGGCTTCCAGCAGTCGGCGATCGATCTTCTCCAGGCTCACGTAGATGGGCAGCACCATGAAGGGCAGGAAGTTGTAGGTGAGCGCCCCGATGACCCCGATGTCGGTGTTGAGGAGACCCTCGTCGGGGCCGAGGATCCCGACGTCCTGCAGGATGCCCACCACCGGGCCGCCGTCGAACAGCAGCACCTTCCAGGCCAACGTGCGCACGAGGTAGGTCACGAAGAACGGCAGCACCACCAACGCGAGGAGGACGTTCTTGTAGCGCCCACCCCGCGTGGCGATGAAGTACGCCAACGGATAGCCGATGGCGATGCACGTCAGGGTCGCCGTGGCGGCGAACACGAACGTGCGCCGGATGACCTCGCTGTTGTCGGCGATGACCGTCGAGTAGTTCCCGAGACCTCCGTCGAGCGAGGTCTGGAACATGCTCGCCATCGGCACGATGAAGAACGCGCCGAGCCACGCAATGCCGGGGAGGAGCAAGAGGTACGGCACGTACCACCGTGCCGCCCGGATCCCTGTCTGCTCGTTGCGGGCCACTGCGCTACTGCTGGGTGGCGGCGACGAAGGCCCGGTTGAGCTCCTCGTCCTCCTCCGGGGTGAGGATGCGGAACTCGTAGAGCTTGGCGCCGGCGGGTGGGTTGATGAAGGGGCTGTTGCGCGCTTCCTCGCTCATGTTGTCGAGTGCGCCCTCGACGGGCGGGACGTAGTTGATGGACTCGTACAACGGGCCGGCCACCGCCGGGTCGTAGACATGGTCGAGGAACTTCTCGGCGTTGGCCTTGTTCGCGGCGCCGATCGGGACCATGGCGTTGTCCACGAAGCTCATCGCGCCCTCTTCGGGCACGAAGTACTCGAGGCCTTCCAGATCAGGGTTGTCGGCCTTGAGGCTCGCGATGTCCCCGGACCACGCCATGGCGATCCAGGTGTCGCCGAGCTGCAGGTCCTCGGTGTAGTCGTTGCCCGTCACGTCCCGGAACTGGCCGTCCTCGCGAGCTGCGGCGATCCGGTCCACCGCCGCCAGCATCTGGTCCAGGGACGCGGTGGAGGGGTCCTCACCCATACCCAGCAACGTGAGACCCACGGCGTCGCGCATCTCGTCGAGGATCGTCACCTTGCCGGCGAAGGCCGGATCGAACATGTCGGCCGCGCTCGTGAGCTCACGGCCGGTCTTCTCCGGGTAGTAGGCGAAGGCGGTCTGGCCGATGGCCCACGGGATGGAGTACTGCCGATCCGGGTCGTAGTCGGTGCTCGCCTGGCTCGCGATCACATTCGCCTTGTTGGGGAAGTTGGCATCGTCGAAAGCCTGCACCTGCCCCGCCTCGATCATCTGCGCGGCCTTCCAGGCGGTGAGCACCACCAGATCGAAGCCGATCCCCCGGCCCGCTTCCAGGTCCGGGCCGTACTTCTCGTAGAAGCTCTCGTTCCCGTCGATCTCGGCGCGGTAGTCGATGCTGATCCCGGTGGCCTCCTCGAAGCCGATGATCGTCGGCGACGTGGAGGGATCGTCGTCCTCGATGTAGAGCGGCCAGTTCAACATGGCGAGGCTGCCACCCCCACCGCCTCCGCCGGACTCGTCGTCATCGCCGCACGCGGCGAGCAGGCCCGGCCCTAGGGCGATGCCCCCCACGAGCACTGCGCTCTGACCGAGGAAGCGTCGCCGCGACGAACGCTGCACGGCGAGCTGGGGGACCACGAGGCGGCGGGACGAGGCGCATGGGCGCATGGTTTCTCCTCCAGTGGGGACGGGGCCGGGTTCAGCCTTCTTCGATGAGCTCCGCTGCCGTGAGCGGGACGTCGGCAGGCGGCAGGACACAAGCTGCGTCGCGGGACCAGCTCACCCACACGGGGTCACCGGGGCGAAGCAACGGCAGATCGGCGTCATGGCCGACGTTGGCCACGACGGGTTCCTCGGCGGGTGTGGCCATGGTCAGTCGGACGAGCGGGCCCTGGAAGGTGAGATCACGCACGGTGGCGCGCATCCGGCTGAGCTCCGCCGCGGGCTCGTCCAGGCTCACCATCACCCGTTCGGGACGGACCATGAGCGTGACGTCCGCGGACGGCCGGGCGTCGAAGGTCCGACACTCCGCCAACAGCTCCGCGCCGGCCGCGACCACCACGGCGTGGGCACCGTCACGGTTCACCACGCGACCGGGCCAGAGGTTGGCCTGGCCGATGAAACCGGCCACGAAGACGGTCTCGGGTGCGTCGTAGATCGACGTGGGCGTTCCGATCTGCTCCACGTCGCCAGCGTTCATGACTGCGATCCGGTCGCTCATCGTGAGCGCCTCTTCCTGGTCGTGAGTCACGTAGATGAACGTGATGCCGACCTCGCGCTGTATCCGCTTGAGCTCGAACTGCATGACCTGACGCAGCTTGAGGTCCAGTGCGCCGAGCGGCTCGTCGAGCAGGAGCGCCTTGGGGAAGTTGACGAGCGCCCGGGCCAGGGCCACCCGTTGCTGCTGACCGCCGGAGAGCTGTGCCGGGCGGCGCTTGGCGAACTCCGTGAGGCGGACCACCTCGAGCAACTCGTCGACGCGGCGGGCCGTCTCCACCTTGGGCACCTTGCGGGAGCGGGGACCGAAGGCCACGTTGTCCCACACGCTCATGTGAGGGAAGAGGGCGTACTGCTGGAAGACCGTGTTCACGTTGCGCTTGTAGGGAGGAACCCGGGAGACGTCGACGCCCTCGAGGCGGATGGCGCCCTGCGTGGGCTGTTCGAAGCCGGCGATCATCCGCAGGGTCGTCGTCTTGCCGCAGCCGGACGGACCGAGCATGGAGAAGAACTCGCCCTCGCCGATCTCGAAGGTCGCGTCGTTGACCGCGACGAAGTCGCCGAAGCGCTTGGTGACGTGGTCGATCTCGATGACGGCTCGCACCGGCTCACTCCCTTCGCCCACTTCCCGAGCGCCGTCGACGGCCTCCGGCTGCAACGTGGTCTCGCTCAGTATCGCCCCCCAACGCCGGTCGCAGGAGTCATCGAGGCGTCGGCCACGCCGACACCTCGATGGTCGACTGACCGCCACGCAGCTGGGCGGACACGCGCCTTACCCCCGAACACGGGCGCACCTTCGCAGAGATCGTTGGCATCTGCAAGAGATTCGATGGAGGATTTCCAGATTCGCAACGGATTCCCTTGCGAAACGCGGTTGCAGGACGCAACATTCGCAGAAGCATTTTCGAAAACGAAGAGGGGACCCGCTGTGCCTTCGCAGAACTACATCGGTGGCGCGTGGCGCGACGCCGCCGACGGAGCGACCGACGAGGTGATCGACCCGGCCACCGGCGACGTCATCGCCACCGTGCCCTCGAGCACCGCGGCCGACGCCGACGCCGCCGTCGCCGCCGCGGCCGCCGCCTTCGAGACCTGGGGGAAGACCACGCCCCGCGAGCGCAGCGAGAAGCTGCTGGCGCTGGCCGACGCCATCGAGGGCGACCTCGAGGAGCTCAAGCGGCTCGAGATGCGCAACGTCGGCAAGCCGGCGTCCATCATCGAGTTCGAGTTCGACCTCACGGTGGACAACATCCGCTTCTTCGCCGGCGCCTGCCGGTCGATGGAGACCATGGCCGCCGGCGAGTACCTCGAGGACCACACCTCCATGCTGCGCCGCGACCCCGTCGGGGTCTGCGTGGGCATCGCCCCGTGGAACTACCCGCTCAACATGGCGGCCTGGAAGTTCGGGCCGGCGCTGGCAGCCGGCAACACGTTCATCCTGAAGCCCTCCGAGCTGACCCCGCTCACGGCGCTGCGCCTGGCGGAGCTGGCCGCCGACATCCTCCCGCCCGGTGTGCTCAACGTGGTGTGCGGTCAGGGCGAGACCGCCGGCGACGCCTTCGTGCGCCACCGCGGCGTGGCCATGGTGTCGCTCACCGGCGACGTCGCCACCGGCAAGCTCATCGCCCGCAACGCGGCCGACACCCTCAAGCGGGTGCACCTCGAGCTGGGCGGCAAGGCCCCCGTCATCGTGTTCGACGACGCCGACCTCGAGGCGGTGGTGAGCACCCTCACCGAGGCCGCCTACTACAACTCGGGTCAGGACTGCACCGCCCCGTGCCGGGTGCTCGCCGGAGCCGACGTGTACGACCGGCTGGTGGGCGACCTGGCCGCCTCGGTGGCCGACATCAAGACGGGTGACCCCTTCGACGAGGACACCGCGATGGGCCCCGTCATCTCGAAGGCCCAGCAGGAGCGGGTGGCGGGCATGGTGGCCCGGGCCGTCGATGCCGGCGCCGAGGCCGTGGTCGGCGGCACCACCCTCGACCGGCCCGGCTTCTTCTACGCCCCGACCGTGGTGGCCGACCCGGCGCAGGACTCCGAGCTCGTGCAGCGGGAGGTCTTCGGGCCGGTCGTGTCGGTGCAGCGCTTCTCCGACGAGGACGCCGCGCTGAGCTGGGCCAACGGCGTCGACTACGGACTCGCCGCCAGCGTGTGGACCCGCGACGTGGGCCGGGCCATGCGCATGAGCCGTTCGCTCCGGTTCGGCACCGTGTGGGTCAACGACCACATCCCGATCGTGTCGGAGCTGCCCCACGGCGGGTTCGACCAGAGTGGCTACGGCAAGGACATGTCGATCTACGCGATCGAGCACTACACCGAGCTCAAGCATGTGATGGTGAAGTTCTGATGAGCACCCCCCCGAACACCGACACCGAAGCGATCCTCGTGCGGGCCAAGGCCCTCGCCGAGGAGGAGATGGCCAGGGTCCTGGCCGACACCCCCGGCTCCAAGGCGCTCTACGAGCGGGCGGTCGTGCACCTGCCCCTCGGCGTCGGGTCCTCGTTCCAGGCCGGCGACCCCTACCCCATCTACCTCGAGCGCGGCGACGGCACCCAGGTGTGGGACGTCGACGGCAACCAGTTCACCGACTTCCACGGTGGGTTCGGCGTGAACCTCGTCGGCCACAACCACCCCAAGGTGGTGGAGGCCATCACCCGGGCGGCGCGCACCGGCACCCATTTCGCGGTCACCACCCCCACCACCGTGGCCCTCGCCGAGGAGCTGTGCCGACGCTTCGGCCTGGAGAAGGTCCGCTTCGCCAACTCGGGCACGGAGGCCACGATGGACGCCATCCGGGTGGCCCGCGCCGCCACCGGCAGGACCAACGTGGTGAAGATGGAGGGCTCGTACCACGGCCATCACGACACGGTGATGTTCTCGGTGGTGCCCAACGCCGACTCCATGGGCGGACGCGACCAGCCGGCCACCGCCCCGATGTCGACCGGTATCCCCGCCGACGTCGCCCGGCACACGCTGGTGGTGCCGTTCAACGACCTGCCGGCCATGGAGCGCATGCTCAGCGAGCAGGGCGACACGATCGCCTGCGTGATCCTCGAGCCGGTGATGATGAACATCGGCATCGTCGAGCCCGCGCCCGGCTACCTGCAGGGCCTGCGCGACCTGTGCGACCGCTTCGGCGTGGTGCTCATCTTCGACGAGGTCAAGTGCGGTGCCTCCATCGCCGCCGGCGGGGCCATCGAGCGCTACGGCGTGCAGCCCCACCTGGCCTGCTTCGCCAAGGCGCTGTTCGGCGGCACCCCGGGCGCCGCCTTCGGCGGCGAGGCCCAGGTCATGGACGTCATCGGCAAGGGCTGCGCCCAGCAGGGCACGTTCAACGGCAACCCGCTGGTGGCCTCGGCCGGTCTGGCCACGCTGGTGGACGTGCTCACCCCCGACGCCTACGAGCACTTCGCCCGCATCGGGACCCGCCTCGCGCAGGGCTGCCAGGCCGCCATCGACGCCAACGGCATCCCGGCCCACACCGTCGACCTGGGGGCCAAGGGCTGCGTGTCGTTCCGTCCCGAGCGGCTCACGAACTACCGGGACTTCCTCGACACCAAGCCGGAGCTGTTCGCGGCGGCCTTCCCGTGGGCCATCAACCGGCGGGTGTTCATGACCCCCGGCGACGAGGAGCAGTGGACGCTGTCGGTGCAGCACACCGACGCCGACATCGACCGCTACGTCGAGGCCTTCACGTCGTTCTGCGAGACGCTGGCCGCCGGGTGAGCGCACCCGGCACGGCCGGCACGCCGCACGCCCTGGGCCTGCGCATGCCGGCCGAGGCCGACCCGCACGAGCGCACCCTGCTGTCGTGGCCCCCGGAGGCCAAGCGCCCCTTCTGGGGCGACCACCTGGAGGCGGCACGTGACGCGTGGGCCGAGACGGCGCGCGCCGTCGCCGCCTTCGAACCGGTGCTGGTCGTCGCGGACGTCGGCGAAGGCGACGCCGTCGCGGCGCGTCTGGGGGACGTCCCGGACGTCGACGTCGTGGAGCTCCCCCTCGACGACTCGTGGATCCGCGACAACGGGCCCATCGTGGTCACCGACGGCACCGGACGGCGGGCCGGCGTGCACTTCGGCTTCAACTCCTGGGGGGGCAAGCACCCGCCCTGGGACCGTGACGCCGAGCTCCCCGCACCGCTGTGCGAGCACCTCGGACTGGACCGGCTCACGGCACCGTTCGTGCTCGAAGGAGGCTCGATCGCCGTGGACGGCGAGGGCCTGCTCGTCACCACCGAACGCTGTCTGCTGCACCCCAACCGCAACCCGACCCTGACCCGGGCCGAGATCGAGGAGGGTCTGCGCGACTGGCTGGGCATCGACCGGGTGCTGTGGCTGCCCGACGGGCTCGCCGACGACGACGAGACCGACGGCCACGTCGACAACGTGGTCGCGCTCCCCCGACCGGGCACCGTCCTGCTGCAGGGCTGCGACGACCCCGACGACGCCGATCACGCCACCGCGGCCGAGAACCGGCGGCGACTCCTCGACGCCGGCCTGGAGGTCATCGAGGTTCCCGTTCTGCCTCGGGTGCCCTGCTTCGACCGGGTGGTCGAGGTGCCGTACCTCAACTACTACGTGTGCAACGGGGGGGTGGTGGTGCCCGTGACGGGCGCGCCGAGCGACGCCGACGTGCTCGAGGTCATCGCGGAGGCGTACCCGGGTCGCGACGTGGTGGGCGTGCCGGGTGCGGTCCCCGCCTTCGGCGGCGGAGGCGTGCACTGCATCACCCAACAGGTGCCCCGTGTCTGAGCCGACCCGCGTCCTCACCTGCTTCGGCGTCCCGCTGTCCCCGGCCCGCACGAGACCGGCCGACCGGGAGCCGCTGCGCGTCGGCGCCGTCCAGCACCGGTGGCACGCCGACCCCGACGAGCACCGGGCCGCCCTGGCCGAGGGCGTGGCCGCCGCCGCGGCGCACGGTGCCCGACTGGTGTGCCTCCAGGAGCTGACCCTGAGCCCCTACTTCGCGGTCCGACCGGACGGACCGGGCTCGACGAGCAGCGCCGGGCCCGTGGCGTCGGAGCCGATCCCCGACGGCCCCACGTGCCGCTTCGCCCGGGACCTGGCCGCCACCCACGGCGTCTTCGTGCACGCCTCGCTCTACGAGGCACCCGCCGACACCGGTCTCGGGTTCAACACCGCGGTCTGCGCGGCACCCGACGGCACCCTCGTGGCCCGCACCCGCAAGCTGCACATCCCGGTCACCGCCGGCTACCACGAGGACCGCTGGTTCCGACCCGGCGACACCGGCCATCCGGTCGTGCCCGTCGAGCAGGCCCTCGTCGGCTTCCCCACGTGCTGGGACCAGTGGTTCCCCGAGCTGGCCCGGGCCTACGCACTCGCCGGCGCCGACGTGCTCGTCTACCCGACCGCCATCGGGTCGGAGCCCGGCCATCCCGGCTTCGACACCCAGCCGCTGTGGGAACGGGTCATCGTGGGCAACGGCATCGCCAACGGCCTGTTCATGGTGGCCGTGAACCGCATCGGCCACGAGCCGCCGCTCGAGTTCTACGGCTCCTCGTTCATCAGCGACCCCTACGGGAGGATCCTCGTGCAGGCCCCCCGCGACGAGCCCACGGTGCTGGTGGCCGACCTCGACCTCGACGCCCGCCGGGACTGGCTGGAGCTCTTCCCCTTCCTGCGGACACGTCGGCCCGACACCTACGGGGATCTCCTCCACGAGCCGGGCCCGGCACCCCGAGCGACGTGACGGCCGGCTACGGACGTGGCGTGCGCAGACCCGGGCGACCGGGACCTCGGTCCTGCCACGCGAACCAGCTCCCGACGAAGGGGAGATAGCCCCACCGCCAGGCGTGCGCGGGGATGCGCCGGTGGACCAGCTCGGCCGCGGCCGGTGGCGGCGCCTCCCCCACGAGCACCGCGGCCAGCCGTCCGCCCAGCCAGGTGTTGAGCGCCACGCCCGAGCCATTGCACCCCGTTGCGTACCAGACCCCGTCGAGACGACCGACGTGGGGCAGCCGATCGAGCGTGATGGCCACCGAGCCGCCCCAGGCGTGGGTGATCGGCGTCCCGGCGAGCTGCGGGTGCACCCGCACCAGCTCGTCGTAGAGGAAGTCCCTCGCTTCGTGGACCTCGACCGGGGCGAGGCTCCGGCGGCCCCCGAACAGGACCCGGCCGTCAGGCGTCAGCCGCCAGTAGAACAGGAAGTTCTTGGTGTCGACGAACATCCGGTCCCGAGGGCTCACGGCTCGGGCCAGCTCGGTCGGCAGCACGTCGGTGGCGATGATGTAGCTGCCCACCGGCAGCACCCGACGCCGCAGCTCCGGGAGCAGGTCGTCGGCATAGGCGTTGGTGGCGACGAGCACCTGGCGGGCGGAGACGGCGCCCCGGGTCGTCAGGACGTGGAAGCCGCCGTGACGCCGGTCGATCGCCACCGCCGCGGTGCGGTCGTGGAGCTCGGCGCCCGCCTCGAGGGCCAGTCGGGCCAGGCCGGCGTGGAATCGGGCCGGATGCAGCCCGCCGGTGCGCTCCATGACCACGGCCCCGTGGTAGGCGTCCGAGCCGATCTCGGCCGCCAGCTCGTCACGGGGCACGAAGCGAACGGCCTCCCCCATCGCCGCGTGCTCCCGGGCCAGCTCCTCGAGCCCGCGCACCAGGCGTGGCGCGTGGGCCAGGTAGAGCTGACCGGTTCGCTCGTAGTCGCAGTCGATGCCGCCGGATGCCGCGGGATCGACACCGGCGACGAGCGCCTCGACGTGGTCGAACGCCTCGTTCACCTCGTGGTAGAGCCGGCGCCCCACCGGCCCGAGCGACCGCTCCAGGGCCGCGGGGCCGGCCTTCAGCTCGGGGATGACCATGCCCCCGTTGCGGGTGCTGGCCCCCCAGCCCAACGGCTCCTTGTCCACCACCACGACGTGCAGCCCCCGGCGGGCGAGCTCCCGGGCCGCGGACAGCCCGCAGTACCCGGCTCCCACGACGACGGCGTCGCACGACGGGGGGAGGCTCGACGGGCCGATCGTCGGCGGCGGGGCCTGGTCCTGCCACAACACCCGTGGTGCGTAGTCGGGAGCGAGCAGCGCCGGCACGACCGCGATCGTAGCCACCGGCTGTGGTGGCGGCACCGATGAAGCAGTCGACGGGACCCGGGACAAGCGACCGAATCGGTGGCAGAATGCCCGTTCGGCAAGCGTTTGCGTTGCCGCCAAGGTCCCGACCCAAGGAGGCGCCGTGCCCGCGCACGCCGACCTGCTCGCCCGTCACCGGGCGGTGCTCCCCAGTTGGCTCGCCCTGTACTACGACGAGCCCATCGCCCTCGTCGACGGCGACGGCCGCTACGTGGTCGACGCCGAGGGCAACCGCTACCTCGACTTCTTCGGCGGGATCCTCACCACCATGACCGGCTACGCCGTGCCCGAGGTGGTGGAGGCCATCCGC
Organism: Acidimicrobiales bacterium; assembly: GCA_025456085.1. Lineage (GTDB taxonomy): Bacteria > Actinomycetota > Acidimicrobiia > Acidimicrobiales > Acidimicrobilacustridaceae > JALOLF01. The sequence continues at coordinate 53,252 of JALOLF010000016.1, forward strand.
GACCAGGCCGGACGCATGGTCCACACCTCGACGCTGTACCTGATCGAGCCGATGATCGAGCTGGCCGAGGAGCTGAGCCGGCTGTCGACCATCCCGGGGGCCAAGGTCTTCTTCACCACCTCCGGCACCGAGGCCAACGAAGCGGCGCTCCTGTTGACCTCGACCGTCCGGCGCTCGAACCAGGTGCTGGCCCTGCGCAACAGCTATCACGGTCGCTCCTTCGCCACCATCGGGATCACCGGCAACCGGGGCTGGTCGGCATCCAGCCTCACCCCGTTCAACGTGAGCTACGTGCAGAACGGCTACCGCTACCGCAGTCCCTTCCGCCATCTCGACGACGCCGACTTCATCGAGGCCATCGCCGAGGACCTGCGCGACATCATCGTCACCACCACCTCGGGTGACGTGGCGTGCATGATCGCCGAGCCGATCCAGGGCGTCGGTGGCTTCGCAGTGCCCCCCGACGGCCTCTTCGGTCGGCTGAAGGAGGTGCTCGACGAGCACGGGATCCTGTTCATCTCCGACGAGGTGCAGACAGGGTGGGGCC
>JALOLF010000091.1 GCA_025456085.1 Acidimicrobiales bacterium
CGCACGCCGGTCTCCCGGGCCACGACGTAGCCGCCGATCAACCCTCCGGCGACGATGGGTGCGGTCGGGATGCGAGCCATGGCCTCAACCTACCGCCCGGCCGGGCGGGGTCGCCGTCGTCGCCCACGGTGCGCCACCGTGGCACCATGACCGGCCCGCCGGCGCGGGCCAGCACGAGGGGGACCCCACATTGGGCGTGACCGCGAAGACCGTCGAACTGCACGGCACCCGAGGCCTGCGCCTCGCCGCCGACGTCGCAGGCGACCCGACCCGACCGAGCGTGCTGCTGCTCCACGGCGGCGGTCAGACCCGTCACGCCTGGCGCCGCACCCTCGACGCCCTGGCCGGGGAGTGGTACGTGCACAACGTCGACCTGCGCGGCCACGGCGAGAGCGCCTGGGACCCCGAGGGCGACTACACGATGGACGCCTTCGCGCAGGACGCCCGGCTGCTGGCCGACGCCATGCCCACTCCGCCGGTGATGATCGGCGCCTCGCTGGGCGGGCTGTCCTCGCTGCTGGCCATCGGCGAAGCCCCGCAGCGCTGCGTGGCCTCGGCGTTGGTGCTGGTCGACGTGGCGCCGCGCATCGAGGCCGACGGCGTCAACCGCATCGGCGCCTTCATGACCGGCAACCTCGACGGCTTCGCCTCCCTGGAGGAGGTGGCCGACGTGATCGCCGCCTACAACCCCCACCGACCCCGCCCCAGAGACCTCTCGGGGCTGCGCAAGAACCTGCGTCAGCGCGCCGACGGGCGCTGGGTGTGGCACTGGGATCCCCGCTTCGTGTCGGGCCGGTTCGGCTCGCCCGACGAGACGCGCTCGTCGATCCTGAACCCGAACCGCCTCCAGGACGCCGCCCGCCACCTCACCCTGCCCACCCTGCTGGTGCGGGGACGGATGAGCGACCTGCTCAGCGAGGAGGGGGCCCGTGAGCTGCTCGATCTGGTCCCCCACGCTCGTTACGCCGACGTCGCCGGCGCCGGCCACATGGTGGCCGGCGACCGCAACGACATCTTCAACAACGCCATCGTCGACTTCCTGCGCTCCCTGCCTCCCCCGCCGGTGCGCTGAGGCCACCGACGAACGGGGCAGAGCGGGTCAGGCCGCGTCGGCGAGCGTGCTGCGCAGCATCCAGGCCGTCTTCTCGTGGACCTGCAGGCGTTGGGTGAGCAGGTCGGCGCTGGCCTCGTCGTGCGCGGCCTCGACGGCAGGGAACACGCTGCGGGCCGTCCTGGCCACCTGCTCGTGGCCGGCGACGAGCTCGCGGACCATGTCCTGGGCGTCGGGGACCCCCGCAGCGTCGGCCACCGAAGACAGGGCCGAGAAGGCCTGGTAGCTGCCCGGAGCGAAGAACCCCAGGGCCCGGATCCGCTCGGCGACGAGGTCCACGGCCAGGGCGAGCTCGTTGTACTGCTGCTCGAACAGAAGGTGCAGGCTTGTGAACTGGGGTCCGGTCACGTTCCAGTGGAAGTTGTGGGTCTTCAGGTAGAGCGAGTAGCTGTCGGCCAGCAGCCGGCTCAGACCGTCGGCGATCTCCTGACGCTGCGCTTCGTCGATGCCGATGTCGATGTGCATGGGGTTCTCCTCTGGTCGCATCGATCGCCCCGTCGGTGTCCGGACGATGTCCTGCCCTGTGTGGAACCATCCCATGTCTGGAGTCATTCCAGACTCGGCCGCCCGATCAACGTGGGGCCAGCAGCGCCCGGTCGCCCCGGGTCGGGGCGCGCCGCAGCACGCCGCACGCCCGGAGCACGTCGAGCACGGCACGACGGTCGGAGGCAGGCACCGGTCGATTGCGCTCCCCCAGGAACTGACGCAGGGTGCCGTCCCCCGTGAGCTCCAGGCAGTAGCGGAGGCGCCCTTGGCGCTCCACACCCACGAGCCGCGACCGACCGGCGGCCTGGGCCTCGGCGTAGGTGGCCAGGCAGTTGCCGAGCAGCCGACCCCACGCGGCCAGCTCCGCCTCGGTGCGGGGTTCGACGAGTCGCAGGTCGGCGACGGTGCGCCCGTGGACGCCGAGCGGTGGCGGCCACGGCGACGGCGCTCGCGGCGCCGACACGGGCGGCTCCGGGTGCGGGTCGACGGGGAGGCCGGCGACGACCTGTGCCGCGAACTCGTCGAGGCGGTTCGCCGGACGTGTGGGCACGGACAGCGCGCCGTGGTACGCGACCAGCACGATGGCCAGGTGGGGGAAGCCGTCGGGTCGGGCGGCGACGTCGCCCAGCACGCCGAGAGCGCCCCGTCGGCCCAGCGCGGCGAACATGGTACGAGCGGCGGCGAGGGACTCCGGTGACGGCCAACCGACGATCGGCCCCTCGCTGGCCTGGCGCAGCAGGCGAGCCACGTCATCGGGCTCGAGGACGTCGCACCCCATGAGCGCCAGGGCCAGGGGCCCGAAGCGCACGGGACCGCCCTCACGTCCGGGCAGCAGCGCCGACGCCAGGGCCCCCACGACCGGACGCGTCGCCGCTCGGACCCCGAAGGCCGCCCGCGCCGCGTCCCTCGCCGTCGACCGGGTGAGGACCGGGCACGCCCACCGCGGCACCTCCCGCTCGGCCGCGGCACCGCACCGGTAGGCCACCCCCAGCAGGGGGAACGCCGCCGCGCCGGCCACCGCGACGAGGTCGTCACCCGCGGGCACGTGATCGTTGCCGACCACCTCCGCCGACCGGCGCAGCCAGCACGCGACCTCCCCCGTCGAGGGCGCGCACCGCCCGTGGGTGGCTCCGGACGACCCGGTGACCGCACCCTCGACCGCCCCCGGCTGGATCGACACGTCGACGACGCGTCGCCGCACCGGCAGGATCAGACCGACCCGGACCCGGCCACCGTCGGGTGTCGCCGCCAGGCCGGTCACACCACCGCCGGCCCCGAGGTCGAACACGAGGGAGTCCGGCCCCTGCCCGGCTCCGCCCCGCCGCACCGATCCGGACGCCCGCGCCGCCATGACCTGCGATGGAAGCAGGGCGAACAGACGTACGCAAGTGACGCCGGTCACATCGGACGGTCGGGACCAACGTCGCCCGTCCGGGGACCGAAGTCCCTTCCGTGCGCACCGCGGTGGTGCGCACATGGGACACGCAGGAATGGGTCCTGCGACGGAGGCGCGCGTAGATGGAAGATCCGCTCCACCACGAGCACAGCCAGCAGGGCAACGTCGAGCTCGACGGCAGTCCCAGCCTGCTCGAGAGGCCCCATCCCCTGTCGATGGTCTACGGCGGGGGTGGTGTGTTCGGCATCGCCTACTGCGTCGGCGTCTCCCACGGCCTGCAGGCGTCGGGCATCCCCACCGCGACGGCGCCCTCGTTGGGGACCTCGGCCGGCTCCTGGGCAGCGAGCGTGCTGGCCCTCGGCATCGACTACGACGCGCTCGACAGCCTCGAGACGCCCCCCATCCCCAACACCCGCCAGGGCGTGCTCGCCGAGCAGGCTCGACGCATCTTCGGCGAGCGCACCCACCACCTCGTCTCGGTGTCCGCGGTGTGCGTGCGCACGCGCCGCCGCCACATCCTCGACGGCGGTCGGTATCCCCTCGCCGACCTGGTGGCGGCATCGTCGGCCGTGCCCGGCCTGCTGCCCCCCCACCGCATCGATGGTCGCCTGTACGTGGACGGCGGGATGTGGTCGGCCACGTCCATCGACGCCGCCTCGGCCGCGCAGCACACGATCATCGTCGCGCCCCTCGCCGGACCGGCCATGGGCCCCATGGGACGAACGGCGGGCTTCCTGCTCGATCGGGAGTTGCGCCAGTGGCGCAAGCGGCACGCCGGACACCGGGTGACGATGATCCGACCGAACCGCGACATCGCCCGCTTCATCAGCCGCAACCCCCTCGATCTGTTCGACCAGGATCGGGCCCGTCCCGCCTACCCGCTCGCCTACGACCAGGGTCGCAAGTGGGGCGAGCGCATCCAGGCGGAGCTGGCCGCCTGACAGGGCGGCGCGGTCCGACCCGCTAGGGTGCCCGTCGACGGGCGCTGCGCTCCACGCCGCGCCCCAGGGGGACCCGGCACGGGCCGGGTGGACGAAAGCGAGCGTCGATGGCCGAGCAGATCCCGCTCGTCGACTACCTGGTGCTGGGCGACGAGCCGCACCTGAGCGCCCACGAGTGCACGACGTGCGGGGCCCGGTTCTTCGACCGCCGCAACGCCTGTGCCGCCTGCGGCGCCACCGGGTTCACCACCGCGGCCATCGCCACCAGGGGCGAGGTGACGGCCTTCACCATCGTGGCCTTCGCCGCCCCGGGCATCCCCGTACCCTTCGTGGCCGCCGTCGTCGACTGCGACGGCACCAGCGTGCGAGCCAACCTGGTCAACGTCGACCCCGACCCCGACCACGTGCGGCTCGGGATGCCGGTGCGACTGACGACGTTCCCGATCGGCGCCGACGCCACCGGCACCGAGGCCATCGGGTTCGGGTTCGAGCCCGCCGCCTGATCCCCGGGGCGTCGCCCGAGCCGACGCCCCGACCGCACCCACCGCTCCCGACCGGCCCGTGGAGGCACCCACCATGAGCAGCGACGACATCTGGATCCTGGGGATCTCGATGACCAAGTTCGGCAAGCACCCCGACCTCGACAAGGTCGACCTCGCCGCGCAGGCCACCCTCGCGGCGCTGGCCGACGGCGGGGTGACCATGCGCGACATCGGCGTCGTGGCGGCGGGAACGCTCATGGGCATGGGCGAGCCCATCGGCCAGATGGTGCAGAAGCAGGTCGGCCAGACCGGCGTGCCCGTCTACAACGTGACCAACGCCTGCGCCACCGGCGCCACGGCCCTGCGCACGGTGATCATGGCCATCAAGGCCGGTGAGGCCGACATGGGCCTGGCGGTGGGCGTCGAGAAGCTGGCCGGCGCCGGGCTGCTGGCCGGCGGGTCACGCAAGGAGGCGGGCGACACGTGGCAGCCCCGCGGCCGGTACGGCGCGGTCGCACCCGTCGACGGGCGCATCGGCACCGAGATCATGCCCGGCGTGTTCGCCCAGATCGGCATGGAGTACGGGCACCGGCACGGCGGCACCAGCTTCGAGCTGTTCGCCCGCATCTCCGAGAAGAACCACGCCCACTCGACCCTCAACCCCCTGGCGGCCTACACCAAGCGCCTCACCCTGGCCGAGATCATGGACGACGTCATGATCGCCTACCCCAACACCCGGCCCATGTGCTCGGCCAACTGCGACGGCGCCGCGGCGGCGGTGCTGGTCAGCGGGGCGAAGCTGCGCACCCTGTCGATCGAGCAGCAGCGCCGGGCGGTCAAGGTGGCGGCGTCGGTGCTCACCAGCGATCCGTGGGAGGAGGGCTGCCAGGTGCTGCCGAACGTGAACACGCTGACTCGCAACGCCGCGACGCAGGCCTACGAGCAGGCCGGGCTGGGCCCCGAGGACCTCGACCTGGTGGAGCTGCACGACTGCTTCGCGACGGCCGAGCTGGTGCACTACGACAACCTGATGCTCTGCGAGCAGGGCGGCGCGGTGGACTTCTTCGAGTCGGGCGCGCCCTGGCGCGACGGGCGTCTGCCGGTCAACGTCTCGGGCGGGTTGCAGTCCAAGGGACACCCCATCGCCGCCACCGGCATCGCCAACGTGTGGGAGGTCTGCCACCACCTGCGGGGCGAGGCCGGTGACCGCCAGATCGCGGACGCCAAGGTCGGCCTGGCCCACGTCATCGGCCTGGGCTCGGCCTGCGGCGTGCACATCCTGGAGCGGGCCGCGGCCTGAGCACGCCCGCCCGCGGCGACGCGATGCGCAGCCGGCTACGTGTCGGTGGTCGCGACGTCGTCGCGCACCAGCGTCAGCACCATGATCGTCGGCTCCAGGGCCCGCAGGGCGTGCGGCGCGCCCGCGGCCATGTGCAGGAAGGCGCCCGGGCCCATCTCGTGGGTCTCGCCGTCGACCGTGAAGGCGAGCCGACCCCGGGTCACGGTCACCGTCGCCGCGGTGCCGGCGCGGTGCTCGCTCAGCTCCTGTCCGGCGTCGAAGGCGAACAGCACCACCTTGACGTGGTCGTCGCGGTGCAGGGTGCGGCTGAGGGTGCCGTCGGCGGGGACGGGCTCGGTGGAGGTGTCGACGACGGTGGTCATGGGAGCTCCTGGCGGGTCGGGGTGCGGCGTCGTGGCGGGGCGGCGCTCAGCGCTTGAGGACCTCGTACAGCAGGCGGTCGGCGACAGGCGTCGGGAGCCATTCCAACATGGTGCGGTCCCGCGCTGCCCGCACCGAGTACGACGGACCGGGCGGGTTGGCCGTGAGCGCCTTGAGCACCGCCTGGGCCAGGATCTCCGGATCGCTGGCGTGCTCGCCCGCCCCCACCGCCCGGGGCAGCATGCGCCGGAGCACGTCGCCGAAGTACCGGGACTGCTCGGCGGCCCGCTCGAAGTTGGGCCCGATGGAGGCGGTCATCTCGGTGCGGAACGGCCCCGGCTGCACCTTCACGACGTGGATGCCGAGGAGGCGCAGCTCGCGGCGCAGCGAGTCCGAGTAGGCCTCGATGGCGTGCTTGGTCATGGCGTAGGCGCCGTTGAAGGGGGCGCCGCTCTGCCAACCCGTCTCGGAGCTGATGTTCACGATGCGGCCCTTGCGCTCGAGCAGCAGGGGGAACAGGGCCTGGTTCACCCGATAGGTGCCGAACACGTTGACCTCGAAGATGCGCCGCAGGGTGTCCTCGGGGAGCTCGATCATGGAGCCCACGGCCAGGATGCCGGCGAAGTTCACGATGCCGTCGAGACCGTCGGTCAGCTCCCCCACCCGCTCGACGGCGGCCCGAAGGCTGGCCGCGTCGGTGACGTCGAGCACGACCGGATCGACCTCCACCGCCTCCCCGAGTCGGCCCAGCGCCGCCTCGTCGAAGTCGGCGGCGATGACCCGCCAGCCCTTCTCGACCAGCAGCTCCGTGGTGGAGCGGCCCAGGCCGCCGGCCGCACCGGTGATGAACACCGTCTTGCGAGGAGCATGTGCCATGGCGGGCCCTCCCTGTCGTGGCCGATCGGCCTGCACCGCGCCCGAACCTACGACCGCGCCGCGATGGCGGCCAAAACTGCTCAGCGCTCGACCACCCGCACGCCCCAGCGCCGGAAGGTCACCGTCCCCTCGGGATGGCCGAGGTCCACGTCGCCAGGGGTGAGCCCGAGCGACGTCAGGTAACGAGCGAACCGCTCGCGTCCGGCCGCGTCGTCGGGCCCCGGCCGGTAGACGACCTGGGCGTAGGCCGACGAGGCCTCGTGGCCCGGCTGCAGCTCGGCGACCCCCCAGCAGTCACCGGGCAGAATGCCCATCGTCTCGACGAAGCCGACCGCCAGCTGGACGGGCGAGGCCGGGACCGAGCGGTCACCGCTCGCCGCGCGCGCCGCCAGCGCCGCCCATCGGAGGCGCTCCACCCGGATGGGGCCGGTCGGGCCCATGATCACCGGGGCGTCGTAGGGCACCCGGAACGGCGACGCGGCCCGGCAGGCGTCCTGCCAACCGCCGGGGGCGTGCGGGGTGGAGAGCACGACACCGAGGCACTGCACCGTCGACACGAACCGGCCGGCAACGGCGTTCAGCGCCAGCTGCACCGGGAGCGCGTAGGGGTAGGCGCCCAGGCAGCTCCCCGGGTCGACCGAGGCGAAGGCGATGGCCGCGGCCAGCGCGTCGCCCTGGGTGGGCGCCGGTTCGCCCGCCTCGCGCCGCACCAGCCGGTCACCGTGATCGGACAGGAAGGTGTGGCCCACCTTGGGATCCGTCGGCGCCGACGCGCCGGCCAGGTGGGTCCGGGCCGCGTCCAGCACGGCGGGTGTCGCGGCGTGGACCACGGCCCACCGGCCCGGCAGGTCCGCCCAGACGCCGCGAGGAGCCATGCCTACACCCAGTCGGGACGGCCGGCGAGCCCCACGGCCCGCAGGTACGCGCTACAGGCGGCCTGGGACCGCTCCCAGGCCGCGACCTGCTCCGCGGCGTCGTGGAAGGGCGAGAGCCGTACCGGGAAGCCCCGCTCGGCGACCGCGACCCACGGGCTCGTCGGCGGGCAGTGCGCCCGGCGCTGCTGGGACCGCTGCCACCAGGCCGGGTCGTCGGACAGCAGCATCGGGCCAGCGTACGGGACCGGGTACGGTCGGCGCCGACGAGCCGGGCACCGGTGCCCGCGCACCCGGACCCGGGAGGCCCCGTGAGCGAGCTGGAGACGACGACCCTCGACGACGGCATCGAGCTGTTGACCCTGAACCGGCCCGAGCGCCGCAACGCGCTGGCCGGCAACACGCTGGCCGCGCTCCACGACCACGTCGACCGGGTGAACGGGGATCCCACCATCCGCGTCGTCATCATCACCGGCGCCGGGGCCAGCTTCTGCTCGGGTGCCGACATGAAGGCCACGGCCGCGGACCACGACGCCATGACCGGCACGCCCTACGGGTCGCTGCAGGCACGGGCCCGCAACGCCACGGCGCGCACCTTCGCCGCCCAGGAGCTGATGGCCGGGCTGTTCGAGAAGATCCACCGGCTGCGCCAGCCGGTCATCGCGGCGGTGAACGGCCACGCCCACGGCGGCGGGTTCGCCCTGGCGTTGGCGTGCGACATCCGCTTCGCGGCCGAGTCGGCGTCGTTCGGGGCGGTGTTCATCAAGCGGGGCGTGTCGGCCTGCGACATGGGCACGAGCTACCACCTCCCCCGGTTGGTGGGCGCCTCCCGCTCGGCCGAGCTGCTGCTCACCGGCCGGGTGTTCGACGCCGCCGAGGCGCACGACATGGGCCTGGTGCTCGACGTCGTCCCCGACGGCACGGTGGTGGACCGGGCGCTGGCGACGGCGCGGCTCGTCGCCGAGAACGGCCCGCTGGCGGTGTGGATGACCAAGGAGACGATGTGGCAGACGGTGGATGCTCCCAGCCTGCGCCATGCCCTCGACCTCGAGAACCGCACCCAGATCCTGTGCACCGGGACGGGCGAGCTGACCGAGGCCTTCCAGGCCTTCGTCTCGGGGACGACGCCGGTGTGGCAGCCGCTGTGAGCGTCATGCACCGCCGGCGAGGCGCTCGAAGTGGTCGAGCGAGCCGGGGTCGGCGAGCGAGCCCCGGGCGGCCACGTCGTCGACCCGGGCACCCTTCAGGATGCGCTTGACGGGAACCTCCAGCTTCTTGCCCGACAGGGTGCGGGGCACGGCCGGGACGGCCTCGACCCGGTCGGGGACGTGGCGGGGCGACAGCTCGGTGCGCAGCGCGGTGGCGATGCGGCCCCGCAGCTCGTCGTCGAGGGTGGCGCCCTCGGCGAGGGACACGAACAGGACCAGCTCCCCCATCGGGTCCTCGTCTCGCTCGAGGTGCACGACGAGGCTGTCGCTCACCTCGGGGAGCGCCTCCACCACGGCGTAGAAGTCGCTGGTGCCCAGGCGCACGCCGCCCCGGTTGAGGGTGGCGTCGGACCGGCCCGTGACGGTGCAGCCGTGGTCCTCGAAACAGGTGATCCAGTCGCCGTGGGTCCAGGTGCCGGGGTTGGCCTCGAAGTAGGCGGCGCGCAGCCGGGAGCCGTCGTCGTCGCCCCAGAACCCGATCGGCATCGACGGCATCGGGGCGGCGATGACCAGCTCGCCGGTGATCCCCGGCGGGCACGGGCGGCCTGCGTCGTCGAGCGCCCGGACGTCGCAGCCCAGCAGGGGCCGCTGGATCTCCCCGGCCCGCACCGGCAGCGTCGGGACCCCACCCACGAACGCGGTGCACACGTCGGTGCCGCCGCTGATGGAGTTGACCTGCACGTGGGAACCGACGGCGTCGCGCACCCACCGGTAGCCGGCGGCCGGCAGCGGCGCCCCCGTCGAGCCCACGCTGCGCAAGGCCCGCAGGTCGACCTCGGCACCGGGCGCCAGCCCGGCCTTGCGGCAGCCCATCAGGAACGGCGCGCTCACCCCCAGCACGTCGAGGTGCTCCTCGGCGGCGAGCGACCACAGCGCCGACAGGTCGGGCCACGCCGGGTCCCCGTCGAAGAGGGTGACGGTGGCACCGACCAGCAGCCCCGACAAGAGGTAGTTCCACATCATCCAGCCGGTGGTCGTGAACCACGAGAACCGGTCGCCGGGCACCAGGTCGTGGTGCAGGGACAGCACCTTGCGGTGCTCGACGGTGATGCCGCCGTGGCCGTGGACGATGGGTTTGGGCAGCCCGGTGGTGCCCGAGGAGAACAGGACGTACAAGGGATGATCGACCGGCAGGGCCTCGAACGCAGGCCGCGCCGGCTCGGCCAGCAGGTCGTGCCAGCCGTCGTCGCCGGTGCCCAGGTAGCGCAGCGGCACGACGTGGCGGATCGACGGCACGGCCGCGACGATGGCCGCCACCTCCTCACGGCGGTCCAGGTCCCTGCTGCCGTAGCGGTACCCGTCCACGGCGAGCAGCACGGCCGGCTCGATCTGGGTGAGGCGGTCCACCACGGCTCGCAGACCGAACTCCGGCGGGCACGACGCCCACACCGCGCCCAGCGACGCGCTGGCCAGGAACGCCACGAGCGTCTCGGGGATGTTGGGCGCGAAGGCGGCCACCCGGTCGCCCCGGCGCACCCCGGCCCGCTCCAGGCCGGCGCGGCAGCGGGCGACCCGGTCGGCGAGCTCACCCCAGGTCAACTCGGTGCGGGGACGGGTCTGGGAGCGGGCCACGACGGCGACGCCGTCGGGGTCGACCGCGGCGCGCGACAGGGCGTGCTCGGCGTAGTTCAGGCTGCCGCCGGGGAACCAGCGGGCGCCGGGCAGGGTGCGCTCGCCATCGGCCAGCACCCGTGCGGGGCGCTCGTGCCAGCGCACGCCGGACCACTCGGTCAGCGCCGACCAGAACCCCTCCAGGTCGGCCACCGACCAGGCCCACAACTCGTCGTAGCCGGCCAGGTCGAGGGCGCGGTGCTCGGCGAGCCAGGCCAGGAACGCCCGCAGGTTGCGGCCGTCGCCGGGGACGGGCTCCCACACCACCTCGCCACGAGGAGTCGCGTCTCCGGCCGGGATCGTGGTGCTGGGCATCGGCTTCCTCCGGGTCGGGTCGGCGCGCCGGCTGTTCAGGTGGGCGCGAACGGCGGCAGCGGGCCGGCGGCGGCGACCCGGCTGGGCAGCGGGTGCCCCACGACGCCTTCCAGCACGGCGTCGAGGCCCAGCAGGGCGCCGAGGTCGACACCGGTGACGACGCCGAGATCGTCGAGCAGCAGCACGAGGTCCTCGGTGGCCAGGTTCCCGCCCGCGCCCGGCGCGAAGGGCGAGCCGCCGAGCCCGCCGGTGGCGGTGTCGAAGCGGGTGACCCCCAGCGCCAGTCCGGCGTGGGCGTTGAGGAGTGCCGTGGCCCGGGTGTCGTGGAGGTGCAGACCCACGTCGGTGCCGGTTGCCTCCAGGACGGCGGCCAGGCGGCGGGGGGTGGCGGCGCCGGTGGTGTCGGCCAGGGTCACCCGGTCGGCGCCCAGCTCGCGCAGCTGGGCCACGAGCGTCGCCACGTCGCCCACCGCCGTCACCTCACCGGCGAACGGCGATCCGAACACGCACGACACCACGGCGTCGACCAGGGCCACCCCCGACGTGGCCCGGACCTGCTCGGCCTGGGCCAGGGCCTGCGCCACCGTCAGGCCCGTGTTCTTCTCGCTGTAGGCGGGCGAGGCCGACACGGTGACGGTGAGGTGGTCGATCCCTGCGTCGACGGCCAGCTCCGCCCCCTTGCGATTGGGCACCAGGGCCCAGCACCGTGCGTGGGGCGGGGGGTCCAACGACGCGATCACGTCGGCCGCGCCGGCCATGGCGGGTACGGCCCGCGGCGACACGAAGGCGGCCACCTCCACCTCGGCCAGGCCGGCCGCGAACAGGCGCCGTACGAGGTCGACGCGGACCGCCGGCGACACCGGTGCCTCGCCCTGCAGCCCGTCGCGTGGGGCGCAGTCGCGGATCGTGACCGCGGCGGGCAGCTCGGGAGAGGGCGCGGCGGGGACCATGACGCCGCCGACGCTACCGACCTCGGGCGGCGGCCGCCACGTCCCGGCGGCTCGAGGGCAGACGCAGCAGGTGGGCGCCGGGGCAGGCCGCCAGGAGCTCGTCGACGAACCAGCCGTGACAGGTGAAGACCAGCACCTGGTGGCGCTCCGCGACGGCGGCGATCATGGCGCCCAACGTCGGCAGACGTTCCGCGTCGGCGTTGACCACGCAGTCGTCGAGCAGCACCGGTAGCGGCGTCACCTCGGCGAACGCCTCTGCCAGCGCGACGCGCATGCACAGGTAGAGCTGCTCGACCGCCCCCTGGCTGAGCGCGGGTGCCGTGATCTCCTGACCGGCCTCGTCGACGGCCACGACCTCGCGGTCGCGCACCTCGAGACGCGGGTAGCGGCCGGCGGTGACCGCCGCGAACAGCTCCGCGGCCCGGGTCACCACCCGGGGCTGTCGCTCGCGTTGGTAGCGGGCCAACGTCTCCTCCACCACCGTGTGGGCCTGCACCAGGGCGGCCCAGTCGCGCACCGCGGCGGCCAGCTGGGCGGTGCGGTCCTCGACCGTCAGCTCGAGTGCGGGCACGTCCGCGGACGACACCAGCTCGTCGCGTCGGCGACCGGCGTCGGCGTGGCGCCGCAGGGCCTCGTCGCGCTCCCCGGTGGTCGCCGCGAGCTCCACGGCGAGGCGCTCCAGCCGGGCCCGCCAGCTCACCGGATCGGCTTCGTCGAGCAGCTCGCGGGCTCGCTCGACGGCGTCGGGAGCCGTGCCCACGGCGACCGCGAAGGCGGTGTGCGCCTCGCGGATCCGTGCCTCCAGATCGGCGCGGATGGCCTCCTCGCGACGGCGCGCCGCCTCGGCCTCCCCGACCAGGTCCCCCAGGCGCGACGCCACGGCGGTGACGTCGGCGTCGTCGGGCACCGACACCCCGATCGCCGGGCCCAGGCGCTCCACCGCGTCGCGCACCCGTGTCGCGAAGTCGGCGTCGGCGTCGTCGTCGCGTCGCAGATCGGCCTGGGCCTCCTGCAGCAGGGCACGCAGCTGACGGGCCCGCTCGAGATCGGCCAGGTACTCCGCCGCCCCGGCCGCGTCGAGACCGACCGGCAGGCCGCGACGCGCCAACCACGTCTGCCACGTCCGACGGGTGTCGGCCAGCGAGGCCTGCGCCGCGGCGACGTCCGCGTCCACTCGGGACCGCCGCCCCGTGGCGGCGAGGTGCTGGGCCTCCACGCGCTCGGCGTGGGCACGCCGGTCGAGCGCGTCCTGGCGCGCCCGGCGGGAGTCCTCCTCGGCCCGCTCGACCCACACCCGGACCGTGCCGGGCGGAGGCGGCTCGGCGACACCCAACCGGTCGAGGAGCGGGTGGAGCTCGGCGGCCACCGCAGCACGGGCCGCCTCGGCAGCGACCACGGCTTCGTCGAGGACCCCCTCGGCGGGCACGAGCACCTCCGGTCGGGAAGCGGGGCGGGTGGCGCGGCGCAGCACCACCGCGACCACGGCCAGACCCACCGCCAGCACCGCTGCACCTACCGCAGCGCCCGGCGCACCCCCGGCCGCGGCGAGCACGGCCACCACGAGGGCGGCCAGCGCCGCCACCGCCACGATCGCCGCCAGCCACGGGGCCGGCGACGCAGCACGGGCCGCACCGGCGTCGAGGGCGGCGCGCGGCAGCTCCTCGGCGCGCGCCGCCGCGGCCCGGGCGTCGACGAGGCGCTGCTCGGCCTGCTCACGTCGGCGGAGCACGTCCACCAACGCGTGCAGGTCACGAGCCCGGTCGGCCGCGGCGTCGGCGTCGAGGGGCGGCGACGCGAACCGTGCGCCGGCGGCCCGCAGCTCCACCCGCTCCTGGTCGAGCGCATCGTCGAGCTGGCGGGCCCGTGCACGGGCCTGCTCCAGCGCCGCCGCCGCGGCCACCACCGGCTCGGCCGACCGACGCAGCGCGGCCGCGTCCTCGACCGAGGCGGGCTGGGTGTCGAGCCAGCCGTCGTCGTCGGCCCGGCCCAACGCCGCCAGCGCCGCGTCGAGCCCGCTGCGGTGGGCCGCCACCCGTCCTGCCAACGCCGGCCGCCGGTCCCGACGTTCGCGCACCATCGCCAGCTCGGCGGTCAACGCCCGAACAACCGGTGCGAGCTCCACCAGCCTCGCTGCCTCCGGCGTCACCCGGGACGCGTCGAGTCGTTCGAGCTCGACTCGGGCCTGTCGGGCCCGTTGCCAGGTGGGCCACAGGTCGAGCACCGCCTGCACGAGCGCCTCCTCCGAGCGCAGGGCGACGCCCCGCCGTTCGAGGTCGCCGGCGAGCTCCTCGAGCTCGGCCACCTCCCGGTCGAGCGCCGGCAGCCCCCGAGCGGCGCGTCGGGCCTCGTCACGGGCGACGCGGGCATCGACGAGCTCGGCGCGGAGTCGGTTCAGGCGATAGCCGGTTCCGCGACCTCCCGGCTTGTAGAGCGCGTCGCGGGCCTCGGCCAGCGCCCGCAGGGCCTGCTGGGCCGACTGCCCGGCGCCGACCACGCCGGCGGAGAAGACCCGGTCGCGGACCTCGTCCTCGCTCAGGGCCCGCAAGGTGCCCAGGTCGGCCAGCTGCACCGCGAACACGCTGCGGTACAGCGCCTCGCCGGCGCCGCCCAGCAGGACCGGGAGCTCGCCGTCGGGCAGCGGACCGTCGGGCCCGGTCAGCTCCAGCGAGGCCCGGGCCGCGCCGCGGGCGATGGTGCACGAGCGGCCCCGGTGATCCGTCACGAAGAGGCGCCCGCCGTACGTGCCGCCCTGCAGCGGGTCGTGGCGGTTCGGCGCCCCCCGGTTGGGGAACCCGAACAGCATGCCCAGCAGGAAGTGCACCAGCGTCGTCTTGCCCGACTCGTTGGGACCGGTGACGATCGTGAGACCGGCGGGGAGGTCGCCGACCCGGGCGTCGTGGAACACGCCGTAGCCGTCGATGTGCCACCCGTCGATCCTCACGAGTCGGCCCCCAGCACGTGATCGAGGGCGAGTCGGATCGCCTGCTCCCGGATGTCGGGGTCCGCAGGGTCGGGGCAGTCGTCGCCGAGCAGGCGCCGGACCTCGTGCGGCAGGGCGTCGATCCAGCCCGTCCAGACCTCGTCGCCGCCTTCGGTCGTGGTCAACAGATCCGCGACGAAGTCGTTGCGCCGCCGCAGGTCGTCGAGATCGCGTGCCGGGCGGGTCCGCCACTCGAGCCGGTCCCACCACACGGGCGACGTGGCCTCGGCACCACGCTGGCGCAGCTCGGCCAGCACGTCCCGGCGTCGGTCGGCCGACAACAGCTCGGCGTGGAGAGGACCGGCGCCCTCCACCCGCGCCCGCACGACGACGGCACGGCCGTCGTGGGCCTCGGGAGCGGCGCGGGTCGTCAGCTCGTCGAGCAGCGACAGCACGTCGTGGTCCCCAATGGACACGGCGAGCTCCTCGAAGCGCACCACGTCCAGCGCCACCGGCTCCGGAGTGCGTGGGCGGCCCCCGTCGACCTCGACCACGACCGCTCCCTTGGGACCCCGCTCGGACGGCTTGGGGCTGCGTCCCTGGAGGTTGCCCGGGTACACGACCCAGGGGTCGCCCCGGTGCAGCACCTGGGCTCGGTGGACGTGCCCGAGCGCCCAGTAGTCGTACCCCACCCGGCGTAGATCGGCGAGGGTGCAGGGGGCGTAGTCGGCATGGCCCGAGGCCGGGCCGCCCACGTTGGCGTGCAGCAGCCCCACGTGGAACGCCCCGTCGGTGGCTGGCGGGAAGCGAGCAGCCAGGTTCTCGGTCGTGTGGCGGACGGCGTAGCTGATCCCGTGCACGACGACGGGCTGGCCGTCCACGGTGAAGGCCTCGCTGCCGACCTCGTGGGGTTCGAACCGCCGCACGAGGTCGGGGAAGCGCGCCACAGCGCTCCATCCCTCCTCGACCGGGTCGTGGTTGCCGTGCACGACGAAGCTGCGGATGCCCTCCTCGCTGAGACGCGTGAGACCGGCGAGGAAGCGGCGCTGGGCGCGCAGGCCGCGCTCGGCGCCGTCGTAGACGTCGCCTGCCAGCAGCACGAACGCCACCCGACGGGCCGACGCCGTCTCGACCAGCCGGTCCCAGGCCTGCAGCGACGCGTCACGCAACAGCTCGGCCACGGCTGGCGGGTAGCCGCCGACGGCGGAAACGGGCGTGTCGAGGTGGAGATCGGCGGCGTGCAGGAACCGGAGCACGTCAGTCCTCGGGCCGACGCAGTGGCGGCGTCAACCGCCGGACGCGACCGGCCCGGTAGGCCTGAGCGGGCTTGCCCCCCTCGGGCCCGGGAGGCACGGACGCGCCGGTGGGCTCGACGAAGCCCTCGGTGGACAGCACCTTGCGTCGGAAGTTGCCCGGGTCGAGCGACGCCCCCCACGCCGCCTCGTAGACCCCTCGCAGCTCCGAGAGCGTGAAGGTGGGACCGACGAAGGCGGTGGCCAGGCTGGTGTACTCGAGCTTGGAGCGGGCCCGCTCGACGCCGTCACCCACGATGCGGCGGTGGTCGAAGGCGAGCCGGCGACGGGGACGGCGCGCCGCCACCTCCGACACCGCCACCAGCTCGGCCTCGGTTGCGTCGGACCCGCCGACCACGTCACCGACGTCGCGCAGGATCGCCAGGTAGGCCACGGTGACGACACGCATGCGGGGATCACGGTCCGGTTCGCCGTAGGCCCCCAGCTGCTCGAGGTGGGCAGCCGCCTCGACCCCGGTCTCCTCCCGCAGCTCCCGCGCCGCGGCGGCGTCGAGGGTCTCGTCGGGTTGGACGAAGCCACCGGGAAGGGCCCAGCTCCCGGCGTAGGGCTCGACCCCGCGC
>JALOLF010000201.1 GCA_025456085.1 Acidimicrobiales bacterium
GGCGTGCTGGCACTGGTCATGTACTCGCTCATCGAGAGGCAGGCGACGATCACCACGGAGCCAACCGAGCAGCAGTCCATCCTGCAGTCGCCTGAGGCCACCCCCGAGGCCACGTCGGAGACGTCCCCAGGCGCCACGCCCGAGCCCAGCCCTCGACGCACCAGGTCGGCGGGTCCGCTGGAGCGTGAGCTGCGGGGAGCCGTCGCGATCCAGGTGGTCAACGCCGGCGCCGAGCTCGGCGCGGCGGGCGCGGCGACGGAGGCGCTGCGGGAGGCATCGTTCGCCCCTGTCCCCCCGGCGGACGCCGTCCAGCCCGTCCCGCAGACCGAGCTGCTCTTCGCGCCCGGATCCCGGCCGGCAGCACTCGCCGCGGCCCAGGCGCTGGGCCTCGACGCAGCATCGACCCGCGCCGCAGAAGAGACCGACGTGAACTGGGCCGAGCTGGCCCAGCCGCTGGACGTTCTGGTCATGATGGGACCGGCGCTACCCTGAAGTCTGCGGCACCAACCAATCCCGGAGGTCCAGTGGAGCCGATCGACTATGTGCGGGCGCTTCTGCGGCGCTGGCCGATCATCGCGATCGGGGCACTGATGGGCGCCGTGTTCGCGTTCGTCGCCACCGACGACGCGGCCCCCCAGGCGGTCCGAAGCGAGTTCCGCGCCACGCACACTCTGCTCTCGACGCTGCAGTCGTTCAGCTCGACGAGCCAGGTGGGCACGGTCACGTTCGCGCAGGTACCGGTGTTCGCGACCACGGGCGAGGTGCCTCGTATCGTCGCCGAGAGGCTCGGGTTCAAGGGTCCGCCCGCCGCACTGGCCGCACAGGTCACGGTGGAGACCGACACGCAGACCGGCACCATCCGCTTCACGTCGGTGCAAGAGAACGCCGACGACGCGGTTCGGATCGCGAACGGCTTCGCCGACGAGACGGTCGCGTACCTGGCTGGCCGGCAGGAAGAGCTGCGCAAGAGCAACCTGGCGGCTGCCCTCGAAGACGTGGAGCGCCTCGAGCAAGAGATCGAGCAGCTCGACTCCCAGGTGGCCGGCCAGATCACCGCCGGTGGCAACGAGGACGAGGTTCTGCGTGCCCGGCGGGACGCAGCCATCCGTGAGTACAGCGTGGCCTACGAGGGGTACCGCGCGCTGTCGGGCGAGTCGGAGGCGCCACTGAGCATCACGACGCTCGAGCGCGCCCAGCCCGTCCCGATCGAGTCCGGCGGATTCACACCCCCGCAGTCCCGGTCGACGCGTGTGCCGCTGGCCGCGCTCATCGGAGCCTTGCTCGGCGCGGGCGTCGCCCTGATCGTGGAGCGGCTCGACTCCCGGCTGCGCGACCGCCGTCGGGCCGAGGATACCTTCGGCGCCTCGGTCGTCGCCGAGCTGCCCACCCTCAGCCGCAAGCAGCGGGCTGAACGGCTCGTCGTCGGTCCCGAGCACCACCACGCGGTCGCGGAGTCGTTCCGGTCGTTGCGCACCTCCATCACCTTCATGGCGGCGGGAGGGCAGCCGCAGTCGGACGACGACCGGGTGGGTGTCATCCTCATCACCTCACCGAGCCCCGCCGAAGGCAAGACGACGACGGCGGTCAACCTCGCAGCCGCCTTCGCCGAGACAGGACGTCGCGTCCTGGTCGTGAACTCCGACTTCCGGCGCCCGATCGCGACGACGATCCTCATCGACGAGCGGCCGCCGCTGCCCGCCGGCCTGGCCGGGCTGGACCGTCTCGACCCGGCGGAGTTCGTGACGCCCACCAAGATCCCCGGCGTCGACCTGCTCGACCTCTCCCCCCTCGGTGGCACCCCAGGCGACCTGACCCGGGCGACACTTCGCCTGGTCAACGAGCTGGCCGGCCGGGTGGACGTGGTGATCATCGACACCCCGCCGCTCGCCGTCACCACCGAGGCCTTGGAGTTCGTCCCGGTGGCGAACGTCGTGGTCATCGTCGGGCGCATGGGCCACACGGCGACAGCCGCCGCCGAGCGGGCCGGCGAGCTCATCCGGTTCGGGGGCGCCGAGCAGGTGGCCGTCGCCCTCACCGACTGTGGCACCGGCCGGCTGACCAGGTCGGCGTACTACGACTACTACCGCGCACCCGCCGAGGCCGGGGCGGCCAAGTCCGGCAAGACCAAGAGCGCCAAGGCGTCCGGCAAGCGGCGCCGCGCGTCAGCTGACAGCGGCACCGACTCCGTGGCAGCATCCCAGGTCGACGTCGACGTCCCGACCTCGAGCGCATCCGCGCAGTCCGACGTCTCGTTGGACGAACTCTTGACGGGTGTGCCGTCCGGACGGGCTGCTCCGTCGTCACGAGGCGACACCGACACCGACTCCCGCTGACCTCACGCCATGACCAGGCTCGGCACCCTCGCCGTTGAGCGTTCGACGGTCTTCGCGACGATCGGGCTGACCATGGTCGGGGTCTACCTGGCGCTGCTCGCCTACGGCATGCGCTACTGGCCCTACGACCGGTGGATGCTGCTGGTTCTCACGCCGCTTTTGGTGCTGCTGGGGTCGGTGATCATCCTCGTCGTGACCCGGCGGGACGTCGCCCCGCTCACCAGACTCATCCTGGTGGCGTTCGGTGTGAAGCTCGCCTCGGCCTTCGTCCGCTACTTCGTCACGGTCGACATCTACGGCACCGGCGACTCGCTGCGCTTCGACAAGGAGGGCGCGGCGATCGCCAACGCCTTCCACGCCGGCGACCTGCCCTTGTCCCAGCTGATCCCGACGGCGACTGGAACCGCGTTCCTCGACGGGCTCACCGGGCTGATCTACGCCGTCACCGGCCCCAGCCGACTCGGCGGGTTTCTGGTCTTCTCGTGGATCAGCTTCTTCGGCCTGTTCCTGTTTCACCGCGCGGCGCTCGTCGGGCTTCCGGAGGGGGACCAGCGGCGCTACGCGCTGCTCATGTTCTTCCTTCCCTCCTTGCTGTTCTGGCCCTCGAGCATCGGCAAGGAAGCCGTGATGATGCTCGCCCTGGGGGCCTGCGCCCTCGGGGCCGCCCGCCTGTTGGAGAGACGTCGCCTGGCTTGGGTCCCGCTGGGGCTCGGACTCGGGCTCGCCTACATGGTCAGGCCGCACGTACCCTTGGTGGTACTCGCTGCCTTGGCCACGGCGTTCCTGTTCCGCCGCCGCGGCAAGCGGCCACCCCTGTTTGGGCCGTTGGGGCGCCTTGTCGTCGTCGCGGGCCTGATCGTGGTCATGGCCTTCGTGCTGGGTCAGGTCGTCGACCGGTTCCTCCCCACGACCAGCGAAGAAGGGACGACCGAAGCGGTCGGCCAGCTGTTCGACAAGGCGGGTGGCGGGACCGACGAGGGCTCCTCGGCCATCGACCAGCCGCTGCCCAACAGCCCACTCGAGTATCCGGCAGCGGCGTTCACGGTGCTCTTCCGCCCCACGATCATCGAGGCATCCAACCTAGGCCTGCTCCTGGCGTCACTGGAGACGACGTTTCTGCTGACACTGTTCGTGCTGTCCTGGCGTCGGCTGCGGAACATCCCGACGATCATGTTTCGGCGCCCGTACGTGCTGTTCTGCGTCGTCTACACCGGCGTGTTCGCGTTTGCCTGGTCGTCGTTCTCGAACCTGGGCGCGTTGGCGCGGCAGCGGGTGCAGGTCTGGCCCTTACTCCTGCTCCTGCTGGCCGTCCCCGTTGTGGTCGAGAGGGTGCGGGATCGCTCGTCGGCGCCGGTGCGGCACCGCTCGGCGATCGCTCCAGACCCGGCGGCCCCGCGGGCCCGTCAGGCCTCCAGCATCCAGGCGTAGCGCGTCGGGGCGAGAAGTTCGGCCACCTCGTCGAAGTTCGTGACGCACTGCTGCACCGTTCTCGCGTTGAGGCGCGTCACCCGGACGGTGGGCTGAAAGGTCCGGAGCCCGAGGAATTCTGCGACGTCCCTGTACGCGATGAGTGGATCCGGCTCGATGTGCTGCTCGTAGGCGAGCTCGAGCACAGGATCGCCGGCATGGACCCGCCGCAGGTGGTCGTAGAACTGCTCGATGGCCGCGAACTGGGCCAGCAGGTCGGGGAATCGCGGGCCCAGGTCCCGCACCGCGAGGTGGATGCGGGCTGGCTCCGCCGTGGTCGCTTCCCGCCCGTCACGCGCGTGCCAGCGGGCGGAGGACTGCGCCAGGCGCAGGGACAGGTACCGGCGGAGCAGGTTGTCCCGACGCAGCAGCACGAAGCGGCTGAACCCGAGCTCGCGCAGCATCTGGGCGTGGGCCTCCATCCCTGTGTTGGTCTCCCGCAGGTCACGCGCCAGGAACTCGATCCCGACCCAGCCGGGACCCATGACCCTCAGCTCGCGCGTCAGCACGGCTCGCAGGTCGATGTCTGCCCAGGCGTCCTGGCGGCCCTTCCCCTTGAGCCGCGTCAGGTGCAGCCCGTAGACCTCACCGCCGTAGGCCACGTCGGGGTGCTGGCGCAGCAGGTCGCCGAGCACGGTGCTGCCGCAGCGCGCGGTGTGAGCGATGGCGAAACCGCCAAGCCGCGCTCGGCGAACGAGCCAAGCGGGCCTCGCCGTGCGGAGCAGGCGCTTGGCCTGCACCGATCCTCTCGCCGCGCGACTTTGCGCGGGCCGCGTGGCGCCCGTCACGTGAGGCTCACACGTGCCCAGTGGTGGTGGAGTGCTCGTCGACCTGCCCGCCGTCCCGGGGGGTGAGGGAGAAGTGCGAATGCCGGCACCGCAGCGGATCGCCTTGGAACACGAGTGTGCTGCGCCCTTCTCGGAGCGCGCCGCTGCGTGACCACGACCTCCAGCGCGCGGCCACTACCCACCCGCCGGCACCCCCGAGAACGACGTCCACGTCGTGGAACCGGAACCCACGCGTCCGCGTCCATATGGGCGCCCACTGCTGCTCGACCAGAACATCCAGGCCAGTCATCACGCCGCTGCGGGTGCCGTAGGCGACCACGTCGTCGGCGAACAACTCCCGCCCACGGACGAGGTTCTCGCCCGCCACAGCCGCCGCGAACTGCTCGAGCCAGTTCTGGACGTCGACAGGTCCTTCCACCTGACCAAGACTAGGCGAGAGGTAGCGAAGGTTCGGTGGTGGTCCCCGCCCACGCTCGGCCGAGCTCACGCTCCACCGAGGCTGGCTCGAACGGTCGGTAGCCCGCGTTCGGCGTGAAGGTGAGCTCGCCCACGAGAACTCGTCCCGACAGGTGAAACAGGTCGACCCTGATGAAGTCGAAACCTCGGGACAGTCGCGCAGCCACCTCCATCATCTCGTCGAGCCGCTCCGGGAACGCCACGGCGTAGTCGCCGCGCGCCTCCCGAGTGCGCACGGCAACCCGTCGCCAGGTGCGGTCATAGAACTGGTGCACCACATGTGGGTGGTCGCTCACCTGGATCAGTGCCGGCCGCCCGTGAAAGCAGTGCACCCGGTAGTCGAGAGGTCCCTCCGGGTAGCCGTC
>JALOLF010000202.1 GCA_025456085.1 Acidimicrobiales bacterium
GCCACTCGTCGTGCCGGTTGCGGTCGTAGGGCGGTGTCGTCGCGGTATTGGTGTCCGTCAGCCCGGGCCTCCATGACGTTGTTCCCTTTCAGACGTGGGCCTGCACGCGCACCATGTGGTTGTGCGTGCGGGCGGCATGATGTCGAAGCCCCTCCGGCTTGCTGTTGCTGTCGCACTGGTCTGCTCCCTGGTGGCCAGCTGCGCCGACGACTCGAGCGACGACGACGCCCACGCCGAAGCCGTCGCGGACCTCGTCGACCTGCTGCCGGCAGACGCTCGTGGGGTCTTCGCCGTCGATCTGGCCGCGCTGCTCTCGGGTGCGTCGTCCGAGGACGTCGCTGCGCTTCTCGACGGCGACGGGGGCGACCCCGTCTTCGAGGAGCAGTTCGCGGCGATCGGGTCGCTCGCCCATGCCGTCGACGTGCCCGGGGAGGTGTCCAGCGCGCTGCTCGTGCAGACGACCGACGCCACCGACGGGCTGTTCCTGGTGGCCCAGGTGGGCAGCGAGAGCCTCGACGAGGTGGTGGTCGGGTCCACACCGGCGTCCGCGGGAACGCACGGGCCGCAGTCCCGGACGCTGTACGTCGACGGGAACGGCAACCACGTCGCGCTCCTGCCGGATGGGCGACTGGTCGTCGGCACGCAGGCCGCGGTCGAATCGGTGGTGGACGTCGCCGACGGGGTGGCCCCAGCGGGTGCGAGCGCCATCGTCCCCTTCCTGACCGCGCTCGATGGCGGGGCGCACCTGAGCTTCGTCTACGGCCTGCCGGCGCTGTTCGACGACGACGTGACACCCGACCGGACCCTGCGGGGCGCCGCCGTGCTGAGCGGCGCCCTCGACGTCGTCGACGGTGAGATCGAGGGATCCCTGGCCTTCCACACCTCCAACGCGGCGACGTTCGTCGAGAGCTACAACGCCCTCAACCGCCACGCGGTGGAAGGGGAGGACGCGGCGGAGGAGCCGCTGACCGTGGCCGAACCGATCGCCGAGAGTCTCCAGCAGGTCGTGGTCCCGCTGCCCCCCAGCCCCCTCGACGCGTCGCCGGAGGAGACCGTCGCCGTGCGCAACGTCGCCAAGAAGCTCTTCGTCGGCATGGAGGCGCACGACTACGCCGAGGACGTCTCCAGCACCGCCAACGCGGCCTGGATCGACCTCATCATCAAGAGCGAGGCGGACGGGGACACGCCGCCGTCACCGGGCGCGGTCTTCTTCCGCTGGGAGTTCCGGGATCTGGCCGCCATGGAGGCGTTCGAGGCGAACGAGCTCCCGCCGGGCTTCACCCTGGCTCCCACCCAGTTCCTGCAGACCGACGATCCCGAGGGCGAGTACTTCCTCGCCCTCATGCTCTACAACGCGGGTGGTGGCTCCATCGTGGACGGCGCACGAGCGGAGTGGGACGTCTTCGTCAGCCCACCGGCGGGTGCGGATCCCGACGCCCCCGAACGCCCTCGGTACATGATCATCCAGGCGCTGTCGGAGAAGGTGTCGGGCGACCCGGCCACGCTGCTGACCGACGCCAACCCGGTCTCCTACGAGCTCGTCGGCGATGACGTGGTGTCGAGCGTGCGCCAGGTCGAGGGCGGCCAGGAGATCCCCGTTTTCGAGTCGTCGTTCCCCCGGCCCGACCCCGACCAGGCCGCCGTGGCGCGCTGGACCCCGGAGATGGCCATCGCCAACGACTACATGCACTGGCCCAACGGCGTCTACGACCACATCGTGTACAACGCGACGACGTACAACTGGGACGGCTACTTCGTGGACACCGCCCGCACCACGATCACCGACAACTCCCGGTGGACGCAGTACCTGAAGCCCGGCCTGAAGGACGCGACGTACTACGTGAACACGCTCGAGTACGTCGCTTCGCCGCTGGCGAACCTGGACTCCGAGTACCTCGACGTCACGCCCGAGGAGCGCGCCGACCTGCTCACGTTCAAGGACAACGGGCACCAGCGGGGCATCATGCGCGGCGAGGTCGAGAAGCTCTTCCTGGGCACGGACGACGCCTACGTGGGCATCCGGGTCGCCAACGAGACGCCGTCGACCTACTACACCTTCGAGATCACCGACCCCGCAGGGCTGGAAGCTGCGCTCGACCTCCCGGCCGGCCTGCGCCTCGCGCCGACGACGCTCGTCGAAGGCGGCGCCGAGGGGTACTACCTGACCCTGTCGGTCTACGAGGTCGAGGACGCCATCGAGGGCACCCGGGCGGAGTGGAGCGTCTACGTCGACGACGGCAGCGGACGCCCCCACCAGCTCGTCCTCGACCTGATGACCGAAGACGTGGGCATCGATCCGGTCAGCATCCTCAACCTGCCGAGCGTCGTCCGCCACGACCTCACCGACGGCGTGCTCAGCACCCGCCTGTCCTCGGCTGCGATCACCTTCGACGCCTCCGTCGAGACCGCCGCCACGACCGAGGAGGCACTCACGCTGGACTGGGTCGAGTCGGGCGACAACGTCTGCTACCGCAACGGCGTGTGCGACAAGTACTACTACGACGCCGAGACGCTGGACGTGCCCGTCCACCGGGCGACCGAGGTGACGGTGCACGAGCTCTCCACGCCGTGGAGCGAGTTCGTGAGCGCCACGCCGGCCATCGTCTTCTACCGGGACAACGCCCAGGAGTACGTGGTCAAGCGCTGGCACAACCTGAAGGTGGAGGTCGAGGCGGCCGAGGTCGGCGGGCTGGAGGGTCGGACCCACACCATCAGCGGCAGCGGCTCGCTCATCGGGCGGGAGAGCGCGGTCGCGGACTCGGCCTACACCTACACCGGCGACGCCGTGGTCGAGGGCGACCAGCTGACGTTCACCATCGACCAGCAGGTCGACAACGCCCTCGGCGTCTCCCACATCTACACGTCGGGCACCTTCGACCTGACCGCCGGGACCGGCACCCAGACGGTCGTCGACTGCCGGGGCCCCGCCCTCATGTGCAGCGACATCGCGGCGGGCACGGAAGCGCCCTACACCGCCCAGGACCTCGACGCGACGGACCGCGACGCCATCACCTGGAGCGTGGACGTGGAGGTCAGCCTGAGCAACTTCGGCATGGCCGACAGCACCTCCACCTTCACCGCCACCCGAGAGGGCTGAACCAGCGTTGCCTTCTGCTGTTGCCCGCAGCAGCATGCATGCATGCATGGGTTCGATCACCGTGCGCGACGTGCCCGACGAGACACGCGACGAGCTCGCAGCACGCGCCGCAGCGTCGGGACGTTCCCTGCAGGAGTACCTGCGCGCCGAGTTGATCGAGCTGGCCCGCCGGCCCGATCAGCACACGCTCGTCGCCCGCATCCGGGAGCGCAAGCGCCACACCGCCAGCGCGCTTGCCGCCGCGAAGATCCTCGAGCATCGCGACGCCGACCGCCGGTGAGCGTCGTCCTCGACGCGTCGGTCGTCGTCGCCGCACTGGTCGACTCGGGGCCCGACGGCACCTGGGCCGAGTCCCTGCTCGACGAGCCAGGCCTCTGCGCGCCGCACCTTCTCCCCGTGGAGGCGGCGGACATCCTGCGTCGAGGGGTTCTCGCCGGCGACCTGACGGCCGACACGGCGTCGCTCGCCCACCGCGACCTGCTCGACCTGCGCATCGAGCTCTTCGCCTACGAGCCGTTCGCCCATCGCATCTGGCAGCTCCGCGACAACCTGACCAGCGACGCCTCCTGGTACGTGGCGGTCGCCGAGGTACTCGACGCGCCCCTCGCCACACTCGACGGCCGCCTCCGCTGCGCCTCCGGCCCGCGCTGCGCGTTCCTCGGCGCGGCCCGGCGGCGGAACGAGTAGGCGCCGACCCCGCATCATCCAGCGGCCAGGTACCGGCGCAACGCCTCACGCACGACTTCCGCGGCCGGCTTGTGCTCTTGGGAGGCCCGTTCGTCAAGCGCCCGGCGCAGCTCGGGATCGAGGCGGACGGGGAAGGTCCTCGCCGGCCCCGCACCCAAGCGGGGACGTCCCCGCACCCGCACCTTGTCGAGATCGAAGCCCGCTTCCGCCTCCGCGGCGTACCGCTCGATCGTCGATCACGAGCCGGGTCGCGTGGCCCGGAAGGTCACCGGGCAGGTGCTCGCTCGGCACCCCACGGATGCGTCGCGTCACGGGCGCGACGAGCACCCGCTGCATGACCGCGTTCACGGCGTCCCGGCTCACGACCAGGAGGCGTCGGCCCCTCTCGTCGGCCGTCTCACCCCACAAGATCTCGCCGCTGGGCTAGCACCACCGCTCCCAGGGCTCTTCCTCGATCGACTCGACGGCGAGGCGGACCGCCTCCGCCAACTCGACGCCGTGGCAGTGGACGACCAACCCCCGAATCGGGGGCGAGAGTTCCACTGTCGCCGCTCGGGCGAACGTCGCGGCCAACCCCGGTGCCGCCCGGTCGGGTCGGTGGTGGATGCGCACGCCGTCACCAAGTCGGTGGCGTCGAAGCGATCGTCCTGGACGATCACGACCGGACGCGACCTGTGACGAACCGCGAGGTCACCGGGCGCATCGCCCGAAGCCATTGCGGCGAGGCGCTGTACTGGCCAGACTTCTGACGATGCCGTTCGCCGAGAATCTCCCGCTCGCCGACGTGGAGAACCGACTCTCCGAGGTCGTCGATCGCGTCGAGCGTGAGCACGGCCGGGTCGTGATCACCAGACACCGTCGGCCTGCGGCGGTGCTGGTGAGCGTCGAGGACCTCGAGTCGCTGGAAGAGAGGCTGGAGATCCTCAGCAACTCGGCACTGCTGGCCGACATCCGTGCGGCCGATGTGGAGGTCGCCGCAGGGGGAGCGATACGCCTGTCGAAGGACGAGCTGCTGGCCCGGCTCCGGGCTCGGTGACAAACCACCGCAGCGGACGCGCCGGACCCGGGTCGGGTGGCAGTCGGATCAGCAGCCGGTGGCGGCCTGCAGCACGCGGCAGGCCTCGGCCAGGCGCCCCGCCGGAAGCATGGTCACCCGGCGGCGAAACATGCTCCGAGGGATCGTATGGATGTCGTCGACGTTCACGACGCAGACGGTCGGCACGCCGTCGGCGGGCGTGAGCTCGAGCTCGGACACGAGCCCCCGTCGCGTCCTCGTGAGCGCCGCCACCACGACCGAACCGATGCGATCGGCCACCGGGTCACGGGTCAGCACGAGCACCGGACGGTCGCCACCCGGTGTGGCGGCGAACCACACCTCACCGCGCTGCATCGGCCCAATCCAACCAGTCCCCGGCAGGACCCCAGTCGGCGATCCCCCCGAGCGCCCACTCGCCGTCGTCCAACGGCGCCGAGGCCCACCGATCGGCGTCGCCCTCCGACGCCAGCCGGTCGAGGTGCCGCCGTAGCGCTTCGCGCCGCAGCTCCAGTCGATGCGTCAAGGGACGGTGACGGCGGTGGCGATGCCGACCGCGGTTGCCGCGGCGGCCAGGTCGGTGTCACC
>JALOLF010000092.1 GCA_025456085.1 Acidimicrobiales bacterium
GACCGGCATCGCGGCCGAGCGCGTGGAGCCGCTGCGTGTCGGCGTCGCCCCGACCCCTGCGGTGGCCTGGCTGGCGGCGGCCCGGCACCTGCCCGGCGCGGTCATCTCGGCGTCGCACAACCCCTTCGCCGACAACGGCATCAAGTTCTTCGCCGCGGGGGGACTGAAGCTCAGCGACGCGGTGGAGGAGCGCCTGGAGGCCGAGCTCGACGGGGTGCTCCACGGCGCGGCGCTGCATCCGGTCACCGAGGTGCCGCGCGCCCCGCTCGATCCGGCGCCCTCGGCGGACGTGGAGCGCTACGGCCTGGCCGTCGCCGCGTCGCTGGGGGATCGCCGTCTCGACGGCCTGCGGGTGGTGCTCGACTGCGCCAACGGTGCGGCCAGCCACGTCGCGCCCCCCGTGCTGCGCCGGCTGGGCGCCGAGCTCGTCGTGCTCCACGACCGACCCGACGGCACCAACATCAACGCCGGCTGCGGGTCCACCCACCCCGAGGACCTGCGCCGGGCCGTCATCGAGCATGGCGCACACGCCGGTCTGGCCTTCGACGGTGATGCCGACCGGGTGCTCGCCGTCGACGAGACCGGGGCCCTGGTGGACGGCGACCACCTCATCGCCATGTGCGCCATCGACCTGCACGCCCGGGGGCAGTTGTCGGGCGACACCGTCGTGGTCACGGTGATGACCAACCTCGGGTTCCGCCTCGCCATGGCCGAACGGGGCATCCGGGTGGCCGAGACCAGGGTCGGCGACCGCTACGTGCTCGAGGCTCTCGAGGCCGGCGGCTTCGTCCTCGGCGGCGAGCAGTCGGGTCACGTGATCTTCCGTCGTCTGGCCACGACCGGCGACGGCCTGCTCACCGGCGTGCAGGTGCTCGATCTGCTGACCCGCGATGGCCGCCCGTTGTCCGTGCTGGCGGCCGAGGCCATGACGCAGTTGCCCCAGGTGCTGCACAACGTCCGGGTGGCCCACCGGGACCCGGCCATCGCCGAGCACCTGGCCGCCGAGATCGCTGCGGTCGAGGCGGAGCTGGGCCAGCGCGGTCGTGTTCTGGTCCGACCGAGCGGCACCGAGCCGCTGGTCCGGGTCATGGTCGAAGCCGCCGACCACGACGTGGCCGAGGGGGCGGCGTTGCGTCTGGTCGACGCCGTCGTCGCCCACTGCGGCGCGGCCTGACCTGCTGCACCACGCCTAGACTGTCCCGGTCCATCGCCCGACCGGCAGCGTGGCCGGCGCCCACCCGTGAGGAGACCCCATCCCATGTGCGGGATCATCGCCGTGCTCCGCCAGCGCAGTCGACGCACGCCCCCGTCGCTCGCCGAGCTGCAGCAGCGGTTGGCGCCGGTGCCGGCGCTGCTCGACGGCGTGGCGGCCGATCCGGTGCGTCTGGTCGAGGGGCTCTCCGGCGCAGCCGACGCCGTGGCGGGCGTGGACCTGGCCCTACGAGGCGCCCCCGGGGTCCGCGCCCTGCTCGGCGACCGGGCCCAGGTGGCCGGCATCGCCAACCTCATGCAGGGTCTGGGCCGTCAGATCGACCAGGTCGAGCGCGTGCTCGACACCGGTCATGACCCGGGTACCGACCTCGAGGTGGTCAACGCCGCCCTCGTGCGGCTGAAGGACGCCGTGTGGGCCGTGCAGCGCGACCGGCTGCGGACCGCCGAGGCGGTGGAGGATCTCGCCGGCTCCGAACCGGGTCTCGCCGCGGTGGAGGCCTACCTGTCGATCCAGCAGGCGCTGTCGGCCATCGACCGGCTCGAGGTGCGCGGCCGGGACTCCGCCGGCCTGCACGTGCTCGTCCGCGACCACGGCCTCGACCTCGACTCGCCCGCCCTGGCGGCCGTGCTCGAGGCGCGGGTCACCGACCCGCTCTACGGCACGATGGCGGTGCGCACCCCGGCCGGCCACCTGAGCTTCGTCTACAAGGCGGCCGCGGAGATCGGCGAGCTCGGCGACAACACCCGGGTCCTGCGCGACCAGATCCGCGGCGACCTCCTGCTGCGTCAGGCCCTGGCCGGCGACGCGGCCCAGGCGGTGGTGCTGGGCCACACCCGCTGGGCCAGCGTGGGGATCATCTCCCAGCCCAACGCCCATCCCCTCAACTCCGAGGAGCTCGACCGCGTCGACGGTCCCTACGTGACCGCCGTGCTCAACGGCGACGTCGACAACTTCGCGGACCTGAAGGCCACCGAGTCGTTGCAGATCGCCACCGAGATCACCACCGACGCCAAGGTGATCCCCACGCTCGTGTCGCGCCGGCTGGGTGCCGGCGAGGACCTGGTGGAGGCCTTCCGCCGGACCGTGACCGCCCTCGAGGGCTCGGTGGCAATCGGGGCCGGGGTGGCCGACGCCCCCGGTGCCCTGCTGCTGGCCCTGCGCGGCAGCGGTCAGGCCCTCTACGTGGGGTTGGCCGAGGATGCCTTCGTGGTGGCCAGCGAGCCCTACGGTGTCGTCGAGGAGTCGGGCCGCTACCTGCGCATGGACGGCGAGACCCCGGCCGATGCCGCCAACGCCAGCGCCACCCGGGGCCAGATCGTGGTGCTCGACGCGGAGGCGGCGGGCACCGCCGCAGGTATCACCCGGCTGGCCTACGACGGCACCCCGCTGCCCGTCGACGCCGCCGAGCTGGCCATCCCGCAGATCACCACCCGCGACATCGACCGAGGCGACTTCGCGCACTTCCTGCTCAAGGAGATCAGCGAGGCCCCTGCCTCGTTCCGCAAGACGCTGCGGGGCAAGCTCGTGGACGACGGGTCCCGGCTGACGGTCGAGCTGGGTGCCGAGGCGCTGCCCGACGAGCTGCGTCGACGACTCCGCGACGGCGAGATCGGTCGGGTGCTGGTGATCGGGCAGGGGACGGCGGCCGTGGCCGGCCAGAGCTTCGCCGTGGCGTTGGCCGCGGCGGGGGTCGACGACCTGCCCGTGGCTGCATTGCCGGCTACCGAGCTGTCGGGGTTCGCGCTGCACGAGGACATGCGCGACACCCTCGTGGTCGCCATCAGCCAGTCGGGCACCACCACCGACACCAACCGCACCGTGGACCTGGTACGGGCTCGGGGCGCCACTGTCGTGGCCATCGTGAACCGGCGGGGCAGCGATCTCACCGACAAGTCCGACGGCGTGCTCTACACCTCCGACGGCCGTGACGTGGAGATGAGCGTCGCGTCGACCAAGGCCTTCTACTCCCAGATCGCGGCGTGCTTCCTCCTGGCCTTCGCGGTGGCCGAGGAACGGGGCGTCGACACCGGCCCGACCGGCCAGGAGGTGCTCGTCGCGCTGCGTGACCTCCCCGCGGCGTTGGCGCGGACCCTCGAGCTGCGCCCCCAGCTGGCCGAGGCGGCCCATCGCCACGCCCCGGGCCGCCGCTACTGGGCCATCGTGGGCAACGGCGTGAACCGCATCGCGGCCCAGGAGATCCGGATCAAGCTGTCCGAGCTCTGCTACAAGGCCATCGCGTGCGATGCCACCGAGGACAAGAAGCACATCGACCTGTCCTCCGAGCCCCTGATCCTGGTGTGCGCCGCGGGCCTCTCGGGCAGCACAGCCGACGACGTGGGCAAGGAGGTCGCCATCTACCGCGCCCACAAGGCGGCGCCGGTCGTGGTGGCCAGCGAGGGCGAGGAGCGCTTCGGTGCCGCGCTGCAGGCCGTCCAGGTGCCCGTCACCCACCCCCAGCTGGCCTTCGTGCTGTCCACCATGGCCGGGCACCTGTTCGGCTACGAGGCCGCGCTGGCCATCGACGCCCAGGCTCGCCCGTTGCGCGAGGCGCGGGCGGCCATCGAGGCCGCAGCGTCGGCGACGCGACACGGCGACGGGGATCGGCTGCTCGAGCTGCTGGAGCCGGCGCTCGAGCCCGTGGCCGCCCGCTTCTTCGACGGGCTCCGGGCCGGCGAGTACGACGGCCACCTCGAGGCCAGCACCGCGGTCCGGGTGGCGTCGTTGCTGCGGTTCTCCCTCGGCCTGCTCCCACTCGACGCGTACCAGTTGGAGTACGGCCGGGTCGGCACCCCGAGTGTGCTCGTGGAGGACCTCACCGACGCCCTCACCCGGGCCATCGAGGAGCTGACCCGGCCCGTCGACGCCATCAAGCACCAGGCCAAGACGGTCACCGTGGGCATCTCCCGGTCCGACGAGTCCCTGCTGCAGGTCGGCCTCGTGCGCGAGGTCGTGGCCTGCGGCGTGGCCCGCGACCGGCTCTCGTACGACTCGCTGCGCACCCTGGCCCACCTCGACCCGCTGGTGGCCGAGATCCTGGGCTACACGCGCTACCGGATCGAGGGCCGACCCGCCGGCGAGGAGGGGGAGGCCTCCCTGTACGTGGTCGACCGGGGGGGCATCGGCCGCGAGCTGCGCAGCCGGACGGAGGACAACCCGGTGCTGCGGGGCACCAAGCGCCGCGTCGCCGACGAGCGCCAGGTGCTGGTCGCCCGGGGTCGCAGCGACGGTCGCACCGTGCTGCTGGTGCCCGAGGTGAAGGGCAACCAGACCACCGGGCTCACCCTGTTGCACGTGGTGCTGCGCGACGAGCTGCCCCTCGCCACGCTGCGCACCGTCCTGCAGGGCTACCGGAACCGGCTGCAGGCGTTGAAGGACGCGGTGACCGAGACCGAGCCCACGTTCCGCGACGACCTGCTCCCCGCCGTGCCCGTGGTCGAGCTGATGACCGCGCCGATCAACGATCTCGCCGATCGCTGGCGGTCCGGCACGCCGTGATCCTCGCCCGGCGGGGCCCCGTCGTCGGCATCGGCGTCGACGTGGTCGAGCTCGACCGCTTCCGCCACGTGCTGGCCCGCACCCCGACCCTGGTCGAGCGGGTGTTCACACCTGCCGAGCAGGCCTACGCCCGGGCCAGGACCGACCCCACCGAACGCTTCGCCGTGCGCTTCGCCGCCAAGGAGGCGGTGCTCAAGGCCCTGGGCCTCGGGCTGGGCGCGGTGCGGCTCGAGGCCATCGAGGTCGTGCGGGCCGAGTCCGGTGCACCGGGTCTGCACCTGCACGACGAGGCCGCGGAGCAGGCCGCCCACCGGGGTGTCGTGGACTGGGCGCTGACCCTCACCCACAGCCATCGCAGTGCGTACGCCGTCGCCGTGGCCTTCGGGCCGGCGCTCGGTGTCGCGCCCGACGGGGCCGGGGGAGCGCTTCGGTTGGAGCTGTGCGCACCGGACCCGCAGCGCACGGTCGCCTTCTACGAGGACGTGCTGGGCTTCACCGCCGCGGCCGGGTCCGGTGGCGCCGACGTGCGGCTCCGGGCCGGCGCGGTCGAGGTGGACGTGGTGCGGGCGGCGGCCACGGGGGACGGCCCGCACGGCCGGGGCGTGCGGTTGGTGCTCGAGGTCGACGACCTGGACGCCGCCTGGCGGCGGGCGGCACGCCACGTCGGCGGTCTGGCTCCGCCCGGGCCGCCGTCCGGGCCCCGGCGGGATTTCGGGGTGGTCGATCCCGACGGGGTGCACGTGCGCGTCACCGAACGGGCTGCGAGGCTGGCGCCGTGATCCCCGTGCTGACCCCGGAGGAGATGGGAGCCGTGGACCGCGCCGCCCCCGAGCCGGTCGAGGTGCTCATCGGCCGGGCCGGTGGTGCCGTGGCCCGGGCCGCGGTGCGGCTGCTGGGCGGGACCTACGGACGTCGGGTCGTCGTCGTGGCGGGCAAGGGCAACAACGGCAACGACGGTCGGGAGGCGGCGCGCCGGCTGCGGGCCCGTGGGGTCCGCGTCGCCGTGTTCGACGCCGCCGAGGCCCCGGCGGTGCTCCCGCGGGCGGATCTGGTGATCGACGCTGCGTTCGGCACCGGGTTCCGCGGCACCTACGCGGCGCCCGATCCCGCCGGCGCGCCGGTGCTGGCGGTGGACATCCCGTCGGGCGTGGCCGGCCTCACGGGCGAGGTGGGCGGCACCGTCAACCACGCGTCGTGCACCGTGACGTTCGCCGCCCTCAAGCCCGGGCTGCTGCTCGAGCCCGGGGCGACGCTGGCCGGCCGGGTCGAGGTGGCCGACATCGGCCTCGACGCGTCGCAGGTACCGGGGCAGGGACCCACCCCGACCCACCTGGTGCAGGCCGGCGACGTCGCCGCCTGGTGGCCCCGACGCCCGGCCACGACCCACAAGTGGCAGCGGGCGGTGTGGGTGATCGGTGGCAGTCCGGGGTTGGAGGGCGCCGCCGTGCTCGCCACCGCCGCGGCCGTCCGATCGGGAGCCGGCTATGTGCGTTGGAGCTCGCCGGGTGAGGTGCCCCGGCTGCTCAAGCCGACCGAGGTCGTGGGTACCGCGTTGCCGGTCGAGCAGTGGGCCGACGCGGTGCTCGCCGACTCGGCGCGGTTCCGGGCGCTGGTCGTGGGCAACGGTCTCGGCCTCGACGCCGGCCACACCGCCCCGGTGCGCCGGGTGGTGGCCGAGTCGCCCGTACCGGTGGTCGTGGATGCGGACGCGCTCACGCTGCTGGGCGCGGCAGCGACCCAGGTGGTCGGTCCCACCACCGTGCTCACCCCCCACGACGGGGAGTTCGAGCGGCTCGCCGGTCACCGCCCCGGCCCCGATCGGCTGGCCGCCACCCGGGACCTGGCTGCCCGGTTGGGCTGTGTGGTGGCGCTGAAGGGCCCGCTCACCGTGGTCGCCGAGCCCGGGGGCTCGGTGCTGTGCGTGTCGGCCGGCGATGCCCGTCTGGCCACGCTCGGCACCGGTGACGTGCTGGCGGGACTCCTGGGTGCGCTGTGCGCGCAGGGTCTCGACCCGTTCCGGGCCGCGGCCGCCGCGGCGTTCCTGCACGGTTCGGCCGGCGTCCTAGGCTGGCGCCACGGCCTGGCTGCGGGTGACCTCCCCGAGCTCATCCCGGCCGTGCTCGAACGTCTCATCGATCGAACCGACTGAAGCCGGAGGAGCCATGCCCCGCGATCTGCCCGTGCGCGAGGTGATGACCACCGGGGTGCTCTCGTTCACCCCGGATCAGAACGTGCGTGACGCCATGGCCCTGCTGCTCGAGCGCAACGTCGACGCCGGTCCCGTCGTGGACGCCGACGGCGCCGTGGTGGGCATGCTGTCGACGGGGGACCTGATCCTGCAGGAAGCCGAGCTGCACTACCCGACGGTCATCGCCTTCCTGGGCGCGACGCTGGAGAGCCCGAAGGAGAAGCGCCGCTTCGACGAGGAGCTGGCCAAGGCGCTGGGGGCGACCGTGGCCGAGGTCATGACCCGCGACGTCGTGTCCATCGGGCCCGACGAGACCGTCGAGCGGGCCGCCACCCTGATGCACGACGAGGACGCCTCGCGGCTGCCCGTCGTCGACGGCGATCGTCTGGTCGGCATCATCGCCCGGGGCGACATCGTGCGCATGATCCTGGCCGACGACCTCGCCCAGGCCGACGCCACCCGGGCCGAGGAGCAGGCCTTCGAGGAGCTCGCCGGCGAGGACGACGAGGCGTAGCGGCACCCGGTCGTCGTCGCCATGCGAGCCGCCCGAGCCGAGGTCGACCTCGGTGCCGTCGCCCACAACATCGGGCTGCTGCGTGCCCTGGCCGCCCCCGCCCGGCTGTGCGCGGTGGTCAAGGCCGACGGCTACGGCCACGGGGCCATCGCGGTCAGCCAGGCCGCGCTGGACGCCGGGGCCGACTGGCTGGCGGTGGCGCTGGTGGAGGAAGGGGCGGTGCTGCGCAAGAGCGGCATCGACGCGCCGATCCTGCTGCTGTCCCAGCCCCGGATCGACGACATCGAGGCCGCGGTGCACTGGGACCTGCGCCTCACCCTGTACACGGTGGACGGCATCGAGGCCGCCGCTGCGGCGGCCGCAGCCGAAGGTCGGCCCGTGGCCGTGCACCTCAAGGTCAACACGGGCATGAACCGAGTGGGTGCCGCCCCCGACGAGGTCGTGGCGCTGGCCGAGGCGGTGGCCGGGCGGCCGATGCTCACGCTCGAGGGGCTGTGGACGCACTGTGCGGTGGCCGACGAGCCCGGCAACCCCTTCACCGATCTGCAGCTCGACCGACTCGACGCCGCGGCCGCCGCCCTGGACGCCGTGGGCCTGCGGCCCCCGATGCTGCACGCCGCCAACTCGGCGGCGTGCATCGAGCACCCCCGCAGCCGCCACGACCTGGTCCGCACCGGGATCGCCCTGTACGGCATCGCCCCGTCGCCGGCACTGGCCGGGCGGGTCGACCTGCGGCCCGCCCTGAGCCTGCGGGCCGAGGTGGGCCTGGTCAAGCGCGTCGGGCCCGGTGAGGGCGTCTCCTACGGCCTGCGGCACACGTTCGAGCGCAGCTCGTGGGTGGCCACCGTGCCCATCGGCTACGCCGACGGGGTGCCGCGTCGGCTGGCGCTCACCGGCGGCGAGGTGCTGGTACGGGGCCGACGACGGCCGATCGTGGGCGTGGTGACCATGGACCAGCTCATGGTGGACTGCGGTGACGACGAGGTCGCACCGGGCGACGAGGTGGTGTTGCTGGGCCGCCAGGGCGACGAGCACGTCTCGGCCGACGAGTGGGCGGCCCGCACCGACACCATCGCCTACGAGATCGTGTGCGGCATCGGCCCCCGGGTCCCGCGGGTGTACGTGGGTTGAGGCCGACGCCACGGCGTGTGCTCCTGCTCGAGCCGTGGATGGGCGGCAGCCACGCCGCCTGGGCCGAAGGGCTCGTCCGCCACAGCGGCCACCACGTGCACCTGGTGGCGCTGCCCGCCCGGCAGTGGCGGTGGCGGCTGCGGGGCGGCGCCATCGCCCTGGCCCGGGCTGCCGAGGGGCTGGTCACCGAGCACGGTCCACCCGACGTGGTGCTGGCCAGCGACCTGGTGGACGTGTCGGCCTTCCTGGGTCTCACCCGACGGTGGCTGGGCGACCCGGCCGTGGCGCTCTACCTGCATGAGAGCCAGCTCGTGCACCCGACCGGCCGAGCCAGGGGTGCGCGCGACGGGGGCGCCGTGGCCAGGAGCGTCGCGGCCGGCGACGAGGCGGTGGCCGCCAACTGGCGGTCCCTGCTCGTCGCGGACCGGGTGCTGGTCAACTCCGCCTTCCACCGCGACGCCCTGCTGGCCGCCCTCCCGGCCTGGCTGGCCCGCCTGCCCGAGGCCGGCGGACCCGACGAACTCGGGGCGGTCAGCGCCCGCATGGAGGTGCTCCCGGTCGGTGTCGAGCTGCGCGGGCTCGGTCGGGCCGAGCGGCGCAGCAGCTGGCCGGCCGAGCCCCCGCTGGTGCTGTGGAACCAGCGGTGGGACCACGACAAGCGACCCGAAGCGCTGCTGCGGGTCCTGGTGGCCCTGGCCGAGGCCGGCGTCCCCTTCCGGCTGGCCCTGGCCGGTGAGCGCACCCGCGTCGATCCGCGGGAGTTCACCGATGCCGTCGCCCGACTCGGCCCGCGGGTCGTGCACGTGGGGCACCTGGCCCCGGAGGCCTACCGGCGGCTGCTGCTCGGCGCCGACGTGGTGGTGAGCACCGCCGCGCACGAGTTCTTCGGCGTCGCGCCGGTGGAGGCCATGGCCGCCGGCGCGGTCCCCCTGCTGCCGGATCGGCTCAGCTACCCCGAGCTCGTGCCCCGGTGGGCGCACGACGCGGTGCTCTACCGGGGCGGGCTCTTCGAGCGGCTGCGGACGGTGCTCGACGACCTCGCCGCGGCACGCCGCCGGGTCCACGGTCTGCGTGCCGCCATGGGCCGGTACGACTGGTCGGTCCTGGCGCCCCGCTACGACGAGGTGCTGGACTCCGTCGTGCCCTCGTCGTCGGGGCCGCGGGGGTGATCGCCGCGACCCGGTCCCGGTCGGTCCGAGGGCCCCGCCTCGACCCGTGTGGTGCGGGCCGCGAGCCACGTGGTGAGGGGCACCGAGGCCACGAGGCCGATGCTGCCCACCAGCGTGCGCACGATCTCGGTGGCCACCAGCTCGCCGTTGGCGATGTCGCCGAGGGACTGATCCGCGATCACGAACAGCACCAGCAGGGGTAGCGATGCGCCGGCGTAGGCCAGCACCAGCGTGTTGACGGTGGAGGCCACGTGGTCCCGACCCACCACGAGGCCGGCCCGGTAGAGCCGGCGGCGGCTCTGGTGCGGGTTCGCACGGTGCAGCTCCCACACCGTGGAGGCCTGCGTCACCGTCATGTCGTCGAGGGCGCCCAGGGCGCCGATGACGATGCCGGCCAACACCAGGCCCTGCAGGTCGATCTCACCGCCGGTGACGCGCAGGTACGAGGCCTCCTCGCTGGCCAGACCGCTGAACTGGGCCAGCTCCACGAACACCACGGCCAGCAGCCAGGTGAGGGCCAGGGCCGACAGCGTGCCCAGGAGGGCCACGGTGGAGCGGGGGTTGACGCCGTTCGACAGGTAGATGGCGAGGAAGGCGATGGCGGAGGCCGACACGATGGCGACGGCCACCGGGTTGCTGCCGTCGATGATGGCCGGGAGCGTGAACGCCACCAGCACGGCGAGGCTGCCGGCCAGGCCCGCCAGCGCGGCGAGCCCCTTGAGCCGACCGAGCACCACCACCGCTCCGGCGAAGAGCGCTCCCAGCCAGAACAGCACCGGCTGTCGCTGGCGGTCGGCGAACTGGTACCGGAAGCCTTCGGCCGCGGAGGGGTCGTAGGACAGCACGACGGCGTCGCCCTGTCGCAGATCGGTGGCGCTCACGTCGAAGACCTCGACCGCGATCTCCCGTCCGGCATCGGGGCCCTCGCGCACCACGAAGGTCACGTCGGCGCAGGTGAGGGGTCCGGTCGC
The DNA here is from genome assembly GCA_025456085.1 of Acidimicrobiales bacterium. Lineage (GTDB taxonomy): Bacteria > Actinomycetota > Acidimicrobiia > Acidimicrobiales > Acidimicrobilacustridaceae > JALOLF01. The sequence continues at coordinate 10,682 of JALOLF010000092.1, forward strand.
CGTGGGATCGGGTGCGCCGGGACACGCGACGACCTCCAGCACCGCGACCTCGGCGTCGACGAAGTCGGAGGCGAAGCCCAGCGGCACCAGCCGATCGACACCCTCGCCCGAGGGCCACAGGACGGCCATGGCGACCACGGTCAGCAGAGCCACCGCCGCGGCGACGCCGTAGAGCACGTGGCGGGTGCGGTCCGGCAGGTCGAGGAAGTCGTCGCCGGCTCCGTGGTGGTGGCTGCCCATCGCACCCATCGTGGTACCCGTGGCACCGCTGCGGGTGGAACCCCGCCCAGCCGTCCCCCGGGCGTGGCAGGCTGCGGCGGTGCTGACCGAGGTGCCGGGTGTGCGCGTGGGCCACTGGACCGACGAGGTGGCGCGCACCGGCTGCACGGTGGTGCGCCTCCCCGAGGGGACGGTGGCCTCGGGCGAGGTGCGCGGCGGAGCCCCCGCCACCCGGGAGTTCGCGCTGCTCGACCCGCAGCGCCTCGTGGCCCGTCTCGACGCCGTCGTGCTCTCCGGTGGCTCCGCGTTCGGCCTCGCCGCCGCCGACGGGGTCATGCGCATCCTCGCCGACGAGGGAGTCGGGTTCCCCACGGGTGCCGGTCCGGTGCCCATCGTGGTGGGTCTGTCGCTGTTCGACCTGCTGGTGGGTGACGGCTCGGTGCGCCCCGGCGCCGAGCAGGGCTACGCAGCGGCGGCCGCGGCGTCCTCGGGGCCGGTGGCGTTGGGTCGGGTGGGCGCCGGAGCCGGTGCCACGGTCGGGAAGTGGCGCGGCCCGGAGCACGTCCGAGATGGGGGGCTGGTCGCCGCGGCCGTGCACCACGGGGAGCTCGTCGTGGCGGCGATGGCCGCGGTGAACGCCTTCGGCGGCGTCACCGACGACCTGCTCCCGCCGGCCGAGCTGCCCGGTGTGGGGGAGGCGTTCGGCGCCGCGCCCGGGCCCGAGGGGACCAACACCACGCTCGTGGTGGTGGTCACCAACGCCCGGCTCGACAAGCTGGGCTGCCACCTGGTGGCCCAGGGCGCCCACCACGGCCTGGCTCGGTGCATCTCCCCGTCGCACACCCGTTTCGATGGTGATGCCGTGGTGGCCGCGGCGACCGGAGGGCTGGGCGACGACGCGGCGGTCGACGTGGACGTCGTGCGCCTGCTGGCGACCCACGCCGTCGAGCGGGCGGTGCGCACGCTCGACGCGGATCGGGAACCGCGGTCGCCGCAGTAGCCTGACCCGATGCCCACCGAGCTCGAGCTGCTGCGCGACCAGGCCCTGGCCTGCACCGCCTGCAAGCTGGCCGGGCTCGGCCGTTCCCAGGTGGTGTTCGGCGTGGGCGATCCCGCCGCCGACCTGCTCTTCGTGGGGGAGGGTCCGGGCGCCGAGGAGGACCGGCTGGGGGAGCCCTTCGTGGGCCGGTCCGGCAAGCTCCTCGACCAACTCCTGTGGGAGGAGCTCGGCATCACCCGGGCCGAGTGCTACATCGCCAACGTCGTGAAGTGTCGACCGCCCGACAACCGCGATCCCGAGCCCGACGAGATCGCCACCTGCCGGCCGTGGCTGGATCGCCAGTTGGCGCTCATCGCGCCCCGGGTGGTCGTGACGCTGGGCAAGTTCGCCACCCAGCTCCTGCTCGACTCGAAGGAGGGCATCACCCGGCTGCGGGGTCGGTCCTACCCGTGGCGCGACGGGGTGCTCATCCCCACCGTGCACCCGGCCTACGCCCTGCGCGGTGGCGGTACGCCCCTGGCCCAGATGCGAGCCGACTTCGCCCGGGCCAAGTTGGCCCTGGCCGGGGTGGCCACGTGATCGTCGCCGCCACCCGTTCCGTGGGAGAGACGCGGGCCCTCGCCGCGGCGCTGGCCGAGCTGGCCCGTCCCGGCGACCTCGTCGTGCTGGCCGGCGACCTCGGTGCCGGCAAGACGGCCTTCGTGCAGGGCTACGGCGCCGAGCTCGGGGTCACCGAGCGCATCACCAGTCCCACGTTCACCATCCTGTCGAGCTACCAGGGCCGCCTGCCCCTGCACCACCTCGACGTGTACCGCCTCGACCAGGTGGAGGAGGCCTACGACCTGGGTCTGGCCGAGCTGCTCGACGAAGGCGGGGTGACGTTGATCGAGTGGGGCGACACGATCCTGCCGGCGCTGCCCACCGACTACCTGGAGATCCGGTTCCTGCTGGGCGACCACGACGACGACCGCCGGCTGGAGCTGGTGGGCGTCGGAGCCCGCTGGGCGGCGCGGACCCGGGCCCTGCGCACCGCGCTGCGGCCGTGGCTGGTCGACGACGCGCAGGTCGGTGAGGCCCCTACCGCCGACGGCGGTGCGCCGTGCTGATCTTGGGCATCGACACCGCGACCCCCCAGGTGTCGGTGGCCATCGGCGGTCACGAGGGCGTGCTGGCGTCGACCCTGTCGGCCCGGGGGCGTCAGCACGCCGAGTCGCTCACGCCGGCCATCGAGTTCACCTGTCGGATGGCCCGGGTGGAGTTCCGCGAGATCGGGGTGGTCGCGGTCGACCTGGGTCCGGGTCTGTTCACGGGCCTGCGCGTCGGGGTGTCCGCAGCCAAGGCCATGGCGCTGGCCCTCGGGCTGCCCATGATCGGCGTGCCCAGCCTCGACCTGCTCGCCTTCCCGGTGCGCTTCACCCCCAAGCGCATCGTGGCCGTCGTCGACGCCCGCCGCGGCGAGCTGTTCTACGCGTTCTACCGACAGGTGCCCGGTGGCATCCAGCGGTTGTCGGCCCACCAGGTCGGCACCGCGGACGACCTCGCCTCCGAGCTGCTCGCCTCGGGCGAGGACAACCTGCTCGTGGGGGACGGGGCACTGCGGTACCGCGAGGCGTTCGAAGGCCTCCACAAGGTGGAGATCCTCGACGAGGCCCTCGCCTATCCCTCGGCCTCGAGCCTGGTCTCGCTGGCCCATGCCCAGGCCCTGCGCGAGCAGTTCGTGAAGCCCTGGGAGCTCACCCCGGTGTACCTGCGCAAGCCCGATGCCGAGGCCAACTGGACCACCCGGGAGCAGTCGTGAACGACGCCGACCCGACCATGGTGGCCATCGAGCCCATGCGCCGGCGCCACCTCCGCAGCGTCCTGCGCATCGAGGCCGCGGCCGAGCACGAGGGCTGGTCGCTGGGGCTGTTCCTGGCCGAGCTGCGGCGCGACACGGACCGCTGCTACCTCGTGGCACGCGTCGACGGCGTCGTTGCGGGGTTCGCCGGCATGCTGTTCACCGACGTCGACGGCCACCTGGTCACGATGGCCACCGACCCGGCCTGGCGACGGCGGGGGATCGCCACCGGCCTGCTGGTCGCCCTGGCCCACGAGGCCCGTCGACGGGGCATGCGCAACCTCACCCTCGAGGTCCGGGCCGGCAACGCCGCCGCCCAGTCCCTGTACCGGTCGTTCGGGTTCGCTCCCGTCGGGGTGCGGCGTGGTTACTACGCCGACGGGGGCGAGGACGCCGTGGTCATGTGGGCCGAGGGCATCGACGGCGACGGCTACGCAGAGCGTCTGCGGGCACTCGCTGCCCGCCCCCCGTCCGGTGCGACAGCCCCCGCCGTCCCGATCAGCACCCCGGGAGCTCGACCGTGAACCCGTCCCCCCTCGCCGGACCGGGCACCAAGGTGCTCGGGATCGAGACCTCCTGCGACGAGACCGCCGCGGCGGTGGTCGTCGATGCCCACCACGTCGTGTCCTCGGTGGTGTCGAGCCAGGTCGACCTGCACGCCCGGTTCGGGGGTGTCGTGCCCGAGATCGCCAGTCGGGCCCACGTCGAGCTGCTGGCTCCGGTGGTGGCCCAGGCCATGATCGAGGCCGGTGTGGACGGCGACGTCGACGCCGTGGCCGCGACCGTCGGGCCCGGCCTCATCGGCTCGTTGCTGGTGGGGGTGAGCGCGGCCAAGACGCTGGCGCTCGTGTGGGGCGTGCCCTTCGTCGGCGTCAACCACCTCGAGGCGCACCTCTACGCCTCGTTCCTGGAGGAGCCCGACCTGCCCCTGCCGGTGGTGGTGCTGCTGGTGTCGGGCGGCCACACCCTGCTCGTGCTCATGGAGGCCCACGGTCGTTACCGGCTGCTCGGGGGCACCATCGACGACGCCGCCGGGGAGGCCTTCGACAAGGTGGCCCGCTTCCTCGGGCTCGGCTACCCGGGTGGTCCGGCCATCGACCGTGTGGCGACACAGGGGGACCCCGCCGCCATCGCCTTCCCGCGGGCCATCCCGGACGAGGCCTACGACTTCTCCTTCAGCGGGCTCAAGACGGCCGTCATCAACCACGTGCGCAAGCACCCCGAGGTGGTCACGGCGGACGTGGCGGCGTCGTTCCAGGAAGCGGTGGTCGACGTGCTGGTGACCAAGACCCTGGCGGCAGCGCAGCAGCACGGGGCATCGGGCATCTGCCTGGCCGGCGGGGTGGCCGCCAACTCCCGGCTGCGCGAGCGGGTGCTCGACACGTGCGTGCAGCACGGCCTGCACCCGTTCCTGCCCAGCCCGTCCATGTGCACCGACAACGCCGCCATGGTCGCCGCCGCGGGCTGGTGGCGCCTGCAGTCCGACGGCCCCACGCCCCTCGACGTCGGCGCCTCACCCAACCTCACGCTCACGTTCCACCCCTGAGCCGCACACGGGGGTTGTCGCGGGCCCCGTGGCGCGCGTATCGTTAGCACTCGATCAGTGAGAGTGCTAAGCACTCGCCACCTGAGAGTGCCAGGCACTCGTGCACCGAGCGTGCCGAGCGCCGGCAGACGTGACAACCACCGATGCTCGAAACGCCTGATGGAGGCACCGCACGATGAACCTGCAGCCGCTCGATGACCGCATCGTCGTCAAGCCCGGTGACGCCGAGGAGACAACCGCCAGCGGTCTGGTCATCCCCGACACCGCCAAGGAGAAGCCCCAGCAGGGCGAGGTCCTCGCCGTGGGCCCCGGCCGACGTTCGGAGCAGTCCGGCGAGCTCATCCCGCTCGACGTCAAGGTCGGCGACAAGGTCGTCTACAGCAAGTACGGCGGCACCGAGATCACCGTCGAGGGTCAGGACCTGCTGATCCTCAACGCCCGCGACGTGCTCGCCGTGGTCAAGTGAGCTGACCCCAACCGATACCGAGGAACCTGACACAGATGCCCAAGATCCTGAAGTTCGACGAGGAGGCCCGCCGCAGCCTCGAGGCCGGCGTGAACCGCCTGGCCGACGCGGTGAAGGTCACCCTCGGCCCCAAGGGCCGAAACGTGGTGCTGGACAAGAAGTTCGGCGCCCCCACGATCACCAACGACGGCGTGTCGATCGCCCGGGAGATCGAGCTGGAGGACCCCTTCGAGAACATGGGTGCCCAGCTCGTGAAGGAGGTCGCCACCAAGACCAACGACATCGCCGGTGACGGCACCACCACCGCCACCGTGCTGGCCCAGGCGCTGGTGCGCGAGGGCCTGCGCAACGTGGCCGCCGGGGCAAACCCGCTGGGCCTCAAGCGGGGCATGGAGAAGGCCGTCGGCGCCGCCGTGGAGTCGATCAAGACCCAGGCCAAGGAGATCGACGAGAAGGCCGAGATCGCCCAGGTGGCGTCCATCTCGGCCGCCGATCCCGCCATCGGCGAGGTCATCGCCGATGCCATCGACAAGGTCGGCAAGGACGGCGTGGTCACCGTCGAGGAGTCGAACACCTTCGGCATGGAGCTCGAGTTCACCGAGGGCATGCAGTTCGACAAG
>JALOLF010000017.1 GCA_025456085.1 Acidimicrobiales bacterium
GCTCGGGTCGGGCCGGGTGCGCCACGGGTCGCTCTCGTGGCCCCGCACGTAGTCCCAGGCGGTGAAGTCGGTGTGGTAGTTCTCGCCGCCCACCTCGAACAGGTGCGGATGGTCCGACACCAGCATGGTGGTCACGCCGGCGCGCCGCAGCGGGTACGTGATGGCGTCCTCCCACACCTCGATCGAACCCCACGGCTTCCACAGGAAGTCGAGCGCGCCGCAGAGCAGGTCGTGGCGGGCGGGGATGCACGGCAGCGAGCCGGCCAGATGCCGGTCGAAGCGCACCGCGGTCGCCGCGAAGCGGTCGAGGTTGGGCGTGTCGAACTCGGTGCCGCCGTAGCAGCCGAGCAGGTGGCGGTTGAGGCTGTCGAGCAGCACGACCACGGCACTGCGCGGCCCCTCGACGGTGGTGGGCTCGTCGGACACGCCGCCATCCTCCCCGATCCGGGGCCGCCGCGTGTGCCCGGCGGGGTGGGGGAGCGGTAGCGTGCCGCGGGCGAAAGGAGAGCCATGTACGTGCTGCTCGACCTCCAGACCCGCACCGCCGCCCTCGAGGAGGCCGCCGACACCCACCGCCTCCTGGTGAACGCCGTCCACAGCGCCGACCGGACGCTGGCCGAGCAGGTGCTCACCGCCGAGGGCGCCGGCCATCTCGACGCCAACGACGAGAACGGCGACCACGCCTGGATCTCGGTCTCCTGGCTGCGCGAAGCCGCCATCCGCCATGCGGTGAGCACCTCCTGGGAGGACCACACCGCCAAGCTGTTCGAGCGGGCCGCCAAGCACGGCGACCTGAGCGACGACCGCCAGCACATCCGCGTCGACATCGAGTGGATGGCCGAGCACGGCCTCACCGATTGAGCCGACCGGGCGGCGTGGTGGCGGCGACGGCCGGCCGTCGCCGTTCGGCCTAAGCTGACGACCTGTCAGGAACGGGTGTCCGGCGCCGTCGTGGAGCACCCGTGGGGGACCGAGGAGGCAGGATGCTCGAGGGTGCCACGCTGTGGGAGTTGCTGGAGGCGCGCGTCGCGGCGACGCCCGACGACCACATGGCCGTCGACGAGACCGGACGGACGCTGACCTTCGCCGAGTTCCGGGCCCGGGCCGAGCGCACGGCCGCGGCGCTGGCCGAGCGGGGCATCGGGTCGGGCGACGTCGTCACCTGGCAGCTGCCCACCTGGCTGGAGTCGATGGTGCTCGTCGCCGCCGTCTCCCGCCTCGACGCGGTGCAGAACCCCATCCTGCACATCTTCCGGGAGCGGGAGGTCGGGTTCTGCGTGCGCCAGGCGGGGGCGAAGCTGCTCGTCGTGCCCCCGACGTTCGCCAACTTCGACTTCGCGACCATGGCCCGAGGCATCGCCGACGAGGTCGGCGGGGTCGACGTGCTGACGTGCGACCGCGCCCTGCCCGAGGCCGACCCGGCGGGCCTGCCCTCGGCGCCGACCAGCGGCGACGCCGTGCGCTGGCTCTTCTACACCTCGGGCACGACCGCCGACCCCAAGGGCGCCCAGCACACCGACCGGACCATCCACGCCGTGGCCAGGGGCATGGCCGAGCGGCTCGAGGTGACCGCGGCGGACCGCAACGCCCTCGCCTTCCCCTTCCCCCACATCGGGGGCATCACGTGGCTGTTCACCAGCCTCATGACCGGTTGCCGCAACATCCTGTTCCAGGCCTTCGTGCCCGACGTGGTGGTCGACGTGCTGGGTCGCGAGGGGGTCACCCTGGCCGGCTCGGGCACCGTGTTCCACCAGGTGTACCTGGCCGCGGCGAGGGGTGCCGCGGCGCCCGTCTTCCCCGAGGTGCGGGGCTTCCCCGGCGGTGGCGCTCCCAAGCCACCGGCCCTGCACGCGGAGATGAAGGAAGCCTTCCCGGGCTCGGCGGGCATCCTGTCGGGCTATGGGCTCACCGAGGCCCCCATCCTGACGATGGCCTCGATCCACGATTCCGACGACGACCTGGCCCACACCGAGGGCTCGCCCATGCCGGGCGTGGAGCTGAAGCTGGTGAAGACCGACGGCACCATCGCCGCGGTGGGCGAGGAGGGCGAGGTGCGGGCCAAGGCCCCGCAGCTCATGAAGGGGTACCTCGACGCCGCGCTCGACGCCGAGGCCTTCGACGAGGAGGGCTACTTCCGCACCGGCGACCTGGGCGTGCTCAACGAGCGCGACATGCTGGCCATCACGGGCCGGCTCAAGGACATCATCATCCGCAAGGGCGAGAACGTCTCGGCCAAGGAGGTCGAGGACCACCTCTACCGGCACCCCAAGGTGGCCGACGTGGCGGTCATCGGCGTGCCCGACCCGAGCTCGGGAGAACGGGTGTGCGCCGTGGTGTCCACCGCACCGGGTGAGGAGCCGCTCGGCTTCGACGAGATGGTCGTCTTCCTGAAGGCCGAGGGGCTCATGGTGCAGAAGGTTCCCGAGCAGCTCGAGGTCGTCGAGGTGGTGCCCCGCAACCAGGCCGGCAAGATCCTCAAGAACGACCTGCGCGACCGCTACAAGGACTCCGAGCCGACCCGCAAGGGGTGAGTGCGGTCCTGCGGCGCGGCGGCCGCAGGGCACACGTCGCTCAGCGGGCCACGATCACGACGACGCGGTAGCTGCCGCCGGTGCCCGCCACCCCGATGCCGATGTGGGAGTAGTCGCCCGAGGTCTGCCCCAGCAGCTGCGGGCTCGACGCCAGGTCCGCGACCGAGACGCCACCCGAGCCCTCCTGGAAGGCCTGGTTCACATAGCTCCAGTTCACGGTCAGGTTCCCCAGGATGTTCGGGTCCTGCGTCTGGCCGCTCTGGGCCATCGAGCGCGCCTTGTTGACCAGCTCCGCCTCGGGGGTGATGCCACCGCGGTAGCCGACCACCGCGCTGTAGACGGTCTGCTCGTCGGGGCTGAGTGACGAGGGGTCGACGGGGGAGGGCTGCACACCGGCGGACACGGTCGGCGGCGTACCGATGGTGACCGGCGGGGACGTCTGGGGCGGGACGGTCTGCGGCGGTGCGGTGGACGCGGTGGTGGGGGCGGTCTCCGGCGGTGCCGTCGTGTCGGTCGAGGCGGTGGTCTCCTCCGGGAGGAGGTCGTCGATGGCGCGACCGGCGTCGAGGCCGTCGAGCGATCCGCCCTCGCCGGCGTCGGCGGTGTCCACGGAGTCGCCGGTGGCCACCTGATCGTCGGCGTCGTCACCGCCGCCGCTGCACGCCGCGCTCAGCAACGCCAGCACCAGGGCCAGCGCCGGGACGAGGCCCGCCGTAGCCTTCACCGGTCGTGGCCTGCGATGGTCGGCAGGGAGGGTGGCCATGGCGTGGACTCCGTGGGCGGCGGCTGTCGGCCGGGCCACCGTAGCCGCGCCCGTGGCCCCCGCAGGTTCAGGGCCGACGCGGGTCAGGGGGTGGGGGCGGCCTGCTCGCTCGGGGTGCCGAGCACGCTGGGCGGGGTGTTGGACGCCGAGCCCGGCGCCAGGTCGTAGCGATCGCGCACGCCGCTGCCGGCGCACGCCCCGCCGTCGGTGCCCGAGCGCTCGGCGAGGGTGTCGTCGAGCAGGGGGCTGGCACCCGAGAACATGCCCCACGGGCTCTCGCAGCCCGGCACGATCCACACGTGGTTCATCCAGCCGCCGGTGCCGCCCGCCTTGCGGCCACCGATGGCGGCGCACTCCTCGGCCGTGGTGGTCGAGTCGCCGATCACGCCCCCGGCGCCGATGCACAGCCCCACGTGGCGGTGGAAGTGGTCGTTCGGCCCGGTGAAGCCCTGCGTCGGCTCCAGATCGCTGTTGTGGATCAGGTAGTAGGAGAGGCCCACCATCGCAGCGTCGGGACCGTCGCCGTCGTAGAGCAGCATCTCGGGTTCGTCGATGTCGAACGTGCCGTCCACGATGGAGAACTTCATGTAGTGGGCGGCGATGCCGGCCACGTAGGGCGTGACCCGGAACCAGCCGGCAGCCGTGGCGTCGGCGGCGGTGGGGTACCGCAGGGCGACCTCTCGGGCCCTGGTCAGCTCCGCCGCCAGCTGGTCGCACTGGGCCTGGTCGGTCATGGCCACCCAGGGCTGGGGGCCGAGGTGACCGCCGTGGCCGCCGTTGTCGTCGGGCGCTCCGCTCGAGGAGGTGGCGTGGGCCTGGGAGGAGTACGTGGGCAGCCAGCGCAGCCAGTTGTCGTACACGTCGTCGCTCACGTCGGAGAGGGCCACCACGACCTGGGCGTCCTTGACCTCGCCGCCCTCCTGCGCGGTGGCGGCGATGAGCGCGTCGAGCTCGGGCGAGCCCTGGATGGGCGTCGTGGTCGACGGCGTGGCCGCGGCGGGGGCGGTGGTCGAGTGGTCGTGGCCGTCGGTGCCGGTCGTCGCCGTGGCGCCATGGGACGAGCCGCCGATGACGTCGACGCCGGCGATGGCCGTCTCCTCCCAGTAGGCCGCGGGGTTGAAGCCGAGGTCGCAGCGGTCGGCTGCGACGGCGACCGTCGTGGCGTCGGCGCCCGTGCCGTGGTCGTGGGCGTCGGCGCTCTCGCCGTGGCCGTGGTCCCGCGTGCTCGGCGCGGCCAGGGCGAGCGAGGTGGCCACCAGGGCCATGCCGGCCAGCGCCGAGGCCAGCACGACCCCCGCCTGGCCCAGCCTGCGACCCAGGTTGGGATTGGCCAGCAGCGCCGCGGATGCCACCACCAGCACGGCCTCCATGCCGGTGGCGAGCAGGTCGATGCTGCTCACCGACTCCGCCTCGCCGGAGTGGGCGCCGACGGGCAGCCCGACGGTGCGGCTCCACACCCAGAGCCCGATGACGGCGAGGTTGCCCAGGATCCCGGCCTGCAGCAGCCGGCGGGACGGCCGGAGCACGACGGCTCCGGCGAAGGCGAGCTGGGCCCATCCCGTGACGGCGAACCCGATGCCCTCGACCGTGGACTCGCCGGCGTGACCGGGGACCATCGCCAGGTGGATCACGCCGGCGGCGGCCGACAGGGTGGCGAGCAGGCCGCGAGCGGCGCCGCCGATGGTGGCCTCGTCCGTGAGCCCGGTGGCGGACTCGGGCGCGGCAGCGGTCTGTGCGTCCATGGTTGGGCGCTCCCCCTCGTCAAGACAGCGGTCGGATCAGTCTCGGGCATTTCCGCTCCCGGTGCAAGGAGCCGTGGCGTCGGGCGGTCGCGACGCCGGTGCTCGTTCGCCCCGGCGAAGGTCGGCTGGGTACTATCTGACGACTCATCAGGAACCGACGGAGGAGAACGCCGACATGGGTTTGCTCGACGGCAGGGTGGCGATCGTGACGGGTGCGGGCCACGGCATCGGCCGGGGGCATGCGCTGGAGCTGGCCAAGGAGGGCGCCACCGTCCTCGTCAACGACCTGGGCACGTCGCTCAAGGGCGAGGGTCAGGGCCGCGACGCCGACCTCACGGTGAACCTCATCCGCGAACGGGGCGGCACCGCCGAGGCCAACTACGAGGACGTCGCCGACTTCGAGGGGGCCGGTCGCATGGTCGCCCAGGCGGTCGACTCGTTCGGGCGGCTCGACATCCTCGTCAACAACGCCGGCATCGCCCGCGACGCCACCATCTGGGGCATGGGCGAGTCCGACTGGGACTCGGTCATCCGCGTGCACCTCAAGGGCACCTTCGCGCCGACCCACCACGCCGTGAGCCACTGGCGGGCGCTCAGCAAGGCCGGCCAGGACGTCTCCACGGGCCGCATCGTCAACACCACCTCCGGCGCGGGTCTGGTGGGCAACTTCGGCCAGGCCAACTACACCGCGGCCAAGGCCGGCATCGCGGCGTTCACCATGACGGTGAGCCTCGAGGTGTTCAGCATGGGGGTCACCTGCAACGCCATCGGCCCGGCCGGCGCCACGCGGATGGCCGCCTCGATCCCCGGCGCGGGCATCGAGGCCCGTGAGCCCGACGAGTTCGAGGAGTGGGATCCCATGGACCCGTCGCTCAGCTCGCCGGTCGTGGCGTGGCTCGCCAGCGACAAGGCCGCCCATGTGACGGGCCAGGTGATCCGGGCGGTCAAGGACGAGATCGTGCTCATGCAGCCCTGGAGCAACGGGCCGACCATCCGCAAGGCGGGCAGGCGCTGGGAGGCCAAGGAGCTCACGGCCCTCATGAACGCCGACGTGTTCGGCTCCCGCGCGCCCGGGCTGCGGTACTGAGCCACGTCCGCGACGCCGGGGCGGACCGGGTGACCGGCGACGCCGTCGAGCTCCGACGCTGTCCGTCCTGCCCGCTGCACAGCGCGTTCGTCGTGGTCGACGAGGTGCGGCCCTACGGCGGCGAGCCGGTGCGCTCGGACGGTTCGCCGGCCGACGCCCCGGCGGCGCCGCTCGCGGCCCGCTGTCCGGCGTGTGGTGCCGCCGCGCCGCTCGGCGCGTGGGACGTCCTGCGCACCGGCACCGCCGAGGAGCTGCTGCGCCACCACCCGCCCGAGGCCGACACGGGGGCCACGGCACACCTCGTCGCAGCCGCGGCGCTGGAGGCGGAGGCGGGGTCGGCCCGGGCGACGACCGAGCCGTGGTTGCTGCGCGTCCGGGCCTGGCAGCTCGACGCCGCGACGTTCGAGGAGGCGCCGCCGCCGCCGGTGCACCCCCGTGCACCCGACGGCGAGCAGGCCGCGAACCTGGCCCGGGTGGCCGCGGGGCCGGCCGGCGCCGTCGACTGGTCGCCGGCGGTGGTGGCCGTGGTGCGTGCCGAGGCGGCGCGACAGCTCGGGAGCTGGGACGAGGCCCGCCAGCGCCTCGACGAGGCGGTCCAGGTGCTGCCGCTCGAGCAGGCCGATGTTCCCCGCTGGGTGATCGAGGAGCTGCAGGGCCTGGTGCGGGTCCACGACGGGGCGCCCCGGCAGCTGCCGGTCGGATTGCCGGACGTGCCGGCCGTGCCCGTGGCCTGGCGGCCCCGACGTCGGGTCGAGTCGGGGTCGACCCCGGCGCCGCCGACGGCGGCCGCACGCACCCGGGTGCTGGCTCCCGACCGCGGCTCCCTCGCGCCGCCCACCCCGCAGCAGGCCCGCCGCTGGAAGCGGCTGAGCATCGCCAACGTGGTCGCCGTGGCCGTGGTGCTGCTGGTGACGCTGGGGATACTCGTCTGGCTCTCCACCTGACGGGTGGTGCGGGTGCGTCCGCACCCTTCGGCCGATGGCCGGTCACGGAGGTAGAACCTGGACATGGCGACGGAATCGGTCGGAGAGCTCCTGGGTCGGTGCGTCCGGGCGCTGGGTGCGCGTCGGGTCTTCGGCGCACCCGGTGGCGGCGTGGCGGCCGTGCCGGGGCTGCCGCACGTGCACGTGGAGGAGCCCGCCGTCGCCTCGCTGCTCGCCGACGCGGACGGTCGCCTCGGGCCGGGACCCGGTCTGGCGTTGCTGCCCGGGCGGCGGCTGCGGATCACCTCGGACCCGGGGGCCGAGGCGATGCCGGTCCGGGTGCAGCACCCGGCCGCCCTCGCCGAGCTCGTGGCCGACTGGGCGATGGGCGAGGTGTTCGCCGCCGTGGAGCTCGAGCTGGCCCTGGACCTCGACGAGCCCGTCTCGGGGCTCGGCCCGCTCACCTACGGTCGACCCGCCCCGTCGACCCTGTCGAGGGACCTGCAGGGCAGCCGCATCGTCGTGCTGGCCGGTCCCGGCGTGGTGCGCCACGGAACGGTCGGCGCGTTGGGTGTGCTCGCCGACCGGGCGGGCGCCGGTGTGGTCAACACCTGGGGCGCCAAGGGGGTCTTCCGGTGGGACGACCCACGCCACCACGGCACCGCCGGCCTGCAGGCCCGGGACTTCGAGCTGGCGGGCCTGACCGAGGCCGACCTGGTGATCGCCACGGGCGTCGACGAGCTGGAGGCACAACCCCGCTTCTGGGCCGCCCTGGCGCCGCTGCTCGACGTCCACCCCCTCGACCTCGACGCGCTGACCTGGACCTGGGAGGGGACGCGTGCCATCCCGGAGCCGCCCGAGCTCTACCACCGACTGCGTGACGCGCTGGCCCCGGCCTACGCCAGCGACGACGTCCCCCTGGCGCCGCCACGGGTGGCGGCCGAGCTGTCCGCGCTGCGTCCCCCGGGAGGGCTCGTCGCGGCCGATCCCGGCCGGGCCGGGTTCTGGGTCGCCCGGACGCTGCCCACCACCGAGGTGGGCAGCGTGGTCGTGCCCGCCACGCGCGCGCCCGGCATCGGCCTCGCCGCTGCGGTCGTCGCCGCGCTCGACGGTCGTCGCGCCATCGCCGTCGTGGACGATCCCGGTCACCCTGTCATCGGCCATCTCGTGGAGTTGGCGCTGCACTGGGCCGTCGACGTCGTGGTGGAGGTGTGGTCGCCCACGCCCTCGCCGCTGCCCGGTCCGGTGCCCGTCGTCACCGACGCCGACGGGCACCGGGCGATGCTGGCCGAGGCGCTGTCGCAGCCCGGACTGCAGCTGCTCGAGGTTCCCGTGGCGCTCGACCACCTCGACGCGGTGGTGGACGTCGCCGGTGCGGTCGTCGCCTGGGGCGGGCTCGACGGGACGGACCGCTGAGCGCTCGGAGCCACCCGCCCCGGAACTAGAACCTGTTACGATCCTGCTCCGACGCTGCCGCAGCCGTCCCGTCGGTCGCCTGCCATGGGCCAGAATCGGGAGCGCCCGGCGCGTCGCCGGGCGACCGGGGCGACAGCAGGGGGACCCATGCCCAGCGCGTTGAGCACCTACAACCTCGCAGACGTCTGGGAGGCCACCGCGGCGCACGTGGCCGACCGGACCGCCATCATCTGCGGCGACCGGTCCGTGCGCTACGACGAGCTCGACCGGCGGGCCAACCGGCTCGCGCACTGGCTCCTCGCCCAGGGTGTCCGGCCCGGCCAGCACATCGGGGTCTACCTGGTCGGCGGACCCGAGTACTTCGAGACGATGCTGGCCGCGTACAAGGTCCGGGCCGTGCCCATCAACGTGAACTACCGCTACGTGGCCGACGAGCTGCGGTACCTGTTCGACGACGCCGACCTCGTCGGGGTGGTCTTCGCCCGGCAGTTCGCGCCCCGTGTCGAGGAGATCCGCAGCCAGCTCCCCGGCATCGGTTGGTGGCTCGCGGTGGAGGAGGACACGGGCGGTGCCGAGGTGGCCGAGCCGGTCTCGGTGGAGGGCGAGCTCACCTACGAGGACGCCCTCGCCGCGTCGTCCCCGGAGACCGACTTCGGCCCACGCAGCAACGACGACCCGTACATCATCTACACCGGTGGCACCACGGGTATGCCCAAGGGCGTGGTGTGGCGCCACGAGGACGCCTTCTTCGCCTGCATCGGCGGCGGCGATCCGCTGCGCCTCATGGGGCCGGTGAGCGACCCGTCGCAGGTGACCGACCGGGTCATCGACGGCACCTTCGTGTTCCTGCCCGCCGCTCCCCTGATGCACGCCGCCGGGCAGTGGGTGTCGCTGTCGTACCTGTTCGCCGGCGGCACGGTGGTGCTGCTGCCCGGTTCGCTCGACCCTCGCAGGGTGTGGGAGGCGATCCAGACCCACAAGGTGAACCTGCTCACCGTGGTGGGCGACCCGGTGGTGCGGCCGCTGCTCGACGCCTGGGACGAGTTCGGGCCCTTCGACGTGTCGTCGCTGTACTCCATCGGCTCCGGCGGTGCGCCGCTGTCGTCGATGCTCAAGGCGCGGCTGGCCGAGCTGTTCCCGAACGTCATCATCGCCGACGGCTACGGCTCCTCGGAGACCGGCGCCCAGGGCGGTCAGCGCCTCCTGCCGGGCGAGCAGCCCACCGACCGGACGCGCTTCACCGCCTACAACGACAAGACCAACGTGATGGACGAGACCACGGGCGCGCCGGTCGAGCCGGGTTCCGGCCAGGTGGGCCGCATCGCCCTGCGGGGCCACATACCGCTGGCCTACTACAAGGATCCCGAGAAGACCGCCCAGACGTTCCTGGAGTGGGGCGGCGACCGTTGGATCCTCACCGGCGACATGGCCACCGTGAACGAGGACGGCTCCATCAACCTGCTCGGTCGGGGCTCGGTGTGCATCAACACCGGCGGTGAGAAGGTCTTCCCCGAGGAGGTGGAGGGCGTGCTCAAGACGCACCCCGCCGTCTACGACGCGCTCGTGGTGGGGGCGACCGACGACCGTTGGGGTGAGCGGGTGGTCGGGGTCGTGCAGCTCGTGCCGGGGGCCGCGGCGACCGAGGAGGACCTCCAGGACCACTGCCGCGAGCACGTCGCCGGCTACAAGGTTCCCAAGCAGGTCGCCTTCGTCGAGAAGGTGCAGCGCTCGCCGGCGGGCAAGGCCGACTACCGGTGGGCCCGGTCCGTGGCAGAAGAAGCAGGGTCGTGAAGCGCGCCAGCGGTCCCGACGCCGCGTTCCTGTACGGCGAGACGCCGGCGTGGCACATGCACGTGTCCTCGGTGCTGATCCTGGATCCCTCCGACATGCCCGGCGGCTTCGACGTCGAACGGCTCAAGGCCAGCATCGGCTCCCGGTTGCACCTGGTGCCCCAGTTCCGCTGGAAGCTCGTCGAGACCCCGTTCGGTCTGGACCGTCCGCAGTTCATCGAGGACCCGAACTTCGACATCGACGGACACGTCCGGCGGGTGGGGCTGCCCAGCCCCGGCGGTCGTGAGCAGCTCGGCAACCTGGTCGGCGATCTGATCGGCATCAAGCTCGACCGCCGCAAGGCGTTGTGGGAG
The DNA here is from genome assembly GCA_025456085.1 of Acidimicrobiales bacterium. Lineage (GTDB taxonomy): Bacteria > Actinomycetota > Acidimicrobiia > Acidimicrobiales > Acidimicrobilacustridaceae > JALOLF01. The sequence goes on from JALOLF010000017.1 coordinate 10,607, forward strand.
TTCTGGGTCATCGAGGGCCTCGAGAACGGTCGGATCGCCCTGCTGGCCAAGGTGCACCACGCCATCATCGACGGCTCCTCGGGCAGTGAGCTGTTCGGGCTGATCATGGACATGGCGGCCGACGCCGAACCGCCACCGCCACCGGTCGAGCCCCGTCGATTCGAGCGCGAGCCGAGCACGCTGGAGCTGCTGGGCCGCGGGTGGCTGTCCACGGTGCGCACCCCGTTGCGCATGGCCCGCTTCACCACCCAGACCCTGCGTCAGGGCGTGACCATGCTCGGCTTCTTCCGTCGGCCCGAGCCGCCGGCCTTCGCCTACATGGCGCCCCGGACGTCGTTCAACGGCGAGCTCTCGCCCCACCGGCGGTTCTCGTACGCGAAGGTGCCGCTGGCCGACGTGAAGCGGATCCGTCGTGCCTTCGGCGTGAAGGTCAACGACGTGGTGCTGGCCCTGGTCGCCGGCACCCTGCGCCGCTACCTGGAGCGGCGCGGCGAGCTCCCGGACAACCCCCTCATCGTGCAGGTGCCGGTCTCGCTGCGCGCCGCGGAGGACCACGAGGTGGGCACCAAGGTGGGCGCCATGTTCGCCTCGCTGGCCACACACCTCGACGATCCCGCCACCCGCCTGCTGGCCATCCACGGCAGCACCCAGAGCGCCAAGGAGATGCGTGAGGCGCTGGCTGCCGAGAAGATCATGGGCATCACCGAGACCGCGCCGCCGGCGCTCATCGGGCTGGCGGCCCGCATGTACACCGCTGCCGGGCTCGACAGCCGCACGCCGCCGATCATGAACCTGATCGTGTCCAACGTGCCCGGACCCCCGTTCGCGCTGTACTGCGCCGGGGCGCGCATCGAGGCCCTGTACCCCATGGGGCCGCTGCTGTACGGCACCGGCGTCAACGTGACGGTGTTCAGCTACGAGGACGGCATCGACTTCGGCTTCATGACCGACCGGGAGCTGGTGCCAGACGCCTGGGAGCTGGCGGAGGGGATCGACCTGGCCCTCGAGGAGCTGCTGCACGCCGCCGACGACCACGAAGCGGCGCGTGAAGCGGGCCGTGCCCGTCGCGCCGCGCCCGACCCCGACGACCAGGTGGCGATCGACTGAGTCGCCGTCCCGCCCTGACGGGAGGACCACACATGCGGATCCCGACGATCCTGCCCCATCCCCACGAGTTCGACGAGGAGGCCGAGGGCATCCCCGTGCCCCACGGGCGTCGCCTGGAGCTGCCGGGACGGGGGACGACCTTCGTGCGGGAGGTGGACGGCCCGCCGGGAGCGCCCACGGTGGTGCTGCTGCACGGTTGGATCGCGAGCGGGGGCATCAACTGGTACCAGACGTTCCGTCCCCTCAGCCGGCACTACCGGGTGCTGGCACCCGACATGCGGGGGCACGGTCGGGGGATCCGCAGCTACCGGCGCTTCCGGCTGGCCGACGTGGCGGACGACACCGCAGCCCTGCTCGACGTGCTCGGCGTCGAGAAGGCGATCTTCGTCGGCTACTCGTTGGGCGGGCCGGTGGCCCAGCTGATGTGGCGTCAGCACCGTGACCGGATGGCCGGGTTGGTGCTGTGCGCCACGAGCCACGACTTCATCCCCGGCATGCGGGCCCGCATGGTGTTCACCTCGACCATGGCGGCCGTGGCCGGGACCAGTCGGGTCGGTCAACTGGCGTCGGTGCTGCCCAACCAGGTGGCCAAGACCATGGTGCCGGTACGGGTGAAGGGCCGGCCCGACACGTTGCAGCGGTGGGCGGCGCAGGAGATGCAGCGTCATGACTGGCGCATGGTGCTCGAAGCGGGACAGGCCATCGGCCACTACAACGCGTCGCGCTGGATCGGCAAGGTCGACGTCCCCACGGCCGTGGTGGTGACCACCAGGGACCGTGCCGTCACGCCCGCCCAACAGGCCAAGATGGCCTTCGCCATCCCCGGCGCCAGCATCCACCGGTGCGAGGACGGCCACACCGCCTGCACCAACAACACGCTGACGGGACCGCTGCTGGAGGCCCTGCACGCCGTGTCGGCACGTGCCTATCCGGAGACCCACGGACTCGTGGCGGTGCCTCCCGCCTGAGTCGGCGGCGGCCCCACGCCACCACGCCGGCCGTCCACGCACCCTCGCGGTGGAACAGATCCTATTGTGTGTCCTCCGACGGGAGGGCCGTGGTGGGTGCCGATCCGTGGTGACGGGGCTGCAACGAGGAGAGGGCGCGGGTGGCCGGACCACTTGAGGGAACACGTGTCGTGGAGGTGGCGGGCCTCGGTCCCGCGCCCTTCTGCGGCATGCTGCTCGCCGACATGGGCGCCGACGTCGTGCTCGTGGACCGGGCCGACCAGGGTGGCCTGTTCCGCTCGGCGGAGCACGCCCGCGCCAACGTGCTGCAGCGGGGCCGTCGCTCGCTGGCGGTGAACCTCAAGCACCCGGAGGGGGTCGAGGTCGTGCGGCGGCTCGCCGACGGGGCGGACGTCTTCCTCGAGGGGTTCCGTCCCGGCGTCGCCGAGCGGCTCGGCATCGGCCCCGCCGAGCTGTGCGGGCGCAATCCGGCGCTGATCTACGGGCGCATGACCGGCTGGGGGCAGACCGGTCCCTGGGCGCAGCGTCCCGGCCACGACATCAACTACATCGCCATGGCCGGCCCACTGGCCCACATCGGTCGGGCCGGTCAGCCGCCGACGCCGCCGCTCAACCTCGTGGGCGACTTCGGCGGTGGAGGGCTGCTGCTGGCCTTCGGCATCGCCTGTGCGCTGGCCGAGCGCTCCCGTTCCGGTCGGGGCCAGGTCATCGACGCGGCGATGGTCGACGGCGCCGCACTGCTGTCGGCGCCCATCGCCTCGGCCTACGTCATGGGCTTCTTCCACGCCGAGCGCGGCACCAACCTGCTCGACAGCGGCGCCCCGTTCTACGACGTCTACGAGACCGCCGACGGTCGGTGGCTGTCGGTCGGCGCCATCGAGGCGAGGTTCTACGCCGTGTTGGTCGACCGGCTCGGCCTGGCCGACGAGGACCTGCCCGATCAGGACGACCAGGCGGGTTGGCCGGAGCTGAAGCGGCGCTTCGCCGCGGTCATCGCCACCCGGACGCTCGACGAGTGGCTGGCGGTGTTCGAGGGTGCCGAGACGTGCGTCGCACCGGTGCGGGCCTTCACCGAGGTCCTCGACGATCCCCACCTGCGCGAGCGCGGCACGTGGATCGCGCCGGACGGTCACGTGCAGCCCGGACCGGCGCCCCGCTTCGACCGGACGTCGCCGGCCCTGGACGTGCCGCCCCCCGGGGTCGGCGAGCACACCGACGAGCTCCTGGCCGAGCTGGGGTTCGGGGCCGAGGGGATCGGGCACCTCCGCACGGTCGAGGCCGTCGCGTGAGGGGCACCGGCAGTCACCTGGAGGCCGGCGCGCCCGGCGGGAGGGAAGACGGCATGGACCTGCGCAGGACGCGTCGGTGGCGGACGGCGGTCGCGCTGGCGGTCGGGTCGGCCCTGGTGGCCTCGGCCGCCTGCGGGACCCGTGTCCCGGACGAGACCGAGGCGGCTGGCGGCGGCCTGGGAGGCGGCGGGGGACCTGTGGCGTCCAGCGGCGGCGCACCGGGTGCGGAGGTCGAGGGCGACGACCCCGCCACCTTCGGCTCCCTGCCCATCCCCTGTGGGCCGGGCCCCGAGGATCGCAGCGGCTACGGCGACACCGACGTCGGGGTCAGCGCCGACGAGATCCGTATCGGCACGATCGCGGACCCGGGCGGTCCCAAGCCGGGGCTCAACCAGGGTGTGTTCGACGCCATGGACGCCTTCGTGGGCTGGTGCAACGACCTGGGCGGGATCAACGGCCGCCGGATCGTGCTCACCAAGCGGGACGGCAAGATCCTCGAGTACAAGCAGCGGGTCATCGAGGCGTGCGACGAGGGCGACTTCGCCCTCGTCGGCGGACTCGGCATCTTCGACAACACCGGCGTGCAGGAGCAGATCGACTGCGGTCTGCCCAACGTCCCGGCCTCCGCGGTCAACCCCGAGCAGGCCATGGCGGACCTGACCTGGCTGGGGCTGCCCAACCCGTCGAACATCCTGGAGACGGGCGTGGCCCAGTGGCTCGTCGACAACTACCCCGACGCCGTCACCCGCGCCGGCATGCAGTTCACGAACACCCAGACCACCCAGATGCAGGCCGAGCGGGTCATGGAGGGCTACGAGAAGGTCGGCTTCACCTGGGTGAACGAGCAGGCGACCAACATCAACGAGACCAACTGGGCGCCGATCGTCGTGACCCTGCGCAACGAGGACGTGCGGTTCCTGAACATTCACGCCCTTCGAGGAAGCGGACCAGAACCCGGCGATGACCGACTTCCTGGCCATCCTCGACGAGTACAAGCCCGACGCGGTCCGCGAGCTGCTCGGCGTACAGGCGTTCTCGGGCGGGCTGCTGTGGGCGACCGCGGCCAGCAGCCTGGGTGCGGACCTGACGAGGGCCGGCCTCGAGGAGGCCCTGGACGACATCCACGAGTGGAACGGCGGCGGCCTGCACGCCGTGGCCGACCCCGGTAACAACACACCCGGCGGCTGCTTCATGCTGCTGCGCATCGAGGACGGCGCCTTCGTGCGCCACTACCCGCTTCCCGACGATCCCATCTACCAGGACGGGTTCGCGTGCCCGGAGCCCAGTCAGGTGGAGCTGACCAACCGGGACTACGCCGCCCTCGGTGCCAAGCGGGAGGGCTGAGGCGCCCGTGGAGGACTTCATCACCTTCACCATCCTGGGCATCAGCCTGGCCGCCACCTACGCCGTGGCGGCCAGCGGCCTGGTGGTGACGTACACGACCTCCGGGATCTTCAACTTCGCCCACGGCGCCATCGGCGCCTTCGGAGCCTTCGCCTACTGGCAGCTCCTCGACTGGGACGTGCCCGAGCTGCCGGCGGTGGCGATCGTGCTGCTGGTGGTGGCGCCGGCCGTCGGCTGGCTCATCGAGCGGGTCATCATGCGGGGTCTGCAGAACGTCTCCGAGGTCATCCGCATCGTGGTGCCCATCGGCCTGCTGTTCGGCATGATCGCCCTCATCCCCATCATCTGGGACCCCGCATCCAACAGCTACGTCGTCGAGCCCTTCTTCGGCGACAGCAAGGTGACGATCTTCGGCGCCGGCGTGCGCTACCACCAGCTCCTCACGATCGTGGTGGCCGGCGTCGTGGCCGTGGGTCTGCGCTTCTTCCTCTTCGGCACCCGCAGCGGTGTGGCCATGCGGGCCGTCGTGGACGACCGGCCCCTGGCCGTGTTGAACGGCTCGCGCCCGGACCGGTCGTCGTCGCTGAGCTGGTCGCTGGGCTGCTCGCTCGCCGCCCTGTCGGGCATCCTCGTCGCCTCCATCCTCTCCATGGAGGTCGTCACGCTGACGTTCCTGGTGGTGAACGCCTACGCCGCGGCAGTGGTCGGCCGACTGGCGAGCCTGCCCCGCACGTTCCTCGGTGCGCTGATCCTGGGCCTGTTGCAGTCCTACGCCGTGGGCTACCTGCGGGACAACCCGTCGTTCCTGCCCGACGACGTCGACCTCATCACCAACCTCCGGCTGGCCGTCCCGGTGATCATGCTGTTCGTGGTCCTGCTGGCGATCCCGCACGCGCAGCTGCGGGCGCACGGACTGATCCGGTCGCGTGAGGTCGTGCCGCGCCCCGACGTGGTCCGGTCGGCGATCGGCGGGGTCGTCCTGGTGGCGGTGGTGGCCGTGGTGTCCGGCTTCCTGTCGGGCAGCGACCTGCTCTCGTGGAGCCGTGGCCTGGCGCTGGCCCTGATCATGCTGTCGCTGGTGCCGCTCATCGGCTACGGCGGCCAGATCTCGTTGGCGCCCATGACCTTCGCCGGTCTGGGTGGCTTCGCCGTGGCCCGGTGGGGCGACGGCTCGGTGCTGGGCCTCGTGGCCGCGGTGGTGCTCAGCGCGCTGGTGGGCCTGCTGGTCTCGCTGCCCGCGCTGCGGTTGCGCGGCATCTACCTCGCCCTGTCCACCCTGGCCTTCGCCTACTTCGTCGAGAAGGTCGTGTTCACGCAGCGGGCGCTGTTCCCCACCACGGCGCTCCCCGTCGAACGGCTCGGTCCCGTCCAGGGCGACCGGGCCTACATGATCTTCCTGGCGGTGGCCTTCTCGTTGGTCGGCCTGCTCGTCGTGTGGATCCGCCTCGGGCCGTTCGGACGCCGGCTCCAGGCCATGAAGGACAGCCCGGCGGCCTGTGCCACCCTCGGGCTCAACCTGACCCGCACCAAGATGCAGGTCTTCGCCCTCTCGGCGGGCATCGCCGGTCTGGGCGGTGCGCTGCTCGCCGGGGTCAGCGAGAACATGTCGGTGGAGGAGTACTTCGCCGTCCAGAACCTGCCGGTGCTGTTGATGGCCGTCGTCGGCGGCATCGCCTACGTGAGCGGCTCGCTGGTGGGTGGCCTGCTGCTGGCCTCCTTCGCCATCATCGGGCAGTGGGTGCCCACCTTCGAGGTGGCCGGCATGGACGGCCAGGACCTCGTCGACGACCTGCTGCTGCTCATGCCGGCGCTGGCCGGGCTGAACCTGGGCCGCAACCCGAACGGCGTCGTGAACGAGGTCGGCCGCCAGCTGCGCGAGCGTCGGCAACGCCGGGAGGAGGAGCGCGTCGAGCCGCCCGAGCGCTTCGCCAGCCCCACGTCGCTGCGCCACAGCCTCGACGCCGAATCCCTCGGGGTGGACCGACCCTTCACCGTCGAGGAGCTCGCTGTCCTCGACCGGGCGCTCGACCTGCGCGACCTGGAGGAGGAGCTGTCCCGTGGCACTGCTTGAGGCCCGCGGCGTCAACGTGCGCTTCGGCGGGCACGCCGCGGTGACCGACGCCGACATCGACGTCGAGGTGGGCCGGGTCACCGGGCTCATCGGCCCCAACGGGGCGGGCAAGACGACGTTGTTCAACGTGCTCACCGGGCTCCAGCCGTGCGTGTCGGGGCGGGTGTCGCTCAACGGCATCGAGATCACCGGCATGGCTCCCCACGACCGGGCCCAGCGTGGTCTGGCGCGCACCTTCCAGCGCCTCGAGCTGTTCGGGTCGCTCACGGCGCGCGAGAACCTCCTCGTGGCCGCGGAGATCCCCCGTCGCTTCGGCGCCCCCCCGGCCGGGCTGACCGCGGCGCAGCGGGTTGACGAGGTCGTCGACCTGGTCGGCCTGGGAGCCTTCGTCGACCAGCGGGCCGACGAGCTCACCACCGGTCATGCGCGGCTGCTGGAGCTGGGCCGGGCGCTCGTGACCCGGCCCAAGGTGCTGCTGCTGGACGAGCCCGCGTCGGGGCTCGACGCCGACGAGACGGCGTACCTGGCCCGCCTCCTGCGGGAGCTGGCCGACTCCGGCCTGGCGGTCCTGCTGGTCGAGCACGACGTGCCGCTGGTCATGCAGGTGTGCCGGCGCGTCTACGTCCTCGATCTGGGCAAGGTGATCTCGGTGGGCACGCCGGAGGAGATCCGCGTCGACCAGCGGGTCGTCGACGCCTACCTCGGCCAGGAGGTTCCGTGAGCGGCGAACCCACCGTGGATGCCGGCGGCGAGGTGCCGCTCATCGAGCTGCGCGACGTGCGCGCCGCCTACGGACGCATCGAGGTGCTCCACGGCGTCGACCTCGTGGTGCCGGAGGGCTCGGTGTTCGCGCTGCTGGGCCCCAACGGCGCGGGCAAGAGCACCACCCTGAAGGTCATCTCGGGCCAGCTGCACGCGACCGCCGGCAGCATCCGCCTCGGCGGGCACCGCGTCAACGGCGTCTCGGCCGAGGACCTCGCTCGCGCCGGGGTGTGCACGATCCCCGAAGGTCGCGGTGTGTTCGCGAACCTGACGGTGCGCGAGAACCTGCAGATGATGACCTTCACCGGGTCCTCGCTCCGTCATGTCGAGGAGAAGGCCTACGCCCGGTTCCCCCGGCTGAAGGAGCGGCGCGGCCAGTTGGCGGGCACCATGTCGGGTGGCGAGCAGCAGATGCTGTCCCTGGCCCGCGGGCTGGCCACCGATCCCGCGCTGCTCCTGCTCGACGAGCTGTCGATGGGACTCGCGCCGCTCGTGGTGGAGGAGCTCTACGGCATCGTCGCCGGCATCGCCGCGGAGGGCGTCTCCATCCTGGTGGTGGAGCAGTTCGCCCGCACGGTGCTGGGCGTGGCCGACCTGGCGGGGCTCATGCTCCACGGCCGCGTGCAGCGGGTCGGCTCGCCTGCCGAGCTGGAGGCGGAGCTGTCCTCGGCCTACCTCGGCGCGGAGACCGGCGGACCTCGCTGATGGAGGCCGAACGGGCCGATCCCGGACCGCTACGATCCCCGCCATCCGCGGGCCGACCACACGATGCCCCGGGCGGGGCCGTCGACGAGGGGACCACCATGGAGACACACCAGCGCATCGCGGCGTTCAAGGAGGAGATCGCGGGGCTCGAGCTGAGCGCCCCTTCGGACAGCCAGGACCGGGTCTGGCTCATCGGTTCCGTCGTGCTGTTCGTGGCCGGCCTGGTGACGATCTTCCTCGGCTACTGGGGTGCCTCGGGAACCCCGTGGGTCAACGAGCAGATGCCCTACGTGATCTCGGGTGGCCTGCTCGGCCTGGCGCTGGCCACCGCCGGCGCGGTCCTGTACACCCGGTACTCCATGACCCGCTACCTGCGGTTCTGGCTCATCCGCATGGTGTACGAGCAGCGACTCCAGACCGACCGCCTCGTCGAGGCGCTCGGCGCCGGGGACGGTCGGGCCGCGGCGCCCGACGGGCAGCCCGTGGCTGCGGGGGGGACGGCGGTGCGCGAGCGCGGCGACGTGCAGCGGCCCGATCTGCCGCCGACCTCGGGGAGCTGAACCCGGTGACCTGCTCGGGCCGCGTCGCACTGGTGACCGGCGCGGCAAGCGGGCTGGGCCGGTTGTCGGCGCTGCGGCTGGCGGCCGACGGGGTCCGCGTGGCTGCACTCGACGTCGACGAACGGGGCCTGGCCGACGCCGCCCGGCGCACCGACCTGGTCCATCCCTTCGTGTGCGACGTGAGCGACGATGCCGCCGTGCGGGCCGTGGTGGAACAGGCCGAGGACGAGCTCGGTCCGGTCCACCGGGTGGTCAACGCGGCGGCCGTGCTCCCCCTCGGGCGGCTGGCCGACACACCTGCCGCGGAGATCACACGGGCCATGGAGATCAACTTCGGTGGCCTGGTGAACGTCACCTCGGCGACCCTGCCGGGCATGGTGGCGCGCCGCCGGGGCGATCTCGTGCAGTACGCGTCGCTGGCCGCCTGGGTGCCGACGCCGTACCTCGGCGCCTACGCGGCCACCAAGGCCGCCGTGGCGTCGTACACCGAGACCCTGCACCAGGAGCACCGCCAGGCCGGGGTGCGCATGGTGTGCGTGTGCCCTCCGCCCGTCGACACCCCGATGGGCGGGGATCTCGAGGCCCTGCCGGCGGGCATGTCGTCACCGGCCCGCCTGGCTCCCGAGCTCGTGCTGGACGAGGTGGAGCGGGCCCTGGAGTCGGGCCGGTTCTGGGTCTTCCCCGGTCGCGGGACGCGCACGGTGTCCTGGGTGCGCCGGGCGGCACCGCAGCTGCTCTGGCGCCGCCTCCACGCCCTCGGCGCGGCCTAGGCGATCCGCCGTCGGATCACGCCCCGGTGACGACCTCCGCGGCACCGAACGAGGCCTGCAACAGCCCCACGGTGATCGAGAACAGCGCACGGCGGGGCAGTCCCAACGAGCGCAGCTCCTCGGCCATCGGGTGCCCGACCCCGAGCGCCAGCCCGGCGCCACCCGGCCGGGCGATGGCCAGACGGTTGGTGGTCGTCCACGGGGTGCGTCGCAGCACGCCGTCGCGCCACGAGTAGCAGCTCATCTCCGAGGTCTGGGCGGGCAGGGGGACGCCGCCCCGCCCCACGGTGAGGGCCAGCACGAGACGGCCTTCGTCGAGCAGCACGGCCTCGGTCGTGGCGGACCGGGTCAGGTAGGAGATGTCGGCGATCCACTTGGGGAAGCCCCAGATGTCCCGTCCCGCGGCGCAGGTGAACGCGGCGTTGACCGGCAGCCGGTGGATGTAGGTCGTCATGCGCTGCACCGAGGGCCGGTACCCGGGCCCGGCGTCGTGGGGGAGCACCTCCACGGCCATGGCGATCTCGTTGTAGGGACCGAGGTCGTTGTCGGCGTACTGCACGGCGGTGACCGAGCACACCGTTCGTCCGGCGCGTCGCACCACCCGCAGCCCGGTCGGGTCGACGAGACGTCGGGCGGCGTCGGCGTCGACGAGGTACTGGGCGCCGATCATGGTGGCGGACCGCACCTCGACGGGCAGGTGGACCTCCTGGCCCGCCACGGTGACCGACGCCGGTGTGGTGGTGGGTGTGCGCGTGTTCGCCATGTCGGCGCTCCCGGTTAGGCTCGCTGTCCTCCCCGGGAGGTTAGGGCGCCCGCGGGCGTCAGGTGAGGGGAACCATGCGCACCATCGTGATCACGGGTTCGGCGTCGGGCATCGGGGCGGCGCTGCGTCGTCGGCTCGAGCTCGACGGCTGCCGGGTCGTGGGGGTGGATCTGCAGGGTCAGGAGGTCGCAGCCGACCTCTCCACGCCGACGGGCCGCAGCGCGGCCATGAACAAGGTGCTCGACCTCACCGGACGTTCGATCGACGGCCTGGTGGTGGCCGCGGGCGTCGGGCCGCAGGCGCCACAGGGCCTGCAGGTGCGGGTCAACTACTTCGGCGCGGTGGAGGTGCTCGACGGCCTCCGGCCGGCCCTGGCGGCCGGGGAGCGGGCCGCGGCGGTGTGCATCGCCTCGAACTCGATCGGCCTCACCCAGCTCGGTGACACGACGCTGGTGGACGAGATGCTGCGCGGCTCCGAGGGGGTGGCCGCGGGGCTGGCGGGCTCGATCCACGGTGCGCTGGTCTACGCCATGACCAAGGTGGCGCTCACCCGGGCGATGCGCCGACGGGTGCAGCCCTGGGGTGATGCCGGGCTGCGGCTGAACGCCGTGGCGCCGGGTCCGGTGTCGACACCGATGCTCGAGGCGATCCTCGACGACGAGGAGCTCGGCGACGCGGTGGATGCGCTGCCCATCCCCCTCGGACGGCGGGCCGAGCCCGAGGAGATCGCCTCTGTGGTGGCCTTCCTGCTGCGGCCCGAGGCCTCGTTCGTGCACGGGTCGGTGCTGTTCGCCGATGGCGGCAGCGACGCCTTCGTGCGCCCGGACGTGGTGTGAGACCGGCCCGATCGACGCGAGTGCGGATGTCCCACTGAACCCGGATCGAAAGCGGAACCCATGAGCGAGCCCCATCTGCTGTTCGAGCGCGACGGCCACGTCGCCATCGTCACCCTGAACCGACCCGAGAAGCGCAACGCCCTCAGCAGCGAGATGCTCGTGCGCATGCACGACGCCTGGCTGGAGATCGACAGCGACCCCGGCATCCGCGTCGCCATCGTGACCGGGGCGGGAGGCAACTTCTGCTCTGGCGCCGACCTGAAGGCCATGGCCGCCGGTCATCCCGACGACGAGTACACGAAGCGCTTCGGGCAGGACCGCGACCTGCACTGGAAGGCGCTGCTGCGCCACTTCGTGCCGGGCAAGCCGCTGATCGCGGCGGTGGAAGGCTACGCCGTGGCCGGTGGCACGGAGATCCTCCAGGCCATGGACCTGCGGGTCGCGGGGGAGAGCGCCACCTTCGGCGTGGCCGAGGTGCGTCGGGGCCTGTTCCCACTCGGCGGCTCCACGGTGCGGCTCTCGCGGCAGATCCCCTACACCCACGCCGCCGAGCTGCTGTTGACCGGACGGTTCGTGCCGGCCGACGAGGCGCTGGCCATGGGCCTCGTGGGGCACGTCGTCCCCGACGGCACCGCGTTGGACAAGGCCCGGGACCTGGCTTCGCAGATCGCGGCGAACGGCCCGCTCGCCGTCCAGGCCGTGCTCAAGTCGTTGCGCGCCACACGGGAGATGCCCGAGAAGGTCGGCCTGGCCTACGAGCTCGAGGTCGGCTCGCCGGTGTACCTGACCCACGACGCGCAGGAGGGGCCGCGGGCCTTCGCCGAGAAGCGAGAGCCGAACTTCGAGGGCCGGTGAGTCGTCGATGGCGCCGGATCGGTGACACACCCGCCCACCGGGCGGCCTAGGGTTGGGGCGCTGGATGCCGGGGAGGGCTCGTGAGGTGACGAGGCAGCACAAGGCGCTCTACTCGCTCATCGCCGTGGGGGTCACGGCGGTGGTGCTGTTCGTGGTGCTGGCTCCCATGGCGGCGTTGTTCGTCGTGGTCGTCGCCCTGTTGGTCTGGGTGGCGGCGCTACGGCTCTCGCACCCCGACGCCGCGCAGCGCTACCTGCCCTTCACCCGACCACCCGCCGAGGGCGAACCCGACCAGGCTCCACCCGCTGCCGCAGGGGACGGGGCTCCGGCGGTCGACGCCGCCCCCTTCTCGGAGCGTGCCTTCCACGACCGGGCATCGGCGGCGGAACCCGTGGTGTCGCCCACCCCGTCGGCCGAGAAAGCGCCGCCCCGGCAGCGTGTCCCTCGGGAAGCGGAGGTCGTCGACCTCGCCCGGCGCCAGGAGGAGCTCAAGGAGCGTGCCCGGGTCGAGGCCGAACGTCGTGCCGCCGAGAAGGCCGAGCGCGAGCGCAAGGTCGCCGCCCGCAAGGAGGAGCGTCGTTCCGAGCGCGAGCGCAAGACCGAGGAGCGACGTCTCGAGCGTGAGCGCCGGGCTGCCGAGAAGGCGGAGCGTGAGGCCGCGGCGCGGGCGGCGCGTGAGGCGACGGAGAAGGCGGCTGCCGAGCAGTCGGCGCGTGAGGCTGCCGAGCAGGCGGAGCGTGAGGCGAAGGAAGCCGCGGCACGGTCGGAGCGTGAGGCGCGTGAGGCCGCGGCGCGGTCGGAGCGTGAGGCGGCGGAGAAGGCGGCTGCCGAGCAGGCGGAGCGTGAGGCCGCGGCACAGGCGGCGCGTGAGGCGGCGGAGAAGGCGGCTGCCGAGCAGAGGGCGCGTGAGGCTGCCGAGCAGGCGGCGCGTGAGGCTGCCGAGCAGGCGGCGCGTGAGGCTGCCGAGCAGGCGGAGCGTGAGGCGAGGGATGCCGCGGCGCGCGAGACCGCAGCACGGGAGGCCGAGCAAGCCGCGGAGCGTGCAGCGGCGACGTCGGCCGAGCAGGAGCGGTTGGCGCTCGAGGCGTCGCTCACCGACGCCGACAATGCCAGCGACGAGGGCATCCTCGCGGCGAGCCACTTGTCGGAGCTGCCCGAGGAGTCGGCGTCACCTGCCGACGAGGCGCAGCACAAGGTGTACCTGTTGAACAAGGTGCGCCTGCGTCTCAGCGACTACGACTGAACGAGCCGGACCGGTGCTCAGCCGAGGTACATGGCGCGCAGGGCGTCCATGGCGCGAGCCACGACCTGGGCGTCGGTCGCGGTCTCGAGCGCCCGCGCCGTCGCCGCTCCGTTGAACCCCATCAGCAGGGGTGCGCCGGTCACGGCGTGCAGGTTCACCCAGTAGACGAACTCGCTGCCCGCCTCGGGCACGTGCTGGATCACGGCGGCGTCGTCCCAGAAGACCTCCGGGAACCGCAGCACGACCTTGTCGAGGACCCCCGAACCCAGCGCTCGAACGGCACCGCTGATGGACTCGGGGAGCGCCGGCTCGAACGCCACCGCCTCTGCCTGCAGCACCCCGATGGGCAGGGTGATCACGGCGGCATCGCCTCGTTCGACGCCGCCGTCGTGCCTCACGTCGACCCGGCCCGGTGACCACGCGATGCCTCGAACGGGGGTGGCGAGGCGCACCTCCAGACCGTCGGCCAGCGGCTCGAGCAGGCCGACGTACCCGGAGGTGACGAGCAGGTCCGCGCCGGCGGTCCCTGGCTCCCAGAGCGCCGCCACGGCGAGCTCGTCGGGGGTCGCGGCGTAGTCGAGGTCCACGGCGGTGGTCACCCCGGCCCGCCAGGCCGCGGGATCGGCCGTCGCCGGGCGCTCGGCGTCGAGCGGCGCCGCCACGGCCTCGTCGCCGTCGGCGGTCTCGGCGACGACCTCCAACGCCGCGTCCACGTCGGGCAGCGGCCGCGCACGCCGGCCGTCGCGGCGCACGACGACGTCGTCGTAGTCGAAGGCGACCGTGTCGGCGTCCACCGACTCGGCCAGCGCGACCAGCGGGTTCTCCCGACGTCCGTGGATCCACGAGGCCCCCAGGTCGACGGGCACGCCGAGCGCATCGGTGGTCACGACCCGCCCACCGATGCGGTCGCGGGCCTCGAGCACGACCACCTCGACCCCGCGGGTCTGCAGGTCGGCGGCGGCGGCCAGCCCGGCCGCGCCGGCACCCACCACCACGGCCCGCCCGACTCCTGCGGCGAGCACCTCCTCCGCGGCCCGTCGCCCCGAGCTCACCGCCCCGTGGACGGTGCCCGGGTTCGAGCTGGCGGTCGCCTCCCCGGCGAAGAAGAGCGTGTCGGCGACGGGTGCCGCGAGCGTGCGGCGGTCCTCCGGGTCGGCGCCCACGCGCAGGTAGGAGTAGGAGCCCAGCGACCAGGGGTCCGATGCCCACCGGGTCACCGCCCAGGAGGTCGGGTCGGGCAACCCGCTCGACCCGCCGCCGTCCCGGCAGCCCGTGGCCGCCCACAGACCCATGCCGACCATGCCGTGCAGCACGGCGCGGCGGGACGGTCGCACGGTCATCGCCTGCCCGTGGGAACGCTCGGGCCGTGCTACCGGAGGGTGGGCTGGTGGTCGAGCGGCACGTAGATGCTCTTGTGCTCCAGGTAGGCCTCGAGGCCCTCGGGGCCGAGCTCACGGCCCACACCCGAGCTCTTGAAGCCGCCGAAGGGGGCGCCGAACTCCATGTCGAGCAGGTTCACCTGGTAGGTGCCGGTGCGGACCTTGCGGGCGATGTCCACGCCGTGGTCGACGTCGCCGGTCCACACGGAGCCCGAGAGCCCGTAGTCGGAGTCGTTGGCGATGCGCACGGCCTCGTCCTCGTCGCCGTAGGGGATGAGGGACAGCACCGGGCCGAAGATCTCCTCCTGGGCGATGACCATCGAGTTGTCGACGTCGACGAACAGCGTCGGGTCCACGTACCAGCCCCGGTCGAGGCCGGCGGGCCGGCCACCGCCCACGGCGATGCGGGCGCCGGCCTGCTTGCCGGCCTCGATGTAGCCCTCGACCCGCTCCCGCTGGCGCTCCGCCACCAGTGGGCCGCACTCGGTCGCGGGGTCGAGGGGGTCGCCGACCTTGAAGGCGCGCACGGCCTCGGCCAGCGCCTCGGCGACCTCGTCGTAGCGGCCCCTCGAGGCCAGGATGCGGGTCTGCGCCACGCAGGCCTGGCCGTTGTTCATGAGCGCGGCCGGCAGCAGCTGGGGCACGACCTCGTCGAGGACGGCGTCGTCGAGGATGATGGCCGCCGACTTGCCGCCCAGCTCGAGCGTCACCCGCTTGAGCTGCTCACCGGCGATGGCGCCGATCTTGCGGCCCGCGGCGGTGGAGCCCGTGAAGGCGATCTTGTCGATGCCGTCGTGGCGCACCAGGTGCTCGCCGACCTCGCGACCCGCGGGCACGATGTTGACCACCCCCGGGGGTAGGCCGCAGGACTCCAGCACCTCGGCCAGCACGTAGGCGTCGAGCGGGGTCTCCGGTGCCGGCTTGACCACCATGGTGGCGCCGGCCGCCAGGGCGGGACCCAGCTTCAGCATGGTGATGAACAGCGGGACGTTCCAGGGGATGATCCCGGCCACGACGCCCACCGGCTCCTTGCGCACGATCGAGTTGCCCAGCATGCCGGGGCGGTACTCCTCGAAGGCGTACTCCCGCGCCAGGCCCGCGTAGTAGTCGAGCACCGCCGTCGCGGAGATCACGTGGCCGAACATCGAGAAGATGTAGGGCGCTCCCATCTCCAGGGAGATCAGCTTGGTGAGGTCCTCGGTGCGGGCTTGCAGCTCGGCGGAGACCGCTGTCATGACGTCGGCCCGCTCTGCGGGCGTCATCGTCGGCCACGGCCCGTGGTCGAAGGCCTCGCGGGCCGCGGCGACGGCCCGGTCCATGTCGGCGGAGGTGGCGTCGGGAACGCTGCCCACGACCTCGTCGGTGGCGGGCGAGCGCACCTCGAGCGTGCCGGTGCCTGCAGGCGAGACCCACTCGCCGCCGATGAAGAACTTCTCGTGGACGTGCACGATGCCCCCTTGTGCTGAGACCTGCCGGTGCCCGGAGTGGGCCCGGTGTTGTCGTGGCCGTGGCCGGCCGGGATCGGTTGCTGCGGTGACGGTAGTGGTTGGCGGGTGGGTCGCCGTCGGCTCAGCCGCCGGCCGGGGTGGCCGACTCGGCCACCTTCTTGGCCCACGGGTAGTCGGGCTTGCCGCTCGGCGAGCGCACCACCGTGTCCACCAGGTGCAGCTCGCGTGGCACCTTGTACCCGGCGATGTGCTCCCGGCAGTGGGCCTGCAGGTCGGCCAGCGAGGGCACGCGACCCTCGCGGGGCTGCACCACGGCGGCCACGCGCTGGCCCCACCGCTCGTCGGGCACACCCACCACCAGGGCGTCGAAGACGTCGGGATGCGCCTTGAGGGCCTGCTCCACCTCCTCGGGGTAGACCTTCTCGCCGCCGGTGTTGATCGACACCGATCCCCGTCCGAGCAGGGTGATGGTGCCGTCGGCCTCGACGGTGGCGAAGTCGCCGGGGACGGCGTAGCGCCTGCCGTCGGCCGCGGTGACGAAGACGCTGGCGGTCTTGTCGGGGTCGCCGTAGTAGCCGAGGGGGATGTTGCCGCCCCGGGCGACCATGCCGACTACACCGGAGCCGGGCTCCACGGGGCGCAGCTCGCTGTCGAGCACCACCGTGTCACGACCGGGCTGCACGGTGGGGCCGCCGCCCTTCATGGCCGTGTTGCCCTTGCCCACCGCGACGATGCCGTTGAAGCCGCTCTCGGTGGCACCGATGGAGTCGGTGATCACCAGGGTCGGGAAGCGCTCGATGAAGCGGTCCTTCACCGCGGGGGAGAACACCGCCGCGCTGGAGCTGAGGGCCAGCAGGCAGCTCAGGTCGAGCTCCTCGCCGGCGGCGTCGAGGGCCTCGAGCGCCTCGATGAGGGGTCGGCCCATGGCATCGCCGACGATCAGCACGGAGTTGATCCGCTCCCGGGCGATCGTGCGCCACACCTCGGTCGGCTCGAAGTGGCGGATCAGCACCGAGCAGTTCCCCTGGAACAGCGCCATGAGGGTGGCCACGAAGGCCGCACCGTGCATGAGGGGTGGCGTGTTGAAGTACACGAGCTGCCCACCCGAGGCGGCGGCCTTCTCGGACAGCTCGTACTCGCTGGCGACCTTCTCCCGGGTGAAGGGGTCGGTGCCGCCGGCGAGGGCGAAGAAGATGTCCTCGCCGCGCCACATCACACCCTTGGGCATGCCCGTGGTGCCGCCCGTGTAGATGATGATCTGGTCGTCGCCGGAGCGTTCGCCGAAGTCGCGCTCGGGGGAACCGCTGGCCACCGCGACCTCGAACGGGACTGGGCTCAGGCCTTCCTGGGAGGCGCCCGAGCCGTCCTCGATCATCACGAGGTCGCGCAGCAGCGGGAGCTGGTCGAACACGTGGGCGACGCGGGGTCCGTACTCCTCGGAGTAGAACAGCGCCTTGAGGTCGGCGTTGTGGAACAGGTAGCGCAGCTCGTCCTCGACGTAGCGGTAGTTCACGTTCACCGGCACGGCCCGGGCCTTCAGGATGCCGAGCAGGGCTTCCATCCAGGGCAGCCCGTTCTGGGCGTAGATGCCGATGTGGTCACCGGGTCGGATTCCGGCGTCGATCAGGTGGTGGGCCAGGCTGTTGGCCCGTCGATCCAGCTCGGCGTAGGTGCGGCGCTCGTCTCCGCAGATCAGCGCGACGCGGTCGGCGACGACGTCGACGGTGTGCTCGAACATGTCGGCGGCGTTGTAGGGCATGCCGGAGATTAGAACACGTTGCAGGGTGGGCGCGACGGGCCCGAAACCGGGGTGGATGCCCGTCCCGTGCCGGTAGGAACACCGCTGCGTTGTGTCGGGACCGCGCCCGGACGGCAGACTGGTCGCATGGCTGCACGAACCACTGCTCGTCACGGTGCCGGTTCGACCGGGGGGCCGCGCCCGGTGCTGTCGTGGGTGTACCTGCTGCTCAGCGCCAATGGCGCGGCGTACACCTACAACGCCTACCGGCCGGCGACGCAGAACCAGCGGGTGCGCTTCGTGCCCAGCTTCTTCGCGTCGTGGCTCACCCTGGAGCTGGCCTGGTTCCATCTCCTCTGGGAGGCGGCGGCCACTGCCTTCTTCATCCGCAAGGGTGCGCTGCGGCACTGGGCAGGTCGGCTCGGTCTGCTGATCACGCTGGCCAACTGGGTCGGGCTCGTCGTCACCATCCGCCACAGCCTGGGGTCGCGCCACGAGGTGGCTCGGGCCCTGGCCGAGGTGAACCCCGACGGGGTCGGGCTGCGGCGCCACAAGGTGCAGCGCATCCGCGGTGTCGAGTACTCGCAGGAGGGCCGCCACCACCTGAAGCTCGACGTGTTCCGACCCGTCGATCCCCCGGCTCCGGGCGAGCGCCGACCGGCGCTCGTGCAGGTGCACGGCGGCGCCTGGGTCATGGGCACCCGCAAGGAGCAGGCCATCCCCCTCATGAACTACATGGCGTCGCGGGGCTGGGTGTGCTTCAGCATCGACTACCGGCTCAGCCCGCAGGCCGTCTTCCCCGAGCACCTGATCGACGTGAAGCGGGCCGTCGCCTGGGTGCGTGAGCACGCCGACGAGTACGGGGTCGATCCCGACTTCGTGGCCATCACCGGCGGCTCGGCCGGGGGGCACCTGAGCTCGCTCGCGGCGCTGACCGAGAACGATCCGGCCCTGCAGCCCGGCTTCGAGGACGCGGACACGTCGATCCAGGCCGCCGTGCCCTTCTACGGGGTGTACGACTTCACCAACCGGGACGGGGCCATGCACCGTGACTTCGTGGCCAACTTCCTGGAGCCGGTGGTCATGAAGGCGTCGCTTCGCCGGGACCCGGAGAAGTTCGAGCAGGCGTCCCCCTACGACCAGACCCATGCCGATGCGCCGCCGTTCCTGGTGGTGCACGGCGAGAAGGACACCCTCGCCCCCGTGGAGCAGGCCCGGAGCTTCGTGGAGAAGCTGCGCGCCGAGTCCAACCAGGCCGTGCACTACCTGGAGCTGAAGGGGGCCCAGCACGCCTTCGACATGTTCCCGTCCATCCGGACCAACAACGTGCTCGTCGGCGTGGACCGGTTCCTGACCATGGTGCACGCCGAGTACCTCCAGCGGCGGGGGGAGGCGGTGTCGGCCGAGGACCGGGCCGTGCTGGCGTCGGTGGCGGCCGACGGCGAGCTCGTGCCCGAGCTGGCTTCGGTGGCCGACTCGGCCGACGACGGCGCACTGGTGCGGGCGAGCGACGTGGCAACCACGAGTTGACAGGAGCGACGCCGATGGACTTCTCCGCCAGGATCGACGAGGTGGTCGCCCACGACGGCCGATCCTTCCCCCTCCACGTCGTGGTGCCGCGCCGGGGTCGGGGGCCGGGCGTGCTGCTCCTGCACGAGATCTTCGGGGTGAACGCCTACATCCGCGAGGTCGCGCAGCGCCTCGCCCTGCTGGGCTACGTGGTGGCCGCGCCCGACCTGTTCTGGCGCATCGATCCCGACCACCCCATCGAACGCCAGGACGCCGAGCTCGACGCCGCCATCGAGCGGGCCGGCGGGCTCGACGCCCAGGAGGCCGTGCGCGACGCCGATGCCGCCCTGGCGCACCTGTCCCGCCTCGGCGAGACGACGGGCTCCGTGGGCGTGCTGGGCTTCTGCCTCGGTGGCACCCTGGCCTTCGGCGTGGGCCTGCACTCCGAGCCCGACACGGTGGTCTCCTACTACGGCTCGGGGGTGCCCGACCTGGTGGCGGGGGCGGACGCCCTCGACTGCCCGGTGCTCGCCCACTTCGGCACCCGGGACCCCTACCTCCCGCTGGAGCGCGTCGAGGAGGTGCGCACCGCGCTGGCCGACCGTGAGGGCGTCGAGGTGCACCTCTTCGACGCCGGTCATGCCTTCGACAACCACCTCGCAGACACGTTCCACGAGCCCGTGGCCGCCCGGGCCGCCTGGGGGGTCACCGCCGACTTCCTGCGTCGTACGCTGTGGACGTAGGGGTGCGGGGGCCACGGCTCCCCGCCCCCGCCTGACCTACCGTGTCGCGTGCTCGGCGCCACGGTCCTCGCCCTGACCTCCGCAGCCCTGCACGCGTCCTGGAACCTGCTGGTGAAGACGGCGCCGGCGCGCGACCTCATGGCCTGGGGGCAGTTCGTGCTCGGAGGGCTGCTGGTCGTGCCGGTGCTGGTGGTGCTCGGCTGGCCGGAGCCCGCCACGTGGCCCTACCTCGCCGCTTCGGCGGTGGTGCACGTCGGCTACGTGACGGGCCTGGTGCAGGCCTACACCCACGGCGACTTCTCACTCGCGTATCCCCTCGCCCGCGGCGCCGGCGCGCTGCTGGCGGCCGTGGGCGGTGCCCTCCTGCTCGGCGACGGGTTGTCCGCCGCCGCCTGGGCAGCCGTGGTCGTGGTGGGTGGTGGGCTGGCCTCGCTGGGCGGCCGGCGGGCCTCGAGCGAGGCGATCGGCTGGGCGTTGTTCACCGCGGCCTGCATCGCCACCTACACCCTGATCGACGCCAGGGGGGCCCGCACCGCGGACAGCGGCGTCGTCTACGGCCTGGCCACCATGCCCTGCATCGCGGTGTCGCTGACGATCGCCGGGGTGGCGCGGGGGCGGGGGCAGGCCTTCGTGGGCGCCCTACGCACCGACTGGCGCACCTGGGCGCTGGCCGGGCTCGGCCTGTGCGCCGCCTACACGTTGGTCCTCGTCGCCATCCGGCAGGCCCCTGTGGGCTACGTGGCGGTGCTGCGGGAGTCGTCGGTGGTCTTCGGTGCCCTGCTGGGCTGGCTCCTGCTGCACGAGGCGCTCGGTGGGCGGCGCCTCGTGTCGTCGGTGGTCATCCTGGTCGGTCTGGTCGGCCTGGTGGCCGCGTCGTGGTGAGCGCCTCGGACGAGGGTCCGGTCGAGGTCACCCCGGCGTCGTGCAGCACCGGCCGGCCGGACTCGCCCCACGCGGTGAGGCCGCCCCGCAGGTCGAGCACCCGGGTGTAGCCCAGGGAGATCAGGGTGCGGGCTGCGACGGCGGACATCTGCCCGGTGCGGCAGTAGACGGCGATCGGCTGGTCGCGGTCGTCGGGCAGCAGCGACGAGGCGGCGATGTCGTCGAAGGCCACGAAGGCGTCGGTGCCGTCGAGGTGGCCCTCGTAGGGCACGTGCACGTTGAGCAGGGGCATCTCGGGGTCGGCGTCGACGGCCCGGGCGAAGTCGTCCGGCGGGAGCACCAGGATCGTGGCGTCGCCATCACGCGCCGAGCCCGATGCCCGCACCGCCGTGTCGGCCCGGGAGGGGGAGGGACCGCCGCACGCGCCGGAACCCAGCAGCACCGTCGAGACGAGCCCGAGGAGGACCAGGAGGCGCAGCGGTGAGGTCGACATGGCGGCCGGCAGTGTAGGGAGCCGGCTGTCGGAATGGACGTCACCCGTCGACGGTGCGGCGCGGCGGTCCGCCGCACGGGGGCTGCGATACTTCGCGGATGCGCGTCGCGGCACTCGTCAAGCAGGTCCCCGCCTTCGAGGCCATGGGGCTGGGCGGGGACGGACGGCTGCGCCGTGAGGGCCTGCCGTTGGAGATGAGCGCCTACTGCCGACGGGCGGTGGCCCAGGGGGTGGCGCTGGCCCGGGCCAGCGGCGGCTCGTGCACCGTGGTGACGATGGGTCCACCGGCGGCCGAGGCCGTGCTGCGCGAGGCGCTGTGCTGCGGTGCCGACACCGCCCTGCACCTGTGCGACGCCGCCTTCGCCGGTGCCGACACGTTGGCCACCGCCCACGCGCTGGCGGCGGCCCTGACCGCCGAGGGCCCCTTCGACCTGGTGCTCGTGGGGCGGAGCTCGGTCGACGCCGAGACCGGTCAGGTGGGGCCCCAGCTCGCCGAGTTGCTGGGTCTCCCCTTCGCCGCCGGCGTGAAGCGCCTCGAGATCGTCGGCGGGGTGGCGGAGGTGGGCCTCGAGCACGACGACACCTGGCTCGAGGCCACCGTGGCACTCCCCGCCGTCCTGTCGTGCGCGGAGCGGCTCATCGACCCGTGCAAGATCAAGGATCCCGACGCCTGGGCCGCCGTCGACGCAGCCCGCCTGCGCCGGGTGCGCGCCGAGGACCTGGGACCCGGTCCCTGGGGGGCGGCTGCGTCGCCGACACGGGTCGGTGAGCTGCGCACCGAGGTGGTGGAACGGGAGGGCCGGGTGCTGAGCGGTCCGGTCCACCAGCAGGTGGCCGAGGTGGTGGCCGTGCTCGAGGACCGCGGTCTGCTGACGCCCGATCCCGACGCAGGGATCCTCGACGAGGAGGTGCCGGCGACGGGCGGGTCCGGTCCCGTGATCGGGGTGGTGTTGGAACCGGGCCGCGCCCGGCTCGCCAGGGAGCTGCTGGGCGGAGCGGCCCGGCTGGTCGCGGCTGGGCACGGCAGGGTCGTCGCCGTGGCCCCCGAGCCCGTGGACGCGGCGGCGGTGCTCGGCTCGTGGGGCGCGGACGAGGTGGTGTGCCTGCGACCCGCGCCGCCGTCGGGAGGGACCGGTCCCGGGGTGCTGGTCGAGGAGGACGTGGCCGGCGCGCTGGTGGCCTGGGCCCGTGGCGTGGAGCCGTGGGCGGTCGTCACCGGCAGCACCGCCTGGGGCCGCGAGGTCGCCGGGCGCGCCGCGGCGGCGCTCGGCGCCGGTCTCACCGGCGACGCGGTCGGGCTCTCCTTCGACCAGGGGCGTCTCGTGGGGTGGAAGCCGGCCTTCGGCGGCAGCGTGGTGGCAGCGGTGACCGCGACCTCGCCCACGCAGCTGGTCACCGTGCGTCCGGGGGTGCTGGCGCTCGGGCGGCCCCGGTCCGTCGGGAGCCCCGCGGTGTCGGAGCGCGCCGTGGTCCCCCGGGGCCGGGTGCGGATCCGCTCCGTGACGCGGGAGGACCAGCTCGACCTGCTGGCGAACGCGGACCGCGTCGTGGGTGTCGGACAGGGGGTGGATCCGACCCGCTACGGCGAGCTCGACGCGCTCTGTGACCTGCTCGGCGCAGAGCTCGCGGCGACCCGCAAGGTCACGGACCGGGGATGGCTGCCGCACGCCCGTCAGCTCGGGGTCACCGGTCACGCCATCTCCCCGCGCCTGTACCTGGCGCTGGGCACCAGCGGGAAGTTCAACCACATGGCGGGGGTGCGCAGCGCCGGTCTCGTGGTGGCGGTGAACCCCGATGGCGCCGCCCCGGTGTTCGGGTACGCCGACCTCGGCGTCCTCGGGACCTGGGAACAGGTCGTGCCGGAGCTGGTGGCCCAGCTCCGGGCCCGGACGGGGCCGCCCGACGGATCCGCGGGCCCGTCCCGCGCCGGGTGACGTCGTCCGCACGGGCGTTGCCGGTAGCCTGCTGGCGCTCCGGACCCGTGCGTCCCGTCGTGAAGGACCCCTGGTTGACGTCATGACCCGATCCCGTCGATGGTGCGCGGCGTGGTGCCTCGTGGGCCTGATCGGGGTGCTGACGGCGGGGTGCGGCGCAGACGACGATCCGGAGCCCGTGCCCGTCGACATCCCGTCGGATCTCACCCAGGAGCCCGACGGCGAACCGGTCACCGGTGGGGTGCTCGACTACGGGCTGAGCGTGGACGTGGACTCGCTCGATCCGAGGGCGACGCGCTGGACCACCCAGAGCGCCATCGTGGCGTTGTCGTTGTTCGATCCGCTGGCGGCCTACGACGACCGGGAGGAGCCGCGGCCCTACCTGGCCGAGTCCTTCGAGGTCGACGAGGCGTTCACCGAGTGGACGATCACCGTGCGCGACGGCGTCCGGTTCCACGACGGCACCCCGCTCGACGCGGCTGCGGTGGCGCGCAGCCTCACCGCCATGTGGGAGTCCCCGGTCGCGGGGACCGCGCTCGGACCGGTGGCGTCGATCGATGCGCCGGATCCCCGCTCGGTCGTCGTCACCATGTCGGTGCCGTGGTCCACGTTCCCGCATGCGCTGACCGGCCAGGCGGGCCTCGTCCTGGCGCCCGCGATGCTCGACGACCCCGACGGCGCCGACCACCCCATCGGCACGGGTCCGTTCGTGTTCGAGCAGCGCGCCCTCGGCGTGGACATCACCACGAGTCGCAACGAGGCCTACTGGCGCGATGGCCTGCCGTACCTCGACGCCGTGCGCTTCCGGGTCCTGGCCGATCCCGGGGCCCGGGACGCGGCGCTGCGCTCGGGCGACGTGGAGATCCTCGAGACCGACGACCCGGCCCAGATGCAGGCGGTCACCGAGGCCATCACCGCCCAGGCCGAGGAAGGCGTCGAGGCGGAGCTCCAGCTCTTCACCGAGGAGGACTACGAGACGCCCGAGCTCGTCGTGGCGCTCAACGTCACCCAGGCTCCCTTCGACGACCCGATCGCCCGGGAGGCGGTGGCACACGCCATCGACACCCAGGGCATCTCCGATGTGGCCTTCGACGGCGTGTACCCGCCGGCCGACGGTCCCTTCGGGGAGGGCTCGCCGTCCTACGTCGAGCTGGCCTGGCCCCCCTACGACGTCGAGGAGGCCGCTCGTCTCAACGAGGAGTACCGCCTCGTGCACGGGGTGCCCGTGAGCTTCACGCTGCTGGTGGCCGACGAGCCCGGCGCGACGGGCGCGGCCCAGGAGCTCCGTCGGCAGCTCGCGGAGGCCGACATGGCCGTGCAGATCGAGGTGATCGATCCGCTCGCCGTGACCGACCGGGTGCTCACCGGGGCCTACCAGGCGAGCGCGCTGCGCCTGTTCGGCGCGTTGCACCTCGACCGCGACTACGAGCTCCTGGCAGGCGAGGCCGTGCCCGCTCCGGGTGTGTCCGCCAACGTGACCCGCAACGACAACCCCGAGCTGCGCGCCGCCATGGACGAGGCCCGCGGCACCGACGACGTCGTCGAGCAGATCGAGCAGTACAAGCTGGCGCAGGCCGAGCTGGCGACGGACCTCGACCTGTTGTTCCTCGTCCGTCTGATGGGGGCCACGGTGTACACCGCGCAGGTCCACGGGGTGCGCGACCACGTCCTGCCCGACGGCACGTCCGCCATGCCCTCCCTGCACACCTTCACGGCCAGCGTCTGGATCGATCTGGGGTGAGGGGCGGTAGCGTCTGCGCGTCGCTGACGCGAGGGGGAGGACGGTCATGCGCATCCCGGAGCACGGTCTGGCACGACAGGAGCTGTTCGAGCTCCTCGAGCGGCACCGCGCCGACGACATGCCCTGGCGCACAGGGCGCACGTGGGCCTACGTCTACGACCCCGGCCCCGAGGCCGAGTCCGTCATCAAGGACGCCTTCACCGCCTACCTGAGCGAGAACGGGCTCGACCCCACGGTGTTCCCGAGCGCCCTGCGGCTCGAGAACGAGGTGGTGTCGATGGCCGCCGCGCACCTCCATGCCGACGGCGACGTCGCCGGCAGCTTCACCAGCGGCGGCACGGAGAGCATCATGCTGGCCGTGAAGGCTGCCCGGGACCGTGCCCGGGAGCTGCGCCCCGACATCGACCGGCCCGAGGTGGTGCTGCCCGAGACCGCCCACGCCGCCTTCCAGAAGGCGTGCCACTACCTGGGTCTGCACCCGGTGCTGGTGCCCGTCGACCCGGTCTCGTTCCGGGCCGACCCCGACGCCGTGGCCGCGGCGGTGACCGACTCGACGGTGCTGCTGGTCGGCTCGGCCATCTCCTACGCCCACGGCGTGGTCGATCCCATCGAGGAGCTCGGCCGACTGGCCCTCGAGCGCGACCTCTGGCTGCACGTCGACGGCTGCATGGGCGGGTTCCTCCTGCAGTACGTGGCCCGCCTGGGCCGGCCGGTGCCCGCGTACGACTTCCGGGTCCCCGGCGTGTCGTCGATCTCGATGGACCTGCACAAGTACGCCTTCGCGGCCAAGGGGGCGTCGACGGTGCTCTACCGCACGAAGGACCTGCGCCGTCACCAGATGTACGCCTGCTCCAACTGGACCGGCTACACGGTCATCAACCCGACCATCCAGTCCACCAAGTCGGCCGGTCCGGTGGCGGCGGCCTGGGCCGCCCTGCAGTTCATCGGCGACGACGGGTACCTGGCGTGGACCCGGCAGGTGCTCGCCGCCACGGACCGGATCGTGGCGCACCTCGACGCCCATCCCGACCTGCGCCTGCTCGGCCGGCCCGACATGAACCTGCTGTCGTTCGCCGCAGACGGACTGAGCGTGTTCCACGTCGTGGACGAGATGCGCGAGCGGGACTGGTACGTGCAGCCCCAGCTGGCCTTCGGCTCCTCGCCCGAGAACATCCACCTGTCGATCAACCCGGCCAGCGTGCGCTGGGTCGACGAGATGCTGGCCGACCTCGACGCCAGCGTGGTCAGCGCCCGGGACCTGCCCAGCGGCGAGCTCGCCGCCGCCATCGACGCCGAGTTCGGCGGCATCGACCCCGACACGGTCTCGGGCGAGACCATCGAGGCGATGCTGGCCCTGGCCGGCGCCAGCGGCGACGCCCTCCCCGAGCGCATGGCGCCCGTCAACGAGGTGCTCAACGCGCTGCCGGTGCCCCTGCGCGAACGACTGCTGGTGCTGTACCTCAACGACCTGTTCCGTCAGAGCCCCTGAGTCCGGGGCCGTGCCGGCCGTCGTTCAGCGCAGGACCGGCCGGATGCCGTAGGCGCGCTCGTAGGCGGCGGCCCAGTCCTCGTCGACGGGGATGGCCGCCAGGGCGACCACGTCCTCGTCGGTGAGCTCGGCCCGTCCGGCGAGCTGCAGCTCGGCGTCGCGTCCGACGACCCAGCGCAACCGAGGGGTATCGGTGGTGATGGCCTCGTGGACGACCTCGGCCACCTGTTCGGCGGTGGCCGGCTCACGCAACGTGGACCGGTAGTACGCCTGCACGCGGCGGTACCAGTGGCCGTAGGCGGAGTCCTGTGGCGGCGGCGTCCCCTTGCGGAACATGGGCGTGGCGACCGTGCCCGGCTCGATGATGCTGACCCGCACGCCGTACGCCGCGACCTCCTGGGCCAGCACCTCGCTGGCGGCCTCCAGGGCGTGCTTCGACGCCGCGTAGGGGGCCATGGTGGGGCGGCAGAAGCGGCCCGCGAAGGACGTGACGTTGACGATGTGGCCGCTGCCCCGGGTGCGCATGGTCGGCAGCACGGCCCGGACGAGCCGCAGGGCGCCGAGGAAGTTGGTCTGCAACATCTCCTCGAAACGGGCGATGGGCGTGTCCTCGACGGCGGACGACCCGGAGATGCCGGCGTTGTTGACGAGCACGTCGACCTCACCCGACTGCCGGGTGATCTGCTCCACGGCCTGGGCCACCGACTCGTCCCGGTCGACGTCGAGGCGCAGGAGACGGACGTCGTCGAGGCCGTGGGCCGCCACCGCCTCGCGCAGCTCCTCGGCGCGGTCGAGGTCGCGCATCGAGGCGTAGACGAGATGGCCGGCACGGGCGAGGCGGACCACGGTGGCCAGACCGATGCCGGAGCTGGAACCGGTCACGAGGGCGACGGACATGGGCGAACGGTAGCGGGGCGGCCGTCGCCGGGCCACGGTCGCTCGCCGACCGTGTGCGAGGATGCCGCGATGGAGATCGGCATGACCATCCCGTCGATGTTGGCGGGACTCGACCGCCGCACGGTGCTGGACTGGGCGCGGGGCATCGACGCCGGGCCGTATTCGACGTTGGCGGTGGGGGAGCGGATCGCCTACCCGAACATCGAGATGTTCACCACGCTGGCCGCGTCCGCGGCGGTGACGGACCGGGTCCGCATCATGAGCACCGTCGTGGTGCTGCCGGCCCACGCGGCGTTGAAGGTGGCCAAGATGGCGGCCACGATCGACGTGCTCTCCGGCGGCCGGTTCGTGCTGGGGGTGGGCGTCGGCGGACGCGACGAGGACTACCGGGCGCTCGAGCGCCCCTTCGCCCGTCGCCACCAGACCCTCGACGACCAGGTCGCCCTCCTGCGCCGGGCGTGGGCGGGCGAGGAGCCCGGTCCCGACCTGCATCCCGTGGGGCCGTCCCCGGTGCAGCCGGGTGGGCCGCCGATCTACGCCGGCGCCATGGGCCCCAGGGCCATCGCCCGCGCCGCTCGCTGGGCCACGGGCATCAGCGGGTTCCTGCTCGACCCGTTGGGCGAGGACGTGGCGGGCACCATCCGCATGATCGACGCCGCCTGGGCGGACGCCGGGCGCGCCGATCGCCCGCGTCACGTCACCAGCTTCTGGTACTCGCTGGACCCCGACGGCGCCGAGGTCCTTCGGGCCTACGCCGCCCGCTACCTGGGCATCTTCGGTCCCGAGCTGGCCGACGCCATGGCCGCATCCTGCTCGGCCTGGTCGGCCGAGCGGGTGCGCGAGGCCCTGGTGCGGCTGGCCGACGCCGGGTTCGACGAGGTGCTCCTGGTCCCCACCACCGCCGACCCCGCCGAGCTCGACCGGGTGGCGAGCCTGGTCGGGGACCTGGCCGGCTGACCCGACGACCGGTGCCGGTGGCCGGCGACCGGCAGGCCGCGTCCGGCGATCTTGCGGGTTTGTGACCAATGGCCCTCCCCGGGCCCGGCCCGGTCGCGTTCACTGACAGGAACCGGACGAGAGGGGTCTGATGGCGCGTGCGACGCCTGTGCGCCCCCGGCGTGGTCCCCAGTTCCATGTCGGGCAGACGTGGGTCACGGCGGCGAGTCAGGCGCCGCGGTTGGTCGTCGTGTGCACCGATCCCGGGCGGGGTGCGGCGCTGACCCGGGTGTTGGAGGCCGTCGGCTACGAGATCCGCCTGTGCGGCGGGCCGTCACCCTCCCGTCCCTGCCCCATGGCGGTCGAGGGACGGTGCTCGCTGGTCGCCGGCGCCGACGCCGTGGTGCTGTGCGGGGCCGCTGCCAGCGACACCGATCCCGGCCTGGTGGGGCTGCTGGCGCAGCACTACCCCGACGTACCCGTCATCGTGACGGCCGCGCACCGAACGTTCCACGGCCGGTCCCACCCCCGGCCGCCCGAGGTCGAGGCGGTGGCGGCCGTCTCGCGGGTCGAAGGCTTCACGGAAGCCGAGTCGGCCTGTCTGGCCGAGCTGGTCCACCAGCTCGCCGAGGCGCTTCCGGTGCCGTCGGGCGCGACGGCACCCGACGGTCCCGACGCCCCCAACCGGGCTCGGTCGCACCTCGCCCTGCTGGCGTTGGCGCACGACGTGCAGGACGCCGCCGTACGTGGCGACCGGGGTGCCGTGCTGCGGGGCCTGCGAGAGCTGCGGGTCGACCTCGAGCGCCACACCGAGCTCGAGGCCGCGGCCCACGCCTTCGCGCACTGCAGCGTCCCGGTGCGCGACACCATCGCCGCGGGGCAGCGCCGCCTGGCCGAGCGCCTCGGCGAGCTCCAGGGTCTGGTGGAGCTCCCCGACAGCGAGGTGAGCCGTACCACGGCGCGTCTGGTGCGCGCCTGGCGCGAGCTCCTGCGACGCCAGGCGAGGCTCGAGACCATCGCCAGCCTGGGCGGCCCCGGCCGGCCCTCCTGAGCCCGCAGCGGAACCGACCCGGCGGGGGGACTAGGTTCGCCCCATGGCCGATGAGATCTCTTCCGACGTCGTCTCCTGGTTGAACGCCTTCGCCGTCGAGTTGGGCGTGCCCGCCCCGACCGCCGAGGACATCGACGCCCTGCTCGGTCTGGCCGCCGTGGCCGCCCACGCCTCGGCCCGCCAGGCGGCGCCCATCGCCTGCTGGCTGTCGGCGCGGGCCGGCGTCGACCCCGCGGCGGCCCGCGCGGTGGCCGAGCGGGTCGCACCCTGACGTCCGCCCACCGGCGGCCGGCGATTATTGAGCCGGCTACCGAGTCGGCACGACGAGAGCGTCGAGGGCCACCACACCCGCGCCCCTGGGGAGCACGAGCAGCGGGTTGACGTCGAGCTCGGCGAGGTCGTCGGCGTGGTCGACCGCGAGCCGCTGCACCCGCAGGATCGTGTCCACGAGGGCTGCCACGTCGGCGGCGGGTCGCCCCCGTCGTCCGTGGAGCAGCGCCGCGCCCCGGACCTCGTCGACCATGCGCCGGGCCTCGGCCCGGTCGAAGGGCGGCACGCGGAAGGTCACGTCGCGGTACACCTCCACGAACAGGCCGCCCATCCCGAACATGACCGTGGGGCCGAACAGCTCGTCGCGGTGCACGCCCACCACGGTCTCGACGCCGCCGCTGCGCTGGGGGCACACGAGGAGGCCCTCGATCCGGGCGTCGGGGGCGACCGTGGCCGCGCGGTCGAGCAGGTCGCGGGCCGAACGTCGCACCTCCGCTGCGGCGGTGAGGCCGACCTGCACCAGCCCCAGGTCGGACTTGTGGGCCAGGTCGGGCGAGCAGATCTTCAGCACCACCGGCCCGTCGAGGCTCGCCGCAGCCCGGGCGGCCTCGGCCGGGGAGGCCACGAGCCGGTCGTCGCTCACCGCGATGCCGTAGGCGGCCAGCAGCTGCTTGCCGGTGTGCTCGGACAGCGCCGAGCCGGTGGCGTCGGACAGCAGCGGTGCGGTCGTCGCCGCCGTGGGGGAGCGCCGGCGTGCGGGGCGCTCGAACGGGGATCGGTAGCGGGCGCGGAAGGCGTGCCAGTCGAGGTAGGCGCGCGCCGCGAGCACGCAGTTGCCGAAGGTGCGGAACACGGGGAGGCGGCTGCCCAGCAGCACGTCGGTGTAGGCAGGGTCGTCTGTCGTGGGTGAGCCCCACACCACCAGGATCGGCTTGTCGGTGGTCTCGCCCACCGCCACCAGATCCCGGGCCAGTGGGCCGCTCAGCGCCGGCACGGCCCCGGTGATGGGGCAGATGACCAGGCCCACCCCGGGGTCGGCCACGATGGCCTCGAGGATCCGGCGGCCCCGCTCGTCGGTCGACGGGGGTCCGCCGCTGTCGACCGGGTTGGAGACCCGCAGATAGGGCGGGATCCACTGGTGCAGCGCCCGCTGCGTCTCGGGCCGCAGCTCCGGGATGCGCAGTCCGGCCGCCGCGCACAGGTCCACCATGTGGGCGCCGGTCCCGCCCGAGATGGAGTACACGCACACGCCGTCGCTCACCGGGGGCTTCGTGCGGGCGAGCGTGGCGGCGACGTCGGTGAGCTCGTCGAGGCCGTCGACGCGGG
This sequence comes from Acidimicrobiales bacterium, assembly GCA_025456085.1. Lineage (GTDB taxonomy): Bacteria > Actinomycetota > Acidimicrobiia > Acidimicrobiales > Acidimicrobilacustridaceae > JALOLF01. The sequence goes on from JALOLF010000017.1 coordinate 41,716, forward strand.
TGACGCCGAACTGTCGGAACACGGCCGAGGTCACCTCGTCGGCGCCGGCCAGGTGCCCGGTGTGGGACTTCGCCATCGAGGTGCCCTCGGCGGTGCGGCCCACCTTGACCACCACCAGGGGGGTGCCCCGGCGGGCGAGGTGGTCGGCGGCGAGCTGCAGGGTGCGCCCGTCCCTGAACCCCTCGACGTAGGCCGCGACGGCGCCCACGCCGGGCTGGTCGGCGAAGTGCCGGGCGAAGTCGGCGAACTCCAGGTCGACCTCGTTGCCGGTCGGCGCCCAGTGCGAGACGGCGATGCCGAGCTCCTGGGCCTGGAACACCGGCCGGCCCTGGTGGCCGCTCTGGGTGATGAGGGCGACCGACGGCCCGGGCAGGTCGGCGAAGGTCTCGAAGGCGTTCAGGTTGGTGTTCGGGCCGAGCAGGCGTGTCCGACCGGTGGCGACGAGCTCGGCGAGCCGCCGTTGTCGTGCCTCCCCGTCGGGACCGGACTCGGCGAAGCCGGCGCCGAAGATGACGGCGAAGCGTGCGCCCCGGGCCTGGACCTGCTCGAAGACCTCCACCGCGTCGCGCACCAGGATCACGGCCAGATCGAGCTCGCCCGGCACCTCCGACACCGAGTCCAGGCAGGCGATCCCGTCGACGGCGGGCCTCGCCGGGTTGACGGGGACCACCGTGGCACCGTTGGCCTCCCCCCAGGTCCGAACCCGTCGCCACATCGTCGTGTTGGGGCGGCCGGGGGTGTCGGTGGCGCCGATGACGGCGATGGTGCGGGGGTGCAGGAAGCGGTCCAGGCCGACGTCGCGCAGCTCGACGGGTCGCCCGGTCGCGTCGAGGCGCGGCGCCGCACGGTCGTGGTCCCCCGTCACCATCGGGACGAGGGTAGTGCGGACCACCTCACCCGCCCCACGCCGGTCGCCGGTGCGCCCCGCGCCCCCCGCTCGCCTCCCCGCTCGCCTCCCCCACCCGAAATCGGTCGATTCGACGCCGGAGACCGACCTCGCAGGACCCGATCTCGGTGGGCGGGGGTAGTTTGCCTGCCGGTGGCGGTTTCGCAGCGGCCAGGAGTGGAACGCATGGATGGGCGCTGGTGGGCTCGACGGGACACGGCGCGACGACGGGTGGTCGTCGCCGTCGGCCCTGGTCGGCGGTGTGCTCGCTGCCCTCGTGCCGGCACCGTCGGCGGTCGGGTCCACGTCGCTGACGCAGATCCCGGTGACGACGACGGCCGACGTGGTCGACGCCGGCGACGGGCAGACGTCGCTGCGCGAGGCGATCAGCGAGGCCGATGCCCTGCCGGCGGAGCCGGGGGACCGCGTCGAGATCGCGCTGGTGCCCGAGGGGACCTACCGGCTCACCCGTTGCGACGCCACCTCCGAGGACGCCAACAGCACGGGTGATCTGGACGTGACCGCGCCGCGAGAGGTCGAGCTCCTCGGCCTCGGCCGCACGATCGAGCAGACCTGTGCGGGGGAGCGGGTCCTGCACAACCGGTCGGACGCCGGGCTGCGGGTGATCGACGCGGTGCTCGAGGGCGGCAACGGCGCCGGCGGGATCGCCGTGCGCAACGAGGGTGACCTGTTGCTCGGTGGCGTGACCGTCGACGGTGCGACGCGCAGGACCGGACCCCTGGCTGCCGATGCCGCGGTGCTGGACGCCGGCACCGGGTCGCTGGTGATCGGCGAGTCGGCCGTGCGCCACACGACCGACGGCGCAGGCGTCTCGAAGGCAGCCGGCGGCTCGTCGTTCACGATCCTGCAGAGCGAGATCACCGACAACCGCACGACGGCGGGCGACGCCGCCGGCATCGTGGCTCGCACGCCGCTGACCATCACCGACAGCCTCGTCGCCCGCAACAACGGCACGACGCTGCCGGGGCTGCCGCAACCGGGGGAACCGGTCCCCGAGCCGGTCTCGGGCATCTCCGCCGGCGGCATCGACGGTGTGGTGCACGGCGAGCGGGTGGTCATCGAGGCGAATCTCGCGCTGCGCGTCGGTGGCCTGTGGGGGGGTGGGTCTCGAACTCGTGGACAGCGTCGTGCGCGGCAACTTCGGCGGCGCGGTCGGAGGTCTCGGCGGCTCGTTCCACCTGACCCGCGTCTCGCTCGCCGGGAACCACGCTCTGTTCATCGCTGGGTTCGACGGAACCGGCACGATCGAGGACTCGACGATCGCAGGCAACGAGGGGGACGCGGTGGGCGGCGGACTCGTCGACCGCGGCCACGTCACCGTGCGGCGATCGACGGTCAGCGGCAACGTCGGGGATCGCGTCGGCGGGTTGACGGTGAGCGCCGACACGCGGACGCCCGCGTCGCTCACCCTCGAGGCGTCCACCGTCGTCGGAAATGTCCCGAGCGCCCCCGACGCGGCGGCGACGGACCTCGCGCTGGTGCGCTTGGGGGCCGGATCGGGGCCGGTCTCCGCCATGCTGCAGGGGTCGATCATCGGCGATCCCGGCGCCGGGGCGGGCGCCTGTGACATCGCCGACGGGACGGTCACGAGCCTGGGCGGGAACGTGGTGAGCGACGACTCCTGCGGGATCGGCGACGGGCCGGGAGACCGTCCCGCGGTCGGTGACCCGCTCCTCGCACCGCTGGCCGACGACGGCGGTCCGACCCTCACCCGGGCGCCCCGGGTCGGCTCGCCCGCTCAGGACGTCGTCCCCATCGGCGCTCCCGGCTGTCCGGGCCTCGACCAGCGCGGGGTCGCGATCCCGATCGGACCCGCCTGTGACGCGGGAGCGGTCGAAGGCGACAAGGGGGGCTACCACCCCCTGCCCGGTACGCGGCTGCTCGACACCCGCTCGCCCTTCGACCACCCGGTGGGTCCCGCCCAGGTCCGTGTGCTCGACGTGACCGGTGTCGGCGGGGTGCCCGACGTCGGTGCGAGCGCGGTGGTCGTGAACGTGACCGCCGTGAACGCCACCTCGGCGTCGCACCTCACCGTGTGGCCGGCGGGACGTCTGCTGCCCGACACCTCCACCGTCAACTTCCCGGCGGGCTCCACCACGGCCAACCTCGCCACGGTGCAGGTCGGTGCGGGTGGGGGCATCGCCATCCGCAACAACGCCGGCGACACCGACGTGCTCGTCGACGTGGTGGGCTGGTTCGACGATGCAGCGGACGCCTCGCTGGGCGACTGCCCCTGCGGTGGGGCCTACACCGGCCTGACCCCGGTCCGCGTCCTCGACACGCGCACGGGGATCGGCTCGGCCGGTGCCTTCGGTGGCGGGGAGGCCCGCGAGGTGCAGGTCGCGGGCACCGCGGGTGTGCCCCTCGGCGCCGACGCCGTCATCGTGAACCTCACCGCAGAGAGCGCGAGCGAGCCGACGCATCTCGTGGCCTGGACGCCGGGGCAGCCCGTGCCCGATGTGTCCCACCTCAACATCGGGCCGCAGCGCACCGTGGCGAACCTGATGATCGTGCGACCCGACACCGACGGCGACCTCGCGCTGCGCAACAACAGCGGCGCCGTGCAGGTGCTCATGGACGTGGTCGGCTGGTTCGACGAGGGTGCGGGGCCCCGCTTCACGCCGCAGACGCCCGTTCGGCTGCTCGACACCCGGTCGGGCCTGGGACTGGTGGGCCCGTTCGGCCCGGGGCAGACGCGCAGCAGCCCGTTCGCCTCGTCGCCGGCCGTGGTGGGAACGGTGGCCAACGTCACCGTCGAGTCGGCCTCGGCGCCCAGCCACCTGACCGTGTGGCCGGCGGGTCGACCGCTGCCGAACGCGTCCAACACCAACTTCGGCCCGAACCAGACGGTGGCCAACCTCGCGGTCACCCGGTTGGGTGCCGACGGCGCGGTCGCCATCCGCAACAACAGCGGCACCGTGCACGTCATCGCCGACGTGTCCGGGTACTTCAGCTGAGCCACCCCGCCGTCGGCCATCCCTGAAATGGCGCGATTCGGCGCCGGAGACCGACCTCGCAGGACCCGATTTCGGGAGTGGGGGTGGGGGTCGGGGCTCAGGTCACGTCGACGGCGAGGGCCATCGTGGCCTCGAGCTGCTCCTGGTAGTGCGCCAGGGAGCGGTGCACGAGGCGGATGTTCAGCATCGTGGCGCCCAGGGCCGGGTGCGACTCCAGCGCTCGTCGGGCGCCGACGGGATCGCCGAGCGGATCGAGTGGCGGGTCGGTCCACGGGATCACGTCCAGGGGTCGGGTGCGCCGCGCCCAGGCGTCGGTGGTGCGGGCCGCGGCCAGTGCGTCGACGAGCTGCTCGGGCGACAGTCCGAACGGGACCCAGGCGTCGCCCAGCTCGACGGCGCGCCGCAGCGACCGCTTCGTGTAGCCGCCCACCCAGATGGGCGGGGGCTGCTGCGAGCCGCAGGGGTCGACCTCCCAGTGCTCGATGTCGAAGTGGTCGCCGTGGTACTCGGGCCGCTCGTGGCCGAACACGGCCCGGAGCGCCCGGATGGCGTCGTCGGCCCGGGCGCCGCGGTCCTCGAACGACGCCCCCAGCAGCGCGAACTCCTCGGCGGAGGAGCCGACGCCGACGCCGAGCACGACCCGCCCACCGCTGATCCGGTCGAGCGTCCCGTACCGCTTGGCGATGGCGAGCGGATGGTGGTAGCCGAGCACCACGACATGCGTCGCCAGGCGGATCCTCGTCGTGCGGGCGGCCAGGTACCCGAAGGTGGCGAGCGGGTCCCAGTAGCGGGAGCCGTGGCGGTCGGCCACCGCCGTGGGGACGGCCACGTGCTCGCTGCAGGTGAGGTGGTGGTAGCCGAGCCGGTCGGCGGTCTCGGCGACGCGGGCCACCTCCTCGATGCCTGCGGTGTCCTCCCACGGCGCGTGGGAGCGGGGGAGCTTGGTGAGCACCGGGGTGATCACCCCGAGGGGCAGCGTCATGCCGTCAGCTTCGCAGGTCGGCGCGGCCGGACTCTGCGACGATGGCGGACATGAACCTGACCCGTCGTGACCGCCCGCTCGGCCTGGCTCCCGCGTCGGCGCGCGACTACCGGGAGCTGGCCCGGCGTCGGCTGCCGCGACAGCTCTTCGACTACATCGACGGCGGTGCCTACGAGGAGGCCACGATGGCCTCCAACGAGACCGACCTGCGGGCGCTGCACCTGCGCCAGCGGGTGCTGCGCGACGTCTCCCGGCTCCGCCTGGGCACCACGGTGCTGGGCGAGGAGCTGTCCCTGCCGGTGGTGCTGGCGCCGGTGGGGCTGGCCGGCATGTTCGCCCGGCGGGCCGAGGTGCAGGCCGCCCGGGCCGCGGCGGCGGAGGGCGTGTCGTTCTGTGAGTCCACCGTGTCGATCTGCGGCGTCGAGGAGGTCGCCGCGGCCAGCGACCGACCGGTGTGGTACCAGCTCTACGTCATGCGCGATCGCGGCTACGCCGAGGACCTCATGGCCCGGGCCCACGCCGCGGGCTGCCCGGTGTTGGTGCTCACCGTCGACCTGGCCGTCGTGGGGGCGCGCTACCGCGACGTGCGCAACGGCATGGTGGGCGAGATCCCGACCGCCCGCCGACTCGTGCGGGCACTCGATCTCGTCACCCATCCCCGCTGGGTCCGCGACGTCGCCGTGAACGGCAGGCCCCTGACCTTCGGCAATCTCGAGGAGGCGGTGCCGGGGGCGTCCACCCCCGACGCCTTCCGCAGCTGGATCGACGGGCAGTTCGACCCCGGGGTCACCTGGGACGACCTGGCCTGGGTCCGCGAGCACTGGCCCGGCAGGCTGGTGCTGAAGGGCATCCTCGACGCCGAGGACGCCCGGGAGGCGATCGCCCGCGGTGCGGATGCCGTCGTGGTGTCCAACCACGGGGGCCGCCAACTCGACGACGTGCCCTCGACCGTCGCCGCGCTCCCGGCCATCGTCGACGCGGTGGGCGACGACGCCGAGGTGCTGGTCGACGGCGGCATCCGCAGCGGCCTCGACGTGGTCAAGGCGCTGTCCCTGGGGGCGCGGGCCTGTCTCGTGGGGCGCCCGTGGGCCTATGCCGTGGCCGCCGCGGGCGAGTCGGGGGTGCGCCACGTGCTGCGCATCCTGCGCGACGAGCTGGAGGTCGCGCTCGGTCTGACCGGCGTCGGCGACGTACGCGACCTCGACCGGTCGGCGCTGGTCGACGGCGGTCGGCGGGCCGCAGCCGGGTAGTGGGCGGGCGGACGCCGGGGTCATGGCAGCTCACGGTGCCAGGGCGCGGGCTCCCGGTGACTCGTCCTGCGGGTCGGCGGCGACGGCGGCGTCGGGAAGGCGGCCCGTGACGCGCAGCCGACCCTCCTCGTCCAGCACGGCGCGGTCTCCGGTGCGGAACCAGCCGCCCCGGGCGATGACGGCTGTGGTGTCCTCGGGGGACAGGTAGCCGGCGAACAGATTCGGGCTGCGGACCCAGAGCTCGCCTTCGGCGCCGGTGGAGACGTCGCGCTCCGAGCCGGGATCGACGACGCGCAGCTCGGTGTGGTCGCAGGTCGGGCTGACGACGCGCCGGTGGGCGGGCTCCTCGCCGAAGCGGTCGATGGCCACGAACGGCGCTTCCGTGGAGCCGTACCCGAACTGGATCGGGGCCTGGAGGTGGTCGGTGGCCAGGGCCGCCAGCACCTCGCTCACGTCGGTGCCACTGGTCGACACCAGGCGCAGGGCGCGCAGCCGCGGGGCGGACCGGGACGGATGGGAGACCAGACCGACGAGCACGTCGGGCGGGGCCGCCAGCTGCGAGATGCCCTCCCGTTCGAGCACCTCGAACACGAGCCCGGGGTTCCACCGCGGGACGAGCACGGTGCCCGCCCCTGCGAGACCGGGCACGACCAGGCCCTGGAGGAGGCCGGCGATCCCCGCCAGCGACGCAGTGCTCAAGACCGTGTCGCCCGGCCCCACCTCCTGCGCCTCGCGCAGCCCGCGGGCCGTGCAGGCCAGGGTGCGATGGGTGTGCAGCACGACGCCCGGTTCGACCGTGGTGGCCGTCGCGAGCAGCGCCACCGCAGGATCCGACGGTGCAGCCGTGATGACCGGCTCGGGTGCCGCGGCCAGGAGGGTTGCGAAGTCCCGGTGCGGATCGGACGCCACGGTGCCCGTCTCGGTGCCGCGACGGCGACTGGGCAGCGCCCGCCCGCCTGTCACCCAGCTGCGGGGTCGACTCCCCAGGGGAAGGTGGATGCCGCCGACGCACACGGTCGGGTCGAGCAGCTCCACGGCCCGCGCGACCTCGGGTGCCGACAGGTCCGGGTCGAGTGGGGCGGCGACGGCGCCGAGCCGCCAGCACGCCCGGTACAGCAGCACGGACTCGAAGCCGTTGGGTAGCTGCCAGGCGACCACGTCGCGACGTCGGACGCCGGCTCCCCGCAGGCCGCCGGCCAGCCTCGCCGCCAGCAGCGCCACATCGTGCGACGAGAGCCGGATCGCGCCGTCGACGACGGCCTCGGGCCGTTGCTGGGCGTCGAGGAGCAGCGCCTCCAGCGACGGCACGTCCCAGGGGCCACCCGGTCGGCGGTAGGCGGTGGCGCGGCTGTGGCGGTGGGTGACTCGCAGACGGGTCGTCATGACGGTGGTGTCCGACGTCATCTTGCCCGGTTGCCGGGACACGTGCCGGCGGGCCTCCCGACCACGGGGATCAGGTCGGCAGCGGTTCGAGCGTCGTGTCGGTCTGGCCGGGAACGGGCTCCTCGGTCGACGGCGTGCCGCCGCTCACGATGCCGCCTCCCGCATCGGTGCGGTACTTCGAACGCCAGGTCACGGCCAGTGGTCCGAAGGCCGGGTCCACGAGGTCTTCCAGGTCGTCCGCCGTGCGGACGTCGACGAGCCGCCAACTGCCGTCCTCCACGGCGAAGAAGCCTGCGCAACCCTCCTCGCAGCCCGGGGTCCCCGTGATCGTGGCGACGGCGCGCACGGAGCTGCACACGCGATCGGTCAGGTCGACCACGGCGTCGGGGTCCGCAGCGGTGGCGGCCTGCGTCAGGGTGTCGCTCGCCTGGCAGGGGCCTGCTGCACCCGGCCCGGGCGGCGTGGTGGTCGTCGTGCTGGACCCGGGCGCCGTGTCGGCCTCCGGTGCGTCGGCCCGTGGCTCGTCGGAGGAGCAGGCCGCGCAGAGCACGGATGCGGTCAGCGCGAGCGCTGTCAGTGCCCGTAGGCTCCTGCCGGTCAGCACGGGTCGATGGGGCAGCCGATCATGGTGTGTACGTGGGGTCGCGGAGGCACTCCGGGGTGAGTGCGTTCGCGGCACAGTACCCGCTGACGGCGCCCGCCGCGGTGGTGGTGGTGGTCTCCTCCGGCGGCGGGGGCGCCGTGGTGGTCGTCGTGGTGGTCGTGGTGGTGGAGGTGGTCGCAGCGTCCAGGTCGCCGTAGGGGTCCGTGGCCGTGTCGTCGGTCGACGTGTCCTCCTCGCCCGACGCGGCGCTCTGCGCGGCCAGGCGCTTGGTCTTCCAGCCCTTGAACACCGTCTCGAACCCCGGCTCGAGGAGGCTGTCGAGGTCGTCGGTGACGGGCCTGGCCGCGACCAGCACCCAGGCGTCGCCCTCGACGGCGAAGAACCCCACGCACCCGTCGGGGCACTCGTCGGCCCGGATGGTGGCCACCGCTCGGACCGACGAGCAGCTGCGCTCGGTGGCGTCCACGGTCGAGCTCGGATACGTGGCCAGCGCCGCGAAGCCGAGCACACCCGAGGCGGTGCACGAGCCGGCCTTGGCCGGGTCGGCCTCCGCCCCGTCGTCGGCGGTACTGGTCGGCGCCGAGGAGCTCGGCGCCGTGCCCGCGTCGGTCGCTTCGCCGTCCCCGTCGTCGCCGCCGCCACAGGCAACCGCCAGGAGTGCCAGGGCGGCGAGCAGCAGCGCGGCCAACCGACGTCGGGGCAACGTGGACATGGTGGATCCTCGGCGGGTGAGCGGTGGTTGCGGTGCCGATGCGCAGACCGGCACCGGTCGTGCCCCGATCATCGCGCGTCGTGGTCGATCCCGGGTCGCGACCCGCGCGGCCGCCGGCCCCGCCCTGGCGCGGCTGCGTCGTACGGGCAGACGCGGAGGGCGGGGGAGTAGGGTCGCGGCGACCTCACGAAGGGAACGTGGCGATGAGCGATGCCCAGCAGACGGGTACGGGCGGCAACCCCGCCCCCGGCTGGTATCCCGACCCCAACGGCCAGATGCGTTGGTGGGACGGCACGCAGTGGGGTGACGCCCAGGCAGCCGCGCCCATGGCGCCGGGCTACGCGGCGACGAGCGGTGGCAATCCCCGCTCGATGGCCATGCTCGCCCACATCCTGGTGCTGCTCACGGGCTTCGTGGGTCCCCTCATCCTCTACCTCATGAACAACAACAAGCCTGCCTGGGACCCCTTCGAGCGTCACCACACCGTGGAAGCCCTCAACTTCGGGCTCACGCTGCTGATCGCCTACCTGGTCAGCTTCGTGCTCATGTTCGTGTTGATCGGGTTCCTGCTGGTCTTCGTCGTGATGATCGCCGGCTTCGTGCTGCCCATCATGGGTGCGGTGAAGGCCAACAACGGCGAGTGGTGGAAGTACCCCGTCAACATCCGGATGATCCAGGGCGCCGCCGGCTGACCCTGGTCCCGGCCGGGCCTTGGCTAGCGTTGCCGGGTGCGCCCGACCCATCGCCCTCCGGCGGCTCTCCAGGTCCTCGCCTGCGTGCTCGGCGCGGGCGCCCTGGCCGCGTGCGGCGGTGACGGTGGCCCCGACACGCTCGCCGAGTGGGCCACCGAGGCCGACCAGGTGTGCTCGTCGACTCAGGCCGCCTTCGACGGCGAGCCGCCGGTCGTGAGTCCCTTCCCCGGTGAGGTGCTCCGGGTGGCGGCCGAGTACTCCGAGGTCCTGGTGGAGCAGCTCCGGGATCTCGGCACGCCGGGCGAGCGTGACGAGGACGTCGAGCGCTACGTCGACACCGTGGAGGCGCGCAACGAGGCGCTCGTCGTCTACGCGGACGAGCTCGATCGCTCACCCGCCGCGGGTCCCGGGCCGTCGAGCGACCTCCTGTCGCAGAAGACCCTCGACGCCGCCGAGCAGGCCGAGGCGCTGGGCCTGCAGGTCTGCCGGGTCGGGGTCGACCCGACCATCGCCCGGACCAGCGCCGACACCTCGACCACCACGGCGCCGGTCACCGGCGACACCGCCCGACCGCTCGACCCGCTCGACGAGATCGTCGACGAGTCCGAGACGGTCGAGTCCAGCGCACCCTGAGCGTCACGGTCGCCGCGACGGGCGACACCGGCGTGGTGCCGAGCGGCGCATGTCACACCGAGGTGGCCAGGGCCTCGGGCAGCGGTGCGTCACCATGGGCGGGTGCCTTCCCCAGCGCGTGTCCGTCTCCACACCCTCGCCGGCCGGCCGGCGATCACCCTCGGCTCGGGAGAGACCGAGGCTGGCTTCATCCCGGACCTGGGCATGGTCGGCACCTCGCTGCGCTTCGGCGACGACGAGGTGCTCGCCGTGCCCGGTGGCCTCAAGGCCCTGGCCCGGGGTGACCTCGGGGGTCTCCCGCTGCTGGCGCCGTGGGCGAACCGCCTGGGCGCTGATCGCTACCGCGCGTCGGGGGTCACGGTCGACCTGGCCGAGGTGTCGGTCGTGCGTCGGGACGCCAACGGCCTGCCCATCCACGGCTGCCTGGGCGGTCGTTCCGAGTGGGAGCTGCAGCACCTCGCGGTGGAAGGACGCGAGGCCGTGCTCGTCACCCGTTTCGCCTTCGGCGAGCACGAGGACCTGCTCGCGGCCTTCCCCTATCCCCACGACCTGTTGGTCGAGGTCCGGGTGGCGCCACGCGAGGTGGGGATCATCACCACCATCCGCCCCCGAGGCGACCGCGCCGTGCCGGTGACCTTCGGCTGGCACCCCTACTTCCGCCTGGCCGGCGCCCGTCGCGACAGCTGGCGTCTGGTGCTGCCCCCCCGGGAGCGCATCGTGCTCGACGACCGCTGCCTGCCCACTCGACGGGCTGTGCGGGAGGACGCGGAGGCCGAGCCCCTGGAGCGGCGCACCTTCGACGACCTCTACCGACTGGGCCGTGACCGACGCCTGGGTCTGGAGGCCGACGGGCGTCGCCTCGTGCTCGAACAGGACGCCAGGTACCCCTTCGCCCAGGTGTGGGCCCCGCCGGGCGGGAAGTTCGTGTGCCTGGAGCCCATGACCGCGCCCGTCAACGCCCTCGGGACCGGGCGCTACGCCGTCGCGGCGCCGGGTCGTCGGGTCACGGCCCGCTTCGAGGTCCGCCTCGAGCGCGTGCGGGGTCGCTGAGGCCTGCCACACTGCTGGGCATGGTGACCCCCCACACCCCGACCGACCGGCTCCCCGAATGGCAGGCGCTGGCGGCCCATCACGACGACGTCCGGGACCTGCACCTACGGGATCTCTTCGCCGCCGATCCCGGTCGCGCCGACCGCTACACGTTCTCGGTGGGTGACCTGCGCGTCGACCTGGCCAAGCACCGCATCGTCGACGAGACCCTCCTCAGGCTGATCGCCCTGGCCCGGGCCACCAACGTCGAAGGGCGTCGCGACGCCATGTTCGCAGGCGAGCGCATCAACACCACCGAGCGCCGCTCGGTGCTGCACGTCGCACTGCGGCTCCCGCGGGAGGCCCACCTGGTGGTCGACGGCTTCGACGTGGTGCCCGAGGTCCACGAGGTCCTCGACCGCATGGGCGCCTTCGCGGAGCGGGTCCGCAGCGGTGCCTGGCTCGGGGCCACCGGGCGGCCGATCCGCAACGTGGTCAACATCGGCATCGGCGGGTCCGACCTCGGCCCGGCCATGGCGACCCGGGCCCTCGCCGGGTACACGAAGCGCGACATGCGGTTCCGCTTCGTGTCCAACGTCGACGGTTCGGACTTCACGGAGGCCGTCCGCGATCTCGACCCGGCAGAGACGCTGTTCGTGGTGGCCTCGAAGACGTTCACCACGCTCGAGACCATGACCAACGCCCGCACGGCGCGTGGCTGGCTCACCGGTGCGCTCGGCGACGACGCCGTCGGTCGGCACTTCGTGGCCGTCTCCACGGCCGGCGACCTCGTGGCCGAGTTCGGCATCGACACCGAGGACGTCTTCGGCTTCTGGGACTGGGTGGGTGGCCGCTACTCGATGGACTCCGCGGTGGGGTTGAGCCTCATGCTGGCCATCGGCCCCGCCGCCTTCACCGAGCTGCTGGCCGGCTTCCACCTCGTCGACGAGCACTTCCGCAGCGCCCCCCTCGAGCGCAACGTGCCGGTGCTGCTGGCGCTGCTCGGCATCTGGTACCGGAACTTCTTCGGTGCCGCCACCCACGCCGTGCTGCCCTACAGCCAGGAGCTGGCCCGCTTCCCCGCCTACCTCCAGCAGCTCGACATGGAGAGCAACGGCAAGGGCGTCGACCTGGCAGGGGTGCCGGTGGGTCACGCCACGGGTCCGGTGGTGTGGGGCGAGCCCGGCACCAACGGCCAGCACGCCTACCACCAGCTGCTCCACCAGGGCACCGAGCTGGTGCCGTGCGACTTCATCGGGATGTGCCGGGCCAACAACCCCCTGGCCCACCAGCAGGACCTGCTCGTGGCCAACCTGTTCGCCCAGGCCGAGGCCCTGGCCTTCGGCCGCACCACGGCGGAGGTCGAAGCGGAGGGCGAGGAGCCGTGGCTGGCCCGACACCGCACCTTCCCCGGCAACCGCCCCAGCACGGTCATCCTGGCGCCGCAGCTCACGCCGTCGGTGCTGGGCCAGCTGGTGGCTCTGTACGAGCACCGGGTCTTCGTGCAGGGGGCCGTGTGGGGCGTGAACTCCTTCGACCAGTGGGGCGTGGAGCTGGGCAAGAAGCTCGCCGGTGCCATCACCCCCGAGCTCCAGGCCGACGACGAGCCCGCCCTGGCCCACGACAGCTCCACCAACGCCCTCATCCGGTTCTACCGGTCCCATCGCGTCGCCCCGTGACCGCGCGACGTCGGGTCCTCGCCGTGCGCACGACGGCTCGGGAGTCGCTCTACGACATCACCGAGGACGTCCGGGCCGTCGTCGACGCCAGTGGGGTGCACGACGGGGTCGTGGTCGTCTACGCCCAGGGTGCGACGGCGGCGATCATGGTGCAGGAGAACTGGGACGACAGCGTGCAACGCGACGTCGTGCACCTGCTCGCCCAGCTCGTCCCGCGCGGGGTGTGGGAGCACGACCGTCAGGACGGCAACGGCGACGCCCACCTCAAGGCGGGCCTGGTGGGACCGTCGGAGACCGTGCCGGTCATCGAGGGGCGCCTGGGCCTGTCGCGCTGGCAGAACCTCTTCCTGTGCGAGTTCGACGGCCCCCGCTCCGAGCGCCGGGTCGTGGTGACCGTGCTCCCGCTCGTCAGCTCCTGACCGGACGCCGCGGGCCCTCCCGGCCGAACTCCTCGGTGCCGTAGCGGTACACCGTCGTGTCCGGCGGCCACGTGCCGGGACGCAGGCCGGCCTTGCGCCACAGGTGGTCGAGGAAGCGCGGCACGTCCGCCAGCTCGGCCCACACCGACGGCAGGAACGTCCCTCGCCGGCGACCGGCGACGACCAGCAGCCCGTCGACACCCGGGCGCACCGCAGCCGCGAGCTCCTCGAGCGAGTGCACGTCCATCGGCTCGGTCGGGGTCAGGACCGACACCTTGAGCTCCATGCGCGTGAACTCGGCGGGCGTCAACGGGGGCATGCGGGGATCGTCGAACGCGGCGTGCACCGCGTTCTCGGCCACGTCGGCGAGCAGCGCCTGGCGGGGCTCGATGGTGCCGATGCAGCCGAGCAGGCGACTTCCCTCTCTCAGGGTGACGAACGAGGCCCCGTCGGCCGCCAGCACCGGGTCGACGGCGTCGAGGGTCGGCAGCCCCGCCGGGCGGTGCTCGAAGCTCGACCGGATGGCTTCCTCGGCCACGTCGAGCAGCACCGCACGTGCCGTCGCCGGGACGTGCCAGCGCTCCCCACCGGTGGCTGCGTCGGTCCCTGCGGCCACGTCGGCGTCCGAGGCGGTGCCGGGACCCGGGGGAGCGGGCACCGGGGAGGTGGCGACGAAGGCGCCGTAGCCGACGACCTGGTCGCGGGGCCCCGCCGTGTCACCCGAGTTGCGCAGGTCGACCAGCTCCACGGCGAGGCCGTGACGTCGGGCCGCCTCCAGCAGCCCCCGCACCGGGAAGGCGCCGCACGCCCGGTCGGGCTCGAGGGCCTCCCAGTCCCGTCGCACGATGACGTCGGCGGTGGCCGCATCGAGGCGCCGTGCGGTCGCGTAGGGGTGGTAGTGGCTCAGGTCGGTGCTGATGACGAACAGGGTCTCGTCGCCGCCCCACACGGCGTCGAGCACGTCGGCCACCCGCTCGGTGCGCGCCCCGCCCACCACGATGGGCAGCAGGGCGAACCCGTCGCCGAGGACGCGCTGCAGGAACGGCAGGTGCACCTCGAGGGAGTGCTCCGGCGCGTGCGCCCGGTCGTCGACCACCACGCCGGGCAGCTCCCGCACCCGGGCGCGCAGCTCGTCGTCGAGTCGGACGGCCCCCAGGGGGGTGAGGAAGGCATCAGCGCTGGACAGCGCCATGCTGCGCACATGCACCCGGTGCGCCGGACCCAGCAGCACCACCCGGTTGATCCGGTCCCGGAAGGGCGCCAGGCGCGCGTAGGCGGTGGCGGCCACGGGCCCCGAGTAGCGGTACCCGGCATGGGGCACGATCAACGCCTTGGGCTGGGTCGCTCCGGTCGGCACCACGGCGTCGGCCAGGTCGTGGTCGAGGGTGGCGAGCAGCTCGGCGCGCCCGTCCGGGTAGAACATGCCGGCCACCGCGGGTGGACGGGCCCGCAGCCCGGTGCCCCGGCTCACCGTCGGCTCCCGCCGCCGACGCGCGCCCGGCGGGCCTGCGGGTCGCGCACCCCCCGCCAGTCGGCGAGGCGGACCGGCAGTCGCCGATTGCCCCACTCGCCCGGTGGCCCGTCGAACACGCCCGCGATGCGGGTGCCGCAGCTGCGGCAGGCGCCATCGCCGGTCAGGCGCCAGGCCAGCAGCTCGTACCAGTCGCGCTCGATGACCGCCTTCGAGCAGGTGGGGCACAGCGTGGTGTCGCCGGCCCGGTCGTGGACGTTGCCGGTGTACACGTGGTGCAGTCCGTTGCCCCTGGCGATGCCCCGCGCCCGGGTCAGGGTCGCGGGGGGCGTGCGTGCCACGTCGAGCATCTTGAAGTCGGGGTGGAAGGCCGAGAAGTGCAGTGGCACGTCGGGGCCCAGGTGCTCGGCGATCCACCGGGTCATGGCATCCAGCTCGGCGTCGCCGTCGTTGTGGCCCGGGATGAGCAGCGTGGTGATCTCGAGCCACACGTCGGTCTGGTCGTGCAGGTGGCACAGCGTGTCGAGGACCGGCTGCAGGTCGCCCATCGCCACGTGCTGGTAGAACTCCTGCGTGAAGGCCTTGAGGTCGACGTTGGCGGCGTCCATGTGGGCGTAGAAGTCACGGCGGGCCTCGTCGCACATGTAGCCGTTGGTCACCGCCACGGTGCGGATCCCGAGCGCGTGGCAGGCCTGGGCGATGTCGATCGCGTACTCGAGGAAGATGATCGGGTCGTTGTAGGTGAACGCGACGCTCGAGCAGCCGAGGTCGGCCGCGGCTCGGGCGATGGCGACCGGGCTGGCCTGGTCGGCCAGACGGTCGACCTCCTTGGACTTGGAGATGTCCCAGTTCTGGCAGAACCGGCACGCCAGGTTGCAGCCGGCGGTACCGAAGGACAGCACCGACGTACCGGGCAGGAAGTGGTTCAGCGGCTTCTTCTCGATGGGGTCCACGCAGAAGCCGCTCGAACGTCCGTAGGTGGTGAGCACCACCTGGTCGTCGATGCGGCCCCGTACGAAGCAGACCCCCCGCTGGCCCTCCCGCAGCTTGCAGGCCCGGGGGCAGACGTCGCACTGGAGGCGTCCGTCCTCGAGACGGTGCCAGTAGGTCGTCGGCACGGTGAAGGGATCATCGAGGCTGATCGCAGCACCCATGACGCTGCCTCCCGCTGCTCGGGTTCCACCCTCAGGCTAGGCACCCGGCCGCGAACCGACCAGGGGCCAACGTCGGTTCGGTCGTGGCGGGCACCGGGTGGACCATGCCGGCAGCGGGTTGGGTCGAACGACCCTGGATCGGCGGGGATCGGTTGCCGACGATCGAAGGAAGCGATCTGATCCGCGATCCACCCGGAGGAACCGATGGCCGTGAACATACCCGGCGACCTCGACGCCGACCGCGTCGCCGAACTGGACGAGCTCGTACGGCGTTCGAAGGAAGCTGCGGAGGCCTTCCGGCGTCTGGACCAGGAGCAGGTCGACGCCATCGTCTGGGAGATGACCGTGGCCGGTCTGGAGGTGGCGCCCGACCTGGCCCAGCTGGCCATCGAGGAGACCGGGTTCGGGGTGCTCGAGGACAAGATCGTCAAGAACTACGTGGCCACCGAGTTCCTGTACGACTACCTGAAGGACAAGCGCACCGTCGGGGTCATCCACGAGGATCCCGAGCGCGGTATCCAGGAGGTGGCCGAGCCCATCGGCGTCGTGATGGCCATCACACCGGTCACGAACCCGACGTCCACCGTGTTGTTCAAGGCCATCGTGGCCGCCAAGACCCGCAACGCCGTGCTGTTCCGGCCCTCGCCCCGTGCCGTGCGCTGTGCCGAGCGCACGGTCGAGATCCTGCGCGAGGCGGGGGAGCGGGCGGGCCTTCCCCCGGGTGCCCTGGAGGTCATCCCCGACGCCGCCCACTCGGTGACCCACTACCTGTTCAAGCATCCCGGCATCGACTTCATCTGGACCACCGGCGGTCCCAAGGTCGTCGAGGCGGCCAACTCGGCGGGCAAGCCCACGGTCAGCGTCGGCCCCGGCAACGCACCCGTGTACCTGCACCGCTCCTGTGACTACCGCATGGCGGTCGTGGACATCCTCATCTCCAAGACCTTCGACGCCTCGGTCATCTGCCCCGCGGAGCAGACCTGCGTGGTGGACGAGGAGATCGCGGATGCCGTGGTCGCCGAGTTCGAACGCATGAACGCCCGGGTGCTGAACCCCGAGGAGGTCGATCGCCTCACCGAGTTCGTGTTCGGCTGCGGCGACGTGAACCTCGAGGCGCTGGGCCAGCCGGCACCGGAGCTGGCGCGGCGTGCCGGCTTCGACTCCGACCCCGCGGCCAAGGTGCTCGTGGCGCCGCTGCCCACCGACCTCGACGAGCTGGCCGCGCACCCGCTCGTGCGGGAGAAGCTCATGCCGGTGCTGGGGCTGGTGCGCTCGCCCAACGTCGATCACGGTGTGGCCGCCTGCGCCCTGGTCACCGAGCACGGCGGGCTGGGCCACACCTCGGCGGTCTACGCCCGTGACCAGAAGGTCGTCGACCGCTTCGCCACGACCGTGCGCACCGGTCGCATCCTGGTCAACGCGCCCACCGCGGTGGGCGCCCTGGGTGGCGTCTACAACCAGCTCACACCGACGTTCTCGCTCGGCTGTGGCACATGGGGAGGTTCGAGCACGACCGACAACGTGAACTACAAGAACCTGCTGAACATCAAGACGGTGTCGCGGCGGCGGGCGCCGTCGCAGTGGTTCCGCCTGCCCGGCGAGGTCTACTTCAACGCCGGCGCCATGGAGAACCTCCTGCAGCTGCAGACCCGCGAGGTGGTGATCGTCACCGACGCCGACACCGAGGCGCGGGGCGTGGCCGACGAGCTGCGGGCCCACCTGCCCGGGGCCAACGTCCGGGTGTTCGCGCAGGTGGTGCCCGAGCCGGGCGAGAAGATCGTGCGTGCCGGCGTGGAGATGCTCGACCGGGTACGGCCCGATCTGATCATCGCCCTGGGTGGCGGGTCGGTCATCGACGCGGCGAAGGTCATGCGGCTGTTCCACGAGCATCCCGAGGCCAACCTGCACGACCTGACGCTGCCCTTCCTCGATCCCCGAAAGCGGGTGGCCCACTACCCCGATCCGCAGCACAGCGTGAAGCTGGTGGCCATGCCGACCACGGCCGGCACCGGGTCGGAGGTCTCGCCCGCCGCGGTGCTGAGCGTGGGTCCGCGCAAGGTCACGCTGGTCGACTACTCGCTGGTGCCCGACATCGCCATCGTCGATCCCGAGCTCACGATCAGCCTGCCGCGCACGATGACGGCCGACACCGGCATCGACGCGCTGACGCACGCCATCGAAGCGGGCGTGTCCATCTTCGCGTCGCCGTACACCGACGCCTTCTGCGTGCAGGCGGGCCGGCTCATCTTCGAAGCGTTGCCGGCTGCCTATGACAACGGCAACGACCTCGAGGCCCGGACCGCCATGGCCAACGCGGCCACCATCGCCGGCCTGGCGTTCTCCAACGCCTTCGTGGGCGTGAACCACGCCCTGGCCCACGCCGTCGGCGCCTCCTTCGGCATCCCCCACGGCCGGGCCAACGGGATCTTCCTGCCCCACGTCATGCGCTACAACGCGGGTGTGCCCACGAAGTTCATGCCCGCGCCGGGCTACGCCACCTACGTGGCGCCCGAGAAGTACGCCACCATGGGCTGGGTGCTGTTCGGGGGCAAGAGCGAGGCGGAGCGCCGTGAGCGCCTGTTCCGCAGGGTGGACGAGCTGCTCGAGCGCGTCGGCATCCCCCGCACGCTGCGGGAGGCCGGGGTCCGCGAGGACGACTTCGAGGCGGCGCTGCCGGAGGTGGCGCGGGCTGCGCTGCTCGACCCGAGCCTGCGCACCAACCCGCGCATGCCCCTGGTGGGCGAGCTGGTGGGGTTGCTGCGGGCGGCCTACGGCTGAGCCGGCTCAGCGGGCGATGCGGTGCGCGGCCATGAGGGCGGCGGCCGCGGCCGGTGTCGTGGGGCCGAAGGTGCGGTTGGCGTCGTGCGACGCCAACCGTGCCTGCTCGATGTCCTGGCGGGGGATCGCGCAGCGCGTGCGCAGCGGGTCGATGCCGTACAGCCGGGCCGAGGTGAGCCCGAGGATCTTGGCCTTCACCTCCGGGGTGAGGGTCGGGTAGCCGAAGCGCTCCTGGTACTCCTCGGAGATCTGGAAGGCGCGGAAGGCCTGGATCTGATCCTGGGGTGACCCGTACCAGATCGAGTCGGTGCCCCACACCACGTTGTCCTCGCCGAAGGCCACCAGCAGCTTGCCCAGCACGTGGGCCGCCTGGTCCGGATCCCCCATGACCGAGCGCCAGGTGGAGCCCAGCTCGGCGTAGACGTTGCCGCCCGGCCCCAGGCCGGCGGCGCGCAGCGAGGTGATGAGCCGGTCCACGCCGCGGTTCGCGGCGGCGTCGTAGGGCCCCTCCGCCGGGCCGCCCTCGAAGCCCGAGTGGTACACGACGATGGCGAGATCCGGGTGCGCGGCGGCGGCCGGCCCCACGTCGACCGGGTCGGCGAAGCGGCTGCCTCCCGAGAATCCCTTGTGGACGGCGAGGATGCGCGGGCCGGCGCCGTCGGCGTGGGTCCGGGCGATGTGGTCCAGGAAGGCCTCGCCCACCGACGGGGCCGACGGGTCGTGGTCGTCGAGGAACCATCCCGGGCCGCCGGCGTGGGTGTAGGCCTTCCACGCT
>JALOLF010000203.1 GCA_025456085.1 Acidimicrobiales bacterium
ACCCGACCGACATCTCCGACGCCATCGACCGGCCCGACCGGGTGGTGTGGGTCGACCTGACCGACGCCGGTGACGATGACCTGGCCCGCCTGCGCGAGGAGTTCGCCCTGCATCCCCTCGCGGTCGAGGACGTGCTCGAGCGTCGCCAGCGACCGAAGCTCGAGACCTACCCCGACCACGTGTTCATCGTGGCCTACGGCGGCGTCGACGACCCACTGGACCTGCCGGAGGTGAACGTCTTCGTGGGGTCGAACTGGCTGGTCACGGTGCGCGAGGCCAACCGGGCGGGCCGACGGTTCCCGGTCGAGGGGGTCCTGCGCCGCTTCGAGCGCCTCCACGGCGAACGCCCCACCGTGGGCTTCCTGCTGTACGTGCTGCTCGACGGGCTCGTCGACGAGCACTTCCACATCCTCGACCGTGTCGAGGGTGACCTCGACCGGATCGAGCGCCGTGCCCTCGAGTCCGGCAACGGCGGCGGTGGTCGGGACCGCAGCGCCGCTGACCGGGCACTGCAGGAGGACATCCTCCACCTGCGGCGAGAGCTGATCATCCTGCGGCGTCGGGTGGTGCCCCTGCGCGACGTGGTGACGTCGATCCTGCGTGACGAGGTCCCGTGGATCTCCTCGGAGGAGCGCGTCTGGTTCCAGGACGTGCTCGACCACCTGTTGCGCATCGCCGACACCGTGGACTCCCAGCGCGAGCTGCTGGGCAACGCCGTCGATGCCCACCTGGCCATGGTCTCGAACCGGGTGAACGAGATCATGAAGAAGATGACGAGCTGGGGAGCCATCCTGCTGGGGGCCACGCTCATCGCCGGCATCTACGGCATGAACTTCGACGAGATGCCCGAGCTGGGCTGGCGCTTCGGCTACCCGGGGGCGCTGGGCATGATGGTGGTGCTGACCCTGGGCCTGTTCACGTACTTCAAGCGCCGAGGGTGGCTGTAGCCGGTTCGCCCGCCGTCTGGTCCGCCTCGTCGTCGGCCTCGGTGGCCACCGATCGGCGCCGCCCGCTGAGCTGGAGTGCGGCGACGACGAGCATCACCACCAGCAGGCCGTTGCGCGCCACGATGGGCACCGTCGCGAACAGGCGGCCGCCGATCTGGGAGTGGATGACCATGAAGCCGTAGGTCGTGAGGGCCGAGGCGGCGAGCATGAGCCAGGTGAGGGTCTTCTCGCCCCGGGCGGCCAGGATGGCGCTGAAGGGCAGCAGCCACAGCAGGTACTGCGGCGACAGGATGGGGGCGAACACCAGCAGCCCCAGCACGCAGGTCAGCGGTGCCAAGGCGTAGGTCACGTCGTCGGTGCGACCCTCGCCGCGCCGACGGTAGGCCCACCACCAGGCGGCGACGGCCGTGGCGATGCTCAGGGCGGTGAGCAGGGGGCGGGCGTAGCCGGGCATGACACCCGAGCGCCAGGCGCCGGACTCGATGTGCACCGCCGAGGTGTCGGCCATGTGCACGAGGATGCCGGGCAGGCTCTCGACCTGCCATCCCTTGGCCCCCCGGAACGACACGACCTGTTCGATGCCCTCGGTGCCGCCGACCCAGGCCACCCAGGCCGCCGCGGCGGCCAGGCCGGTGACGACCCACACCGCGAAGGCCCGCCACTTGCGCTCCACCAGCAGCGCCGGCCCGAGGGCCAGCGGATAGAGCTTGGCGAACACGGCGATGGCGAGCGCGGCACCGCCGGTGGCCTGCCACCCCTTGCGCAGCAGGGCGAACCCGAGGGTCACGAGCAGCGCCGGGATCAGGTCGATCCGGGTGTAGATGAACGGGAAGGTGAGGAAGGGCAGACCCAGGACGAGGTAGGCGAGGCCGGTGCGCCTGCTCCACGCCCAGGCCAGCAGCCCCGCGATGGCCAGGTCGATGGCCAGCTGGGAGAAGACCAGCGCCACCTGGGTGTGGAACAGCGTGTCGCCGTGGATCAGGTGCACGAAGCCCACGATCACCGGCGGGTACTCGACCATGTGGTCGGCGTAGGGCGTGCCCGGGGTGTAGACGATCTCGTCGTAGCGCCGGGCGTCACCGCCCAGGATGCTCTGGTAGTCGTCGGGGTGCGTGGCCAGCACGGCGATGGCGGCGACGAGGCGGAGACCCACCAGCACGGCGAGCAGGATCATGCCCCGTTTGGTGAACCGACCGGCGAAGCGGGCGAGGCGCGACGCCTCGGGCGCCGGCGGAGGCGGCTCGTCGTCGGGCGCCGGCTGCCACAGCAGGGTGGACGTCGCCACCCACAGACGACCGAGTCGGCCGGGGGCCGCCGGGGTCGCCGGGCGCAGATCGTGGTCGGGGGTGGTGGTCTGCATCGGCTCCGCTCGCTGGGACGACCTGACGCCGCCGCGTCGGGGCCTTCAGGAGTTGCGATCAGATTACGGGATCGGGGTCCCCGAACCAAGGCATGGTCGTCGAGGCGTCGGCCGTGGACCCGTGCTCAGCGCAGATCCTCGACGCTTCGGAACAGCACGACGCTGCGATCCCGCACCGGCAGCGGGGCGCCGTGACGCAGCAGTTGGAGGGTGACGCGCTCCTCGCGGGGCAGTGCGTGCTCGACGTCGTCGGGATAGGTGTCGAGCACCTTGACCCACCGCTGGCCGAAGCTGGGACCGGGCAACCGGACCTGCAGGTCGTCGTCGGAGGCGTTGAAGACGACGAAGAAGCTGTTGTCGACGACCTCCTCGCCGCGCGGGCCCCGAGCGGGGATGGCACGGCCGTTGAGGTACACGGCGATCGAGCGGGCGAAGCCCACCCGCCAGTCGTCCTCGGTCATGGGGATGCCGCGCGGCGTGAGCCACACGATGTCCTCCCGGCCCGATCCCATGATCGGCCGGCCCTGGAACCACCGACGCCGCCGGAACACCGGGTGGTGGCGGCGCAGGCGGGTGAGGCGGCGAGTGAACTCGAGGAAGTCCTCGTCGACGTCGGACCAGTCGAACCACGACAGCTCGTTGTCCTGGTTGTAGGCGTTGTTGTTGCCCCGCTGGGTGCGGCCCAGCTCGTCGCCGCCGAGCAGCATCGGCACGCCCTGGGACAGCAGCAGGGTGACCAGCAGGTTGCGGCGCTGCCGCCGCCGCCGGGCGGCGATGACCGGGTCGTTCGTCTCCCCCTCGACCCCGCAGTTCCAGGACCGGTTGTCGTCGGTCCCGTCACGGTTGTCCTCGCCGTTGGCGTCGTTGTGCTTGTGGTTGTACGTGACGAGGTCCCGCAGGGTGAAGCCGTCGTGGGCGGTCACGAAGTTGATGCTGGCCGAGGGGGTGCGACCGTTGGCCTGGTAGAGGTCGCTCGACCCGGTGAAGCGGTAGGCGAACTCGGCCACGGTGTTGTCGGCGCCCCGCCAGAAGTCGCGCACCTCGTCGCGGTAGCGGCCGTTCCACTCCGACCACAGGGGCGGGAAGTTGCCCACCTGGTAGCCGCCCTCGCCCACGTCCCACGGCTCGGCGATGAGCTTCACCTGCGAGATCACCGGATCCTGCTGGATGAGGTCGAAGAACGACGAGAGCCGGTCGACGTCGTGCAGCTCGCGGGCCAGCGTGGCCGCCAGGTCGAAGCGGAAGCCGTCCACGTGCATGTCGAGCACCCAGTACCGCAGGCTGTCCATGATGAGCTGCAGCACGTGGGGGTGGCGCATGTTGAGGCTGTTGCCCGTGCCGGTGTAGTCGACGTACCAGCGCGGGTTGCGGGGATCGAGCCGGTAGTAGGCGGGGTTGTCGATGCCCTTGAGCGACAGGACCGGGCCCTGCTCGTTGCCCTCGCCGGTGTGGTTGTAGACGACGTCGAGGATCACCTCGATGCCGGCCGCGTGCAGGGTCTTGACCATCTGCTTGAACTCGTGGACCTGTTGGCCACGGCTGCCGTAGCTGGCGTAGGCGTGGTGGGGAGCCAGGTAGGCGATGGAGTTGTAGCCCCAGTAGTTCCGCATCCCGAGCCCGGCGAGGCGCTCGTCGTGGATGAACTGGTGCACGGGCATCAGCTCCACCGCCGTGACACCCAGCTTGCGGAGGTGCTCGATGACCGGCTCGGATGCCAGGCCCGAGTAGGTGCCCCGCAGCTCCGGGGCGACGTCGGGGTGGCGCATGGTCATGCCCCGCACGTGGGTCTCGTAGAGAACCGTCTGGTGCCACGCCGTGCGGGGGTGGCGGTCGTCGCCCCAGTCGAAGTAGGGGCTCGACACCACCGACTTGGGCACGAAGGGCGCGCTGTCGAGCAGGCTGGGGCGCAGGTCGGAGCCCGATCCCCCGCGGTCGTGGGCGGTGACGGCGTCGTTCCAGCGCACGTCGCCGTCGACGGCCTTGGCGTAGGGGTCGATGAGGAGCTTGTCGGGGTTGCACACCAGGCCCCGTTCGGGCGCCCACGGGCCGTGCACCCGGTAGCCGTAGCGCTGGCCGGGCTGGACCCCGGGCAGGTAGCCGTGGTGGATGAACGCCGTGATCTCGGGCAGCGGGAGGACGGTCTCGCGGTCCTGGTCGTCGAACAGGCACAGCTCGATGCGCTCCGCGGCCTCCGAGAAGATGGAGAAGTTCGTGCCGTTCCCGTCGTAGGTGGCGCCCAGGGGGAACGGCTGACCAGGCCAGGTGATCACGGGAGCGGAGTGTACGTGGCCCGTCGGGTGGTGGTCGTGTGACACCGGTCCCGCCCGGCGGCCCGCAGGGGTGTGCAAGGATCGCAGCGATGCTGCTGGCGTCCGAAGCCGCGAACGAGGTCCCCGGGGCCGACATCACCGTCTCCCCGATGGCCTGGTTGGCCTTCCTTGGGCTCATCGGGGTGCTCATCCTGGTGGACCTGCTGGTGTTCCACCGCGAGGAGCACGAGATCACCTTCCGGGAGGCGGCGGTCGAGAGCGCGGCCTGGATCTCCATCGGCGTGGGGTTCACGTTCGTGATCTGGCCCTGGCTCGGTGGTGCCGCCGCCGGGCAGTACATCACCGGCTACATCATCGAGAAGAGCCTCTCGGTGGACAACGTGTTCGTGTGGTCGGTGATCCTCACCTTCTTCGCGGTGCCCAAGGCCCTGCAGCACCGGGTGCTGTTCTGGGGGATCTTCGGGGCGCTGGTGCTGCGGGCCGCGTTCATCTTCGCCGGCGTGGCCCTGCTCAACCGGCTCGAGTGGCTCATCTTCGTCTTCGGCGGCTTCCTCGTCTTCACCGGCGTGCGGGTCTTCTCCCACGACGAGGGCGAGGTCCACCCCGAGCGCAACCCACTGCTGAAGCTCATGCGGCGCACCGTGCCCA
>JALOLF010000093.1 GCA_025456085.1 Acidimicrobiales bacterium
CCGACCACGCCGCGCGGCAGCAGGTTGAGCGTGCCGGCGATGGCGTTGGTGAGGGGGAGGGACTTCTCGCTCCGCACGCTGGCGCACCGTTCGTGCACGGCCTGCATGCGAGCCACCGGATCCTCCACGCCGATCGGCACTCGGAAGCGCTGCAGGGTGATGCGGTTCCCGCCGATCGGGTCGTCGGCCTTGCGGATGCTGATGGGCATGGTGAGGCGCAGTTCGTCGACGTCGGCGCCGTGCCGCTCGTGGTAGCGGTGCAGTCCCCCGCCGATCCCGGCCAGGAAGCCGTCGTTGAGCGAGCACCCCACCGACTTCGCCGCCGCACGCAGCTCGTCGAGGGGGAGCTCCACGACGTCGTAGTGCCAGGACAGGTGGCGCTCGGTCATCACCGGCGACAAGGTGTCGTTGGCGGGCTCGACCGTGCGGCCCACCGAGCGGGCCGTCTCCAACAGGTCACCCGCCGTCGTCACGGGGTGCCGCAGCACCTGGGCCAGGTCACCGGGAGCTGCGCCCAGACGGTGCCTGGCGAAGTCGAACAGGCGAGACCAGTCGTAGGCGAGCGCGTCGCGGGTGAGCTCCACGGTGCCGAGGTGCTCGCCCGAGGGAGCCGGCGGCATGGGGCCGAGGTCGCCGGGGTCGGGCTCGACGTCGAACAGCAGCCTGGCCAGCTCCATGCCGCCCACGCCGTCGGTGAGCGAGTGGTGGAGCTTCATGACGACCGCGCAGCGCCCGTCGTCGAGACCCTCGAGGAACGTGTACTCCCACAGGGGCCGGTCCCGGTCGAACCCGGCCATGCCCATCCGGCGGGCGTGGTCGAGCACCGAGGCCAGGTCCCGCGGCGGTGCCACCTGGAACCGCCGGACGTGCCAGGACAGATCGAAGTCCGGATCGACGACCCAGCGGGGCGTCGCCAGGCGCATCGGCGCTTCCACCACCTTGTGGCGCAGCCCCGGCGTCTGGCGGCTGGCCCGTTCGAGACGCTCCTCGAGGCGGGGCCAGTCCGGCGCGCGCTCGAGCACGAACACGCTCACGACGGTCGAGCGCAGCAGCGGGTCGTCCTCCATGTACCAGGAGAACGCGTCGCTGTCCCGCATGTGCACGTCGACCTGTTCGCTCATGCGAACCACCCCCTCGATCAGCACGCTGACCCACCCTCAGGCGGATGTCAACCTGCCGGGCGCCGAGGACGCGACGCTCCCGGCCGGTAGGTTGGCGTCGTGACCCTGGACACCTTCCCCGCCGCCCGCTCGGCCGTCGCCGTTCCCGAGCCGACGCTGGAGCGGCGCGGTCGGTGGTGGGTCTTCGGCTCGTTCGTGCTCTGCCCCTGCCACCTGCCCCTGACCCTGGCCGTGCTGACCGCGGTCCTCGGTGGTACCGCCGTCGGCGGTGCCGTCGCCGACCACACCTGGCTGGCCGGAACGATCGTCTCGGTGCTGTGGCTCGGCGGCACCGGGTACGGGTTCTGGCTCCTGCGGCGGGCCCGCCGCGGCGGGGCCGCCTGCCCCGCACCGCGCCGCTGACGACGCGACGCCGACCGCCGACGATCAGCTCGTCGTCAGGGCCAGCGACAGCGCGACGAACGACAGCGGGGGGAGCTCGAGCGAGGCGACGCCGTCGCGCACCCGGACCCGGTCGTCGATGCGCACCGGCGCGACGACACCGGGTGCCTCGAAGGTGTTGACCGCCTTCGGGTCCGGGCCGGTGAGCAGCTCGGCGTCGGCCACACCGGTGAGCGACCGTCCCAGCAGCTCGACGTGGACCGGCGCGGTCTCGGCGAGGGACCGGTTCACGGCGAACACGTGCAGCCGGTCCGCACCCAGGATGGCGCTGGCGTCGAGGTACGCCACGGTCCCGTTGGTGCGCGCCTCGTAGGTGGGACCCTCGACGCCGGTGCGCAGCGAGACCCCGTCGCGCCGGCTCGACATCATGGCGAAGGGGTGGAAGATCGTCTGCACGAGCAGCTCGTCGCCGCGGGTCACGAGCGGCGCGATGACGTTGACCAGCTGGGCCAGGTTGGCGATCTTCACGACGTCGGCGTGGCGCACGAAGCTGTTCAGGAACCCGGCCACCACGAGGGCGTCCTCGAGGTCGTAGATCTCCTCGATGAGATGCGGGGCGAAGGTGCCCGCGCCGTCCATGTCGAGGTTCTTGTACCAGACGTTCCACTCGTCGAAGCACAGCAGGGCCCGCTTCGCGTGGCGGCGTCCCCCGTCGCTGCGCTCGGCCTGCACGGCCCGGCACACGGCGTCGATCTGCTCGATCTGGCGGTCGACCGACGCCCCCACGGCGAGGAAGTCGGCGGTGTCGTCGGCGTGGTTGTCGACGTAGCGGTGCAGGCTGATGTAGTCGGCGTCCTCGCCGAGGTAGGTGAGCACCTCGCGGTCCCAGGCGCCGAAGGTGGGCATCCACACGCCGGAGGAGCCGCAGACCACCGTCTCGATGGCGCGGTCGACGTCCTTCATCATCTTGGCGGCCTGCTGGGCGCGCACGGCGTACTGCCCGGCGGGCACGTGGCCGAGCTGCCAGGGACCGTCCATCTCGTTGCCCAGGCACCACAGCCGTACGCCGTGGGGCTCGCGGTGGCCGTTGGCGACCCGCAGGTCGGCGTCGCGGGTGCCGGCGGGGCTGTTGCAGTACTCCACCCAGTCCCGGGCCTCCTCGGGACTGCCCGTGCCCAGGTTCACCGCCAGCATCGGCTCCCAGCCCATCCGTGCGCACAGGGCCAGGAACTCCTCCGTGCCGAAGGTGTTGGGCTCGATGCTCTGCCAGGCCAGCTCGCGCACCGTCGGGCGTTGCTCGACAGGGCCGACGCCGTCGCGCCAGTGGTACCCGGACACGAAGTTCCCGCCCGGGTAGCGCACGACGCTCAGGTCGAGCCGGCGTAGGGCGTCGAGCACGTCGGCTCGGCACCCGTGCTCGTCGGCGTGGGCGCTGCCCGGGTCGTACACGCCCTCGTACACGGCGCGACCCATGTGCTCGAGGAACCCGCCGAAGATCCGGGGATCGACGGGCCCGACGTGGAACCGCGGGTGCAGGGTGATGGTGGTCGGGTCCATCGCCGACCTGGGCCGGTCAGGCCCGCGGCTCGAGCACCACCAGGGGGATGACCCGGTCGGTGGCGGCCTGGTAGTTGTCGTAGTCGGGCCACACCTCGGTGGCACGGGCCCACCAGGTCGCCTTCTCGTCGCCGGTGACGTCACGGGCGTGGTAGTCACGCAGCTCGGCGCCGTCCTGCAGGGCCACGTCGTCGGGGTTGGCGACGAGGTTGTGGTACCAGACCGGGTGCTGGGGGGCGCCACCCATCGAGGCGACGACCGCGTAGCAGCCCGCACCGTCGGTGACCCGCATGAGGGGGGTCTTGCGGACCTTGCCGGACCGCCGACCCCTGGTCCACAGGATGATGCAGGGCTTGCCCTCGAGGGTGTTGCCGGCGGTACCGCCGCTCTCCTCGAACTCCCGCACCTGGTCCGCGATCGGCTCCCACGGACTCGGCTCGTACTCCCCCTCGACCGGCATGTGCGTCCTCCTCGTCGGCGGCGCAGCCTACCGGGGAACGGCTGCGATCACCGGCGTGGCGAGGCCGCGCACCGGCAACGCTGCGCCGGGGGCACGTCGCCGAGCACCTGCTCGACGTGGGCGCCGCAACCGGCGAAGGTCGGACGCTGACAGGTGGGGCAGGAAGTCCGCATGCACATACCCCCCAGGGTATAGCGGCAGGCGGCCGGCACGCAACCGTCAGGCCGGCCGACCACCCACGATGCTGGCCCGCTCCATGATCCGGCTGTCGGGGAAGTAGTCGCTCGCGGCGTAGTGCTGGACCGCCCGGTTGTCCCAGAAGGCGACCGAGTCGTCCTCCCAGCGGAACCGCACCTGGTACTCGAGGTTGTCGGGCTCCCGGTACAGCCGGTCCAGCAGCGCGGCGGACGCATCGGCGTCGAGACCCACGATCTCCCGGGTGAACACGCGGTTCACGTAGAGCGCGCGCCGGCCCGTCTCGGGGTGGGTGTGCACCACGGGGTGCACGACCTCCGGATACCGGGCACGGGTCTCCTCGAGCCGGTCGGGCGGCACGCTGGCACCGAAGGCCTTCATGAAGTCGTGCACGGCGCTCAGGCCGTCGAGCTCGTGACGCAGCTCGGGCTCCAGGCCCTCGTACACGGCGTACATGTCGGCGAAGTGGGTGTCGCCACCGACGGCCGGCACCGACACGGCATGCAGCACGGCACCCATCGACGGGTGCTCGCGCCAGGTCACGTCGTGGTGCCACACGTTCTCGTAGCCGGCGACCTCGGCGTCCTTCTCGAACCGCACGAGCTCGGGGTTCCCGGCGGCGCCGGGCAGGAACGGGTGCACCTCCAGCTCGCCGAAGCGGCGGGCGAACGCCACGTGGCGCTCGGGGGTCAGCGGTTGGTCCCGGAAGAACAGCACCTTGTAGTCGAGCAGCGCCCGGCGCAGCTCGGCCACGACCTCGTGGGGCGGCTCGACGGCGAGGTCGATCCCCGAGATCTCCGCGCCGAGGGTGGCGCCGAGCTGGCGGGCCTCGAAGTGCTCCCAACGCAACGACCCGAGACGGGCCCGCTCGGCGGCCAGGTGCGCGAAGGGCCCGACCCAGGCCCCGCCGGGCTCGAGGCGGTGGCGGCGGGCCGCCAGGTTCGCCGCAGGATCCACCTCGGCGACACGTTGGTCCTCGGTCGTGGACATGTGGCGACCCTACTGCCGCGGCCGCTCCGGCGCGTCGGGATCCGAGCCGGCGTCGCCCTCCACCACGACCGGAACGGCAGGCACCTCGACGGGCCCGGGCACCACGGGTTGGTCGGCACCGTGATCGCCGTTGCCGGTGGCGAGGGACTTCATGAGCAGGGCCCCCAGTCCCCCGAGGACACCGCCCTCGCTGCCCACGAGGATGTCGGGGACGATCTTCACGTGGCCCGCGCCGACCTCCCGCAACGCGGCCACCATGGCCGTCTGCTGGGGACCGATGGCACGGCGCTGGGCGTCGAAGCCCTTGGCCCGGGCCAGGCCCAGCGCCTCCTCCGCCGCCGCGGTGGCGTTGCCGATGGCCTGGGTTCGGGTCGCCTCGGCCTGGCCGGTGGTGGTGATGACCGCCGCCTCGCCCTCGGCCCGGGCCCGGGCCGCCTCGGCGCGGGACCTCTCGATGTCGATGGACACGTTGGCCTGGGCCAGCTCTGCCTGCATGTCGGCCACGCCGCGCTGCTGCTCGAGCGAGACGCGCGCCTCCTGGGCGGAGCGCTGCTGGCCGAACGTCTCGCGCTCCTGCGCCGCGATCTCCCGGCTGGTGAGCACCTCGACGAGGTCGGCGGGGAAGATGACGTCCTGGATGTAGACGCCGCGGGTCTCCACCTCGTAGCGCGACAGGTACTGCTGGATGTAGCCCTCGGCCGCGCTCTGGACCTCGTCGCGCTTCTCGATGAACTCGGTGGCACCGAGGGTCTGGAGCTTGTTGCGGAAGTAGTTGCCCACCGCCGACTGCAACACCTCGTTGACCAGGTTCTGCATGGTGCCCACCATGGAGATGACCTTGGGGGCCCGGGTGTCGGGCACGTGGATCTGCACCTGCAGGTCGATGCTGAAGTTGAACGCCTCCTTGCTCTTGGCGTCGATGGGAGCGAGACGGGCGTCGAGGCTGTGGGCCTCGCTGGTGACGTGGGACCAGTTGAGGGTGAGGATCGAGGTGGGCACGATCTCGGCCTCGTAGATGCGGGGGTTGAGCGTGTACTTGCCCGTGCGCAGCGGCTCGGACCAGATGCCCTGGTGGCCGGGCTTCACGATGGAGCCGAACTTGAACTCCTCGCCGGAGGTGTCCTCGGTGGGCAGGCCCACGTAGGACTTGATGACCGCCACCTCGCCCTGGCGTACGACGAGCATCTCGCGCAGCTCGACGCGCACCAGGAACGGGTTCAACAGGTAGGAGCCGTACAGGAGCGGGTCGTGCTGCAGGCCGATGCAGCCGCCGGCGTCGAGGAAGGCCTGGTAGTCCTGGTAGTTGTCGTGGAGGTTGTTCTTGGCCTTGAGCACGGCCTGGATGATCTGGGTGGCCGAGCCGCCACCGGACTGCTCCATGGCCGACACGTCGTTGAAGCCGCCGATGCGGCTGGCGATGTCAGCCGACGGCGGGCCCTCGAGCGTGGTCACCACACCCACGATGTCGCGGTCGCCCTGGGGGGTGATGTGGGTGACCCGCAGCGCCATGTCGCTCACCTGGTCGACGGCGGAGCGGGTGGTCTCCGACACCACCTTGCCGAAGATCTGGGGGCTCGTCATGACCACGAACCCCACGGGGTGGATGGGGGCCGTGGTGCCCGGCGGCAGGACCGGGCGCTGCACACCGCGCTGGCCGCCGTTGGACAGGAACGTGCGCACGTCGGCGAAGCTGCCGAACTCCGGGCGGTACACCGCGGACTTGGCGCCCGTGGGGATGGCGGCACCGACCTGGGCGATGACGAGGCCGATGTGGTCGGGCGGCACCTGGACCCAGGGGAAGCGCTCCACCCGGAACACCGGCCACAGCTTGAAGCGCAGGCCGGGCATCAGCAGGTCGGCCTGGTAGCCCGCCTCGCCGTTCAGGGCGACGAGTTGGTCGCCGTCGATCTTGCGGCCGACGCGTTTGGTGACGAGCCCCACCTCGGAGGGGCCGATGAGGTGGAAGCACTGGAGCGCCACCAGCGCCACCACCGCCGCCACGCCGAGGACCAGGATCAGAACGCCGAGGGATCCCATCGTTGCTGCACCGCCTTGGGGTTGGCCGTCGGCGCCGAGCGTACGCCCGCGCGGTGGTGCCCGGCGTCCGGATATCGCGGCGGTGCGCGGCCGGGTCCGCACCGGGGGCCGTCAGGAGCCGTCGGCGAAGAGGTCGTCGTCGCCCAGCACCACGAAGCCGACGTGCAGCCGTCCCTCGATGAGGCGGCCGGCGACCTCGAAGTCGACTCGCGCACCCGGGTAGACGGTCGGCTCGAGCTGCGCGCCCGTGCCCCGGTCGGTGATGGCTCCCACCCGTACGATGGCATGCCCGGGCAGACGGTCCTCCCGCCACACCCGCTCGTCGTACTCCCCCGTCACGAACAGCCCACCCCGGGGGTTGAACACGTCGTCGAGCACGTGCAGCTCCCCCGGCACGGCCGTCGCCCGCAGCACGAGCTGTCGGGCACACGTGTCGGACCGCTGGCCCCGCACGAGTGCCGGCCGGGTGTCGACCGATCGGAACAGGCCCAGCGTGAGCGGCGCCCCGGGCGGCAGCGTCGTGGTGTCCAGGCGGTGCTCGAGGCGGGCGGCACGCACCACCGGACGCCACGCCTCGTTGCGTCGCAGCACGGCCAGGCGAGCGGCGTGCTCCTCGGCCAGGAAGGCTCGCAGGTCGTCGTCGCCGTACAACGCGGCGAGCAGCTCCCACTGCCGTTCGGCCGGCAGCCGGGCGAAGACGTCTCGTGCCACCTGCACCCGCTCACGGCGGGGGATCTCCTCGAAGGCCCGGGCCAACGCGTCGCCGTCGGTGGCGTCGTCGGCGGCGAGGCGCTCCACCTCGGCGCGGATCTCGCGGGCCAGGTCGAGGTACGGGCGCAGATCGTCCAGCTCCGTCGATGCCGCTGCCCGTGACGACGCGTCGCGCTGTCTACCCACGGGTGCCGATGGTACCGGCCGGGTGCAGGCGCACCGGCAGGTGCCGCAGGCCCGTGTGCTTGTTGGAGCGCACCCACTCGGGTGGACCGGCGATCTCGATCTCGACGACGTGGTCGGCGAGCACGTCGAGCAGGAGCCGCATCTCGAGCCGGGCCAGCGCGGCACCGAGGCAGAAGTGGCTGCCGTGGCCGAAGGCCAGGTGACGGTTGGGCGAGCGCTCGATGTCGAAGCGGAAGGGGTCGACGAAGACGCGCTCGTCGCGGTTGGCCGACGCCCACCACAGGGTCACCTTGTCGCCGGCGGCGACGCGCACGCCGGCCAGCTCCGTGTCGCGGGTGGCGGTGCGCCGGTTGTACGTGGTCGACGAGGACCACCGCAGCAGCTCCTCCACCGCGCCCGGCAGCAACGACCGGTCGGCTCGCAGTGCGGCCCACTGCTCGGGATGCTCGACGAGGGCGGCGACGCCGATGGCGAGGGAGTTCCGGGTGGTCTCCGAGCCGGCGGCGATGAGCAGGTTGAAGAACATCTGCAGCTCGAGCTCCGTGAGGGGCTCCTCACCCGCACCCGGGGCGTCGCCGGCGATGCGCGCCCGCACCAGCGTGGAGAGCATGTCGTCGCCGGGCTCGCGGCGGCACCGCTCGATGAGCCCGGTGCCGTAGCCGAACATCGCCGCCGCGGCCGCCGCGGATCGCTCGCCGGTCTGACCGAGCTCCCGGTCGTCGTAGTCGAGCGTCGCCTCGGCCCAGGCGAAGAGATCGTGGCGGTCCTCCTGGGGAACGCCCAGCAGGCGGGCGATGGCCTGCAGCGGCAGCTCCGCGGCCACGTCCACCAGGAAGTCGCACGTCCCCCGCTCGACGGCGGCGCGCACGATGGTCTCGCTGCGGGCCCGCAGCTCGGGTTCCATGGCGGCGAGCGCCCGGGGGGCCACGGCCGGGGTCAGCAGCTTGCGGATCCGCTGGTGACGGGGATCGTCCATCATGTTGAGCAGCACACCCGCCGCGAACCCGGAGGGGAGGTCCTCGATGAGGGTCCCGCCCCCGTCACGTCCGCCGCCGCCCGCCGACGAGAACGTCTCGGCGTCGCCGGCGACGGCAACCGCCTCGCCGTGGCGAGCGACCACCCAGAAGCCCTCACCCCCGGGGGTGTGGGCCGTGGCCGGGTGCCAGCACACCGGCGCCTCGCGACGCAGCACGGTGAACGCGTCGTGGGGGAAGCCGTCCACGAAGCGGTCCAGGTCGGTGAGGTCCACGCCGGTCAGGGCGGGCACCTCCGGCCGAGCGGCTTTGCGCTCAGCCACGGTGGGCCCCCGGGAAGGTGGCTTCGGCCGCCGCACGCACCGCCGGACCCAGCAGCGCCGCGAGCCGCGGGTTCGCGTACCCGACCCAGGCCACGGCGGTCGTGGTGTCGAGGGGCACGTCGAGTGGATCGCCCCACGGGTCGGTCACGACGCCGCCCGCCTCCTCCAGCAGGAGCGCCGTGCAGATGTCGTAGGGGTGGCACGTGACGGCCGAAGCCAGACCCAGCTCGGCGAAGGCCAGGGGACGCACGTCACCGAGCATCCGGTCGTGACCGACCAGCAGCTCGGCGAGCTGGCCTCCGGTCGAGACGTACTGGTCGTCGAACACCGCCAGATCCTCGGGCACCTCGCCGTAGAGCTCGTGCCACAACCGCTCCTCGAACGCAGCCACGAGCACCTTGGCCGGGGGGAAGAACCGGGCGAACGACGCCCAACCGTGCTCGAGCGTCGTCGCCTGCGACGGCCGCACCGTGAGCGGCGCCCGACGGCCGCTGCGCACGTCGAGCCGTTCGGCGTGCACGGCCCGGCCCTGCGCCGCATCCCCGCGGGTCGCCGAGAACTGGTCGGCGGCCCACTGCTTGGTCGTCGGGATCTCGGTCATGGCCGCCGCCACGACGTCGCCCGACCGGCCGCCGAGCGGCGCGACGGCGGCCAGCACCCACGCCGAGCGCTTGTCGTACATGAGGCCCCGCGTCCCGTCGATGGTGTCGACGATGACGGTGCAGCGCGGCGTGCCGACGGCGACCGGCGCCTCGAGCCCTTCGGACACGACGAGGACGTCGGGCCAGTGCCGCTCGAACCACGCCACGAGGGCCTCGTCGGCCACCCGGTCGATGCCGTAGATCGTGTCCGCCGTCGTCTTCCCCTCCACCGTCGACATGGCCAGGCCCGCGTCGCGGTTGGCCACCACCACGTCGCGCAGCACGTCGCCCAGTGCACACAAGCGGGCTCGCATCGCCGGGAGCGTAGAGGGTCGGGGGATCAGCTCGTGGCGATGCCGAGGTTCACGAGGGCGAGCGTGCCGGCGCCGCCGGCGGTGTCCGCCGCCCGCAGCGCCAGGAGGGTTCCCTCGCGCTGCGGGTCGCCGGCGATGCGGTCCTCGGCGTTGGACGTGTCGGGAGGGCCGAACTCGGCGTACGGCTCGTCGGCGTGGACGCCGGCCGTGTAGTCCTCGTCGAAGAACAGCTGGCTGGTGAGCACGACACCACCGCCGAGGTGGACCCGCAGGTGGACGTGCACGGCCCGGCCCCGATACCAGCCCGGGTAGATCGTGAGGAACTCGACGATCCCCGCCTCGTCGGACGTCTGGGTGCCGCGCAGGAACGTCGTGCCCGGACCCGCGTCCTTGCCGCCACCGCCGTCCGCGAAGGCCGAGTAGTCGCCGGTGGCGTCGCAGTGCCAGATCTCCACCGCCGCGCCGGGCACCGGCGAGCACGTCTCGTCGACGACACGCAGGCCGAGGCGCACCGGGTGGCCGGGCACACCCTCGCTCACGTCACGTCGCTCGAACTGCTCGTCGAGCGGGAACGGCCCCGCGGTCTTCTCGGGGAGCAGCACGCAGGTGCCCAGCCCCTCGAAGTCCGCGGCGCGCAGCGCAGTGGGGAGCTGGTCCGTCGTCGCGGCGGTGCTGGAGGGTGCAGCGGACGCCCCCGGGGACGTGTCGGCCGGCGCGTCACCGGCGTCGTCGGCGCCATCGGTGCCGCAGCCGCCGAGGGCGACGCCCAGCAGCGTCACGCCGCCGAGGGCGAGGAAGCGACGGCGCCCAGCGGCGATCGGAGGGGCGGAGGGGCGGTCGGCACGTCGGTCTCGGGCAGGCATCGCCCCAGTGTGGTGTGTAACCACACCCGGATCCGCCCGTCCTGGGGAGGCGGCGGGATCGACCCCCACACCACAGGAGGTGGACATGAGCGACGAAGCAGTCCCTGGCGCCCTCATCGCGATCGGCTCGGCGGTGTTCTTCATCCCGAAGGAGGACCTCGACGGCTATCGCATCCCCGATGCCGCGGCGGCCGAGGCCCTCGACGCGATGGGCGGCGACGAGGTGTCCGGGTTCAGCGCCACAGGCGGGGCGGTGCCGACCCCGCGGGTGTCGCTGGCCAAGTACCAGCCCCAGCCGCTGAACTACGGGACGGGCTGGAACTTCCCGCTGACCCTGTCGCGCATGTGCTACTGAACCCGTGCCGGTGAGCCCGGGACGGGTGCCGTTCGTCGCGGCGCTCGAGCCGTGGCGCGCGGCCGCACGCCGGGAGCTGGCCGGCCTGGCGCCCGAGGCGGGTCGCGTGCTGACCCCCGCCGCCCTCGACGGGCTCCTCGCCGGACTCGACGACGAGCTGGGGTTCGTGGCCGCGCCCAGCCTGCTGGACGCCTTCCGGCGCGCACCACTGCGGCGGCACTTCACCCGCCACACCCATGATGACGCCGACGTGTTCGAGGCCGCGCTGGTCGCCGGTGGCCTCGACGACGTTGCGGCGGACATCCCGGCGCTGGGAGTTGTCCTCGACCTGGTGGTCGACGACTGGTGCGAGCGCGCCGTCTCGTTCGTGCGGCGTCTGTCCCGGGACGCGCCCGTGCTCCGGGACCGGTTCGGTCTTCGCCTCCCGGTGGCCACGGTCCGGCCGGTCATCCGCACCACGATCGAGGTCGGCGACGAGCACGGACCCGTGGTCGTCTACAAGGACCGATCGGTCGGGATGGACCGCGCCTTCGCGGCTCTCGTGACGTGGCTGGACGGTCTGTCCCGGGACCGCCAGCTGATCGCGGTCGACGTCGTGGACCGCGGCGACCACGGCTGGATGCGCCACGTACCCCACGGGCCGGTTCCCGACGGTGACGATCGACGGGCCTTCCGCATCCGCAGCGGCATGCTGGTGTGCGTCGCCCACCTGCTGGGAGGCGGCGATCTGCACGCCGCCAACATCCGCTGCGACGGCTCCCACCCGGTGGTGGTGGACGCCGAGGTGCTGCTGCGTCCCCGACGAGCCGGCGACGAGGGCCCCGGGGACTCGGCACCGTCGGTGCTCGCCACCGGTTGGCTGCCCGTCCCGGGCGAGGTGGACCGCTGCGGGCTGGCGGCGGAGCACTTCACCGGCATGGCCCGCCCGTGGGTCGACGTGGGCACCGACGGCGTGCGGCCCCGGCCGCAGTCGGCCACACGGGGCCGGATGCGTCCCGAGATCGTCGGGAGCTGGGCCCGGGAAGCCGACGAGATCGCCACCGACCTGTGCGAGGGCTTCCACGCCGCCTACGCCCTGGTGCGCCGACACGGCCTGCCTCTCGAGGTGTTCACCGACACCACCCCCCGGGTGCTGCTGCGCACGTCACGCGCCTACGGCGACGCCATCGAGCGGTCGGTGACACCCGGGTACCTGGCGTCCACCGGCCGGCGCGAGGACGCCTTCGCCTGGGTGCACCACGACGTACCTCCCGCCTTGCGCGACGACGCCGAGGTGGCTCGGCGCGCCGGGCAGGCCGAGCAGTCCTCGATGCGGCGCATCGAGATCCCCCGCTTCCACGTCCCGGCCGACGGCCGCACCCTCCACCACGGACGCGAGACGCTGGGCCTGCCCTTCGCCGAGTCCCCACTCGAACGGTCCGCCCGCTTCCTGGGGTCGATGGGCCGCGAGGCCGAGGCGGCCCAGCACGAGGCCATCGTGGATGCGGTGCGCAGGGCCGCATCGGGCTCGCTCGACGCCGTCGGGGTCCGCTTCGAGGCGCTGTCGGCCGGCGACGCTCCCGCCTGGGGGTGGTGAGAGAACTCTCATCCGGGCCTCATCTGCGGTTCACCCGGCCCGCCGATCCTCTCGGCCATGGATCGCTGCAACGTTCTCGTCACCCTGCCGTCACCGCCGGTTCGCCGGACGCCGACCACACGGCGGCCGGCCGAGGTGCAGCGCGCCGCGCTGGTGCTCCTGGCCGGCACGGCCGTCGCCTGGCTGCTTCCGGGCCTCGACGGCACCGACGCCCGCCTGACGCTCGCCGTCTTCCTCGCCACCGCCGGCCTGTGGGCCACCACCCGGCTCGACGAGACGAAGGTGGCGCTGGGCGCCGTGGCGCTGCTGGTGGTGGCGGGGATCGTCGATCCGGCCACGGCGGTGGCTCCCGCCACCAACCCCACCACCTGGCTGCTCGTGGGCGCGTTCGCCCTGGCCGCAGCGGTGGACCGCACCACGCTGCCGGCTCGACTCGTGGCCCACACGGTTCGTCGGGCCCGCACGGTGCGCGGCCTGTTCTGGTGGTCGACGCTGGCCGTCGGGGCGACCGCCTTCGTGATCCCCAGCACCTCGGGCCGCGCTGCGCTGCTGGTGCCGGTCCACACCTCGCTCGCCGGCGCGCT
Source organism: Acidimicrobiales bacterium (assembly GCA_025456085.1). Classification (GTDB taxonomy): domain Bacteria; phylum Actinomycetota; class Acidimicrobiia; order Acidimicrobiales; family Acidimicrobilacustridaceae; genus JALOLF01. The sequence continues at coordinate 13,269 of JALOLF010000093.1, forward strand.
CGGCGACCGACGGGTGAGCCGGGCGCTGTCGCTGCTGCTGCCCGTCGTGGTGCTGTTCACGGCGGTGGCGTCGTTGCTGGGCGCGGGCGCCCACCTGGTGACGGTGCAGCTGCTGGCCGAGCAGGGAGCACCGGCACCGGGCTTCGCGACCTGGGCGCTGCTCGGCGTGCCCGTCGCCGCGGCCAGCGCCGCGCTCGCCTGCACCACGATCCTGCGGACCTTCCTGACCGCCGAGGAGCGCCGGCGCCCGCTCGACCACGACGCCCTCGCCACGGCATCGCGCCCGCCGGCGGGCGGGACCCACGCCGATGGCGTGGTCCGGGCGGTGCTGGTCGCCCTCCTCCTCGGCTGGGTCACCGAGCCGTGGCACGGGATATCCGCCGGCGTCCTGGTGCTGGGCGCTGTCGCCCTCCTCACGCTCGGCCCCCGACGGGTGCGGGTGCTGTCGGCGGGCGACGCCGGGCGCGCCGTGTCCTGGGACCTGGTCGTGTTCCTGCTCGCGTCGCTGGTGCTGGCCGACGCCCTGGTCGACACCGGCGCCGCCGACGCCCTCGCCGCGGGCGCGCTGCGTCCGGTCACCGACGCACCGACCCTGGTCGTGGTGCTGGCCATCCTCGGCGTCTCCCTGCTGGCCCACCTCGTGGTCACCAGTCGCACCGCCCGTTCCTCGGTGCTGATCCCGATCGTGGTCCCCGTGGGGTTGAGCGCCGGCCTCGACCCCACGGCCGTGGCCTTCCTCTCCACCGCCGCGGCGGGCTACTGCATCACGCTGCCGGCCAGCGCCAAGCCGGTCGCGCTGTTCGCCCGGCTCGACGGCGCCTACGGTCCCGCTGACCTGCGCCGGCTGAGCAGCCGCCTGCTCCCCGCCCACCTGGCGTTGTTCGCCCTGTTCGCCTTCGGGGTGTGGCCCGCGCTGGGGTTGCCCCTGCACGGGACGCCGAGCCAGGGCTCCGCGGCGCTCGACGGCGCGGAGATCGACGCCGCCGGCACCACGGCAGATCCGGGTGACCGCCCTCGCTGGGCACCGGCGCCGCCCACCGCGCCCACCACGCCGGGCGCACCGCGGCCCGACACGCCCGCCGCCCTCGACGACGCCGAGGCGATCGGCGTGGCGGCCACGACCGACCCGTCGACGGCGCCGCCGCCCCCACCCGAGGCGCAGGCCGCCACGAACGACACGCCCGCCACCCTCGACACCGGAGCACCGGTCGAGCTCGACGCACCGCTCGCACTCGAGGCACCCGTGGAGCCGCTCGACCCGGCCGACGAGCTCGACGAGCCCCGGGACGAGGAGGCGGAGCCCGACGACGACTGACCGATCACCGACCCCGCACGACCCACCACCGCTGAGCACACCCACCCGAGAGGACCCCGACCATGTACCCGCACACCCCCTCGCCCACCGCCCGTCCGCTCCACGTCCTCGTCGCTCCGTCGGGGTTCAAGGAGAGCCTCGGCCCCGTCGAGGTGGCCGAGCACATCGCCACCGGACTGCGCCGCAGTCTGCCCGACGCCCACATCGACCGCCTGCCCCTCGTGGACGGCGGCGAGGGATTCACCGCCGGCATGGTCGACGCCGCCGCGGGGACCCTGCACCGGGTCTCGGTCACCGGCCCGCTCGGTGAGCCGGTCGACGCCACCATCGGCCTGCTGCCCGGCGAGCCGGTCACGGCCGTGCTCGAGATCGCGGCCGCCGCAGGCCTGCGTCTCGTCCCCCGTGAGCGGCGCGATCCCCGGTGGACAACGAGTGCGGGGGTCGGCGAGCTGATCCGCCACGCGCTCGATCTGGGCGCCCGCCGGCTCCTGGTCGGCTGCGGCGACTCGGGCGTCAGCGACGGCGGTGCGGGGATGGCCGTCGCGCTCGGGGCACGGCTCCTCGACGCCGAGGGCCGGGAGCTGGCACTCGGCGCAGCACCCCTCGTCACGCTCCGACGTATCGATCCGACCGGCCTCGACCGCCGCCTCGCCGACACCGACGTCGTCGTGGCCTGCAACCCGACCAACGTGCTGTGCGGGCCGACGGGGGTGGCCCGCGTCTACGGCCCGCAGAAGGGCGCCGACCCCCGCTCGGTCGACCTGCTGGACCGCGCCCTGGCCCGCTGGGCCGACCTGCTGGAGCGCACCTTCGGCCGGGACCTGCGCACGGTGCCCGGCGGCGGCGCCTCGGGCGGACTCGGTGCCGGGCTGTCGGCCATCTGCGGGGCCCGACTCCGGCCCCGGTTCGAGGTGACCCTGCACGGCCTGGACCTCGACCGTCGACTGGCCGAGGCGGACGTCGTGATCACCGCCGAGGGCTCCCTCGACGGCCAGACCCCCAACGGGAAGATCCCGGCCGAGGTGGGCCGACGGGCCCGGTCGCTGGGCGTGCCGGTCATCGCGCTCGCCGGGACCCTGGGTGCAGGACACGACCTGGCGTCGACCTGCGGCATCGACGCCTACACCTCGATCCTCGATCGGCCCCGCACGCTGGAGGAGGCCGTGGACCGCACCGGGGACCTGCTCGAGCACGCCGCCCGTCAGGTCGGGGCGCTGCTGGAGGTCGGCCGCCGCCTGGCCCCCCAGCCGGTGGCGGCATGACTTCTGCAGGCTCGCCCCGACATGCGCCCACCGGCCGCGTCCATCATGGAGAGGTGCGCGACTCCCGTTGGCTCCTGGCTCTGCTCGCCCTGCCGGCCACCGCAGCCGTGGTGCTCGCCGCCGACCCCTTCGTGGCCGACCCGCCTCCGGAGGTGCAGCCCATCGTGGTGTCGTCGCCGACCGGGACCGAACCCTCCGACGACGAGGCGGTCGACACCACCTCG